>CAZTCH010000017.1:0-2135 GCA_964612745.1 uncultured Candidatus Saccharibacteria bacterium | reverse complement strand
TTTGCTATCATTCTGCATGTCAACACTCCATCCCTGGATCAACTTTAACGGTAATGCAGAAGAGGCATTCACATTCTATAAGTCAGTATTCGGCGGAGAGTTTACCAAAGTAGTGCGTTTCAAAGACCTTGCGAGCGCGCAGTTCCCCATTCCAGAAAAAGAAGCCGACAAAATAATGTACATTTCTTTACCCATTGGCAACAACACGATGCTGATAGCCAATGACGTTCCGGAGGTTCTGGGGCGAGTAAATGAGCGCGAGAATCGCAGCAAGATTTTAGTACATACTGAAAGCAAGGAAGAGGCAGACAGAGTATTCACTGGTCTTTCGGTCGGCGGAGAGGTTGAAGGACCAATGGGTGACAGTCCGTGGGGCTCGTATGCGGGTATGTTCAGAGATAAGTATGGTATTGAGTGGATCGTAGAATTTTCTACAGAAAGATAATATGAGTAAACTCATCACCTGTATCTGGTTTGCTAAGAATGACGGAGAGGAGGCAGCCAACTACTACATAGATACTTTCAATGCAGCTCCTGGCGAACACAGTGCCAAAATGGGAGATATCACAAAAGCTCCTAAGGGTGTGGAGGAAGTTGGGGGACAACCTGCGGGATCTGTGTTGACTGCAGAATACGAGCTCGATGGAATAAGCTTCATGGCTCTCAATGGTGGTCCTGTTGAGCAATTCAAGCTTAACGGCGCAACTTCATATATTGTTGAGTGTGAGACTCAAGAAGAAATTGATTTCTTCTGGGAAAAGTTGTCCGCCGTCCCTGAAGCTGAGCAATGCGGGTGGTGCACGGATAAGTTTGGTGTAACGTGGCAAATAACACCAAGGATTTTAGATGAAATGATGCGCGACCCTGAAAAAGCGGAGGCGGTAACTGCTGTTTTTATGCCAATGAAAAAGCTCGACTTGGAAACGATCCGAAAAGCTGGAGAGTGAGGTGGGTAACGGCAAATTCTGTTAAAATTTGCTTTTAAGTAAATCTTCTTGCTATTAATTTTGTGCAAGTAAGTGTAGATTACAATGTATAGACAGTAATCGAAATACAACATGGGGAGATCGTTTATGCACGCAGCTAGTTTTGAAGCAGGAATCAGTGATGCTTCAAGAGCAAGAGCAACCGAGGCCTTACTTGCGGATGAAAAATTTCCAGGACAACTTAAGTTTTTCGAGAACTTACAAGTAGGTGACCAAATACAATATAAAACTGGTGGTGGAACTGTTGCCGAAGCAATAGTAAATACGGAACCTGGAAACATTGTGATGATAACCGTAACAAAACTCATTTCCGGTACGTTAAGTGATGGGCAGGAAGGTACATCATTTGTCGCAGATCGTACAGAAGTGTATCCTTTAGAAAACCAGAACCAATCCTATCCTTCTTTACCCCAACCCGGAAAGCTGGGGAATAAGGCTTAGATACAGCAGTTCCTTATTTCCGCTATGGAGTGAGTCGAGCTTTTTTAGCATTATTTTTTTATTTATCCTATTTTTGTACGTTAGAACTTTTTGGTACAATACAAACATGTCATTCCAAGCATATCTCGATGCTATCGAAGAAAAAACGGGAAAAACTCCAGCTGAACTCATTGCTATGGCTACAGCCAAGGGTTTTGGCAATGATACCAAGGCCGGTGAGATACTTGCGTGGCTCAAAACTGAGTACGGGCTGGGCAGAGGTCACGGTATGTCACTAGTCTATGTACTTAAAAATGGTGCCAAAATTGGTGAAAAACATGTCAATAGCGGAGGAGCACACAGCGACCCTTCGGGTACCCTCGTACTGACTGGAAAGAAAAAGTAGAAGCATTGGGTGTCATAAAATGGGTTTTAACGTTGTGTAGCTCGCTGAACAAACACTGATAAAAAGCAAAACTACACTAGCCTAGAAATAGCCTCACCTGAAGTGCTCTATATTTAACCTCAGTGATTACTCTTGCGCTTTCTTTCCTTGCTCAATAACTGATTCTTGGTGTTCTACTTTTAGCATTAAATTTGGCTTTACTCCCGCTACGGTTGGTAGTAGGTGATTGAGTACTTGTTCAGCAGTCATTCGGAACTCTTTGCCTCGGGCTGAAATTTTTAACCACCCTTTTTTGTCTTTGTAATATCTCTCGGTGAAATTCT
>CAZTCH010000016.1:0-2413 GCA_964612745.1 uncultured Candidatus Saccharibacteria bacterium | reverse complement strand
AGCATACGGAATAGTGTCAAACAAAACACCATCCATATCAAAAATGATGATTTTTTCTTTTGTCGCTTTCATAGGGTAATTAAAAAGAGTTACTGCGGATCTGTAACGATGCTTGTCTGCCTATGACAGGTTGGAACGGCATTACTTAGAATGGCCGTCTGATATTCTCTTCACTCACTTCAATTCCTCGGTTTGAAAGCAGTGATCGAACGTGAGTATGAAATTCATTCATTGATGACTCCCCCTGACATACATTCGCTAAGTATTGGTAACCTTCTTCTTTAGATACATCTAGCCCCAATACCATTACACCAACATTAAAAGAAAATTGCATTTTAAACTTATCTGACAAGTCTTCCCATTTACTGACAGTACTGAACCTGAGTGATTGCTCGCAGGCATGTATGATGAAATCCTTCGTTTTTTTGTTGTATATCAATCGCTTGATTATATCTGCTGAGGACACGGGACGAAGTTGGAACGTATTTATTGTATCATACCGATACCTAATTGTTTGACGCAGAGCCTTTTTTTTTGTTACTCTTAAACGGTTCATTAACAACACGAAAGGCATGTCGTGTAAACCATAAATCAGAGTGTTTCTATTTATCTATCGTATCTTGTTCTGAGGAGTTTGAAATGAGAACCCTGTTTTTGCGTCTGATGTCACCCATCTTTGTAGCCCTGCTGTTCATGGGCTACTCGGGCAACGGTTTCGCCTATTCCGCCTGTGATCCGTACAACGTCGTCCTGCCGTGTACCAGTCCGTCAAACATTGACATGGACTCCTTCATCGGTGTTTCCGACAGGATTGCTTTCTATGACAGTCGGAGTACCACTATCAATGACACGGAGAATTCCGGTTATTGGACGCTGACTTCTACGGCTCCGGACTACGGCTACGCCCAGTACTACTTCTATTCCGCGTCGGGCAACTGGGCCTCGCCCGACTATGTGGGTGGCAACGGGCAGAGTTATTTCTTGATTGCTGATGACAACTTCAACCGACAGACTGCTCCGACATCTTTGAAGTGGCCACTCACGGGGACGTTTTCGAGTAGGACAGTAAACTTAGCTTTCGGCGCAACATGGGTATACAGAGAGTGCCCTTCTGGTACACCAAAGAAACATGGCGGTACGGATGTGAACGCCACCTACGGTGAGGATGTTCAGGCTGCGCATGATGGCGTTGTGAAAGCAATTCATGATGCAACCGCAGACGGATGGGCCTATGCGATAGTGGTTCAGGATACTGGAAATTTCTTCACAACTGTGTATTGGCACGTCAATACGTACGGCGGGCTGGCTCTCAATGACACAGTGACGCAGGGTCAAAAGATTGCCACTATAGCTGATCTAGGTTCAAACACACATTTTCACTTTGGGATTCGCACCGGAGCATATCACTCCAGTTTTTCCCTCACAGGCGCGTTACCGGTTTCGGCTTGCGGTACAAATCCGACCTATCCTGCATATCCTGAAAATTTCCTTGACCCAGCGGGTATGAATTATCAGTAGTACATTTTCAGCAGTGAGTGTTCTGATTCAAAATCAGGACACCCTTTTTTTACAAGAAAAAATAAAACATTGCCTTATCACTAACAAAGTTTGACAACTAACTACTTTGAATATCTAATAGTTGAAAGTATTCTATTGAAAGTATTTTCTAGCTGATTGTCGCCAGCGTACCAAATAACTATTGTACTCCTTCCATTAGGAATATAAGTCTGGTACATTGTCCCCCCATCAAAACCACTTGTATACGTTAACTGCTCAGCAGTTACATTATTTAAAGTGATTTCTTGCTGTTTGAGATTCAATGGTCTTTCTAGTGTTCTTTCCTTAATAACTTTATCAACAGATCCTTCTTCTAAAGAAATTATCATCTCTACTAAAGTAGCATATTCTTTAGTTTGTTCCGGATCATTTGGGCTAAGATAATCAAAAGTAATTTTAGTACTATCTTTTGTATTTAAGAAAAGTTCATGAGGATATCTTATTTCAATACCTATGACTTTATTTTTGTAGGTAGCCCACTTTTCAAATGGTTCGAAAACTATAGACTTAGCATGCTCCGGTTCTGAAATAGGAGTTTTTAATTCTGATTCACTCAAATCAGTTTTTCCCGCCTCTTTCGGGACAACCTTTAGCTGCATCACTGCCGTGTCTGTATCCCAATCCCGCCCTCTTTCATATACCCACACAAACATCCCGGCTGTGATGGCGATGATGACAAGCACGACAGCTCCAATACTGGTAGGAATTTTTTTATTATCCATATTTTTTTGTTTATATTTCTTTACGTTTTTATTATACACCAAAAACAAAAAAGAATGCTTTTTATAAGCATTCTTTTCTTTTGCTGTGTCTCCTGAACAAAATCCGAACTTTTTTCCAACAAAATCCTGATTCA
>CAZTCH010000015.1:0-5164 GCA_964612745.1 uncultured Candidatus Saccharibacteria bacterium | reverse complement strand
GTACTCCATGGTTTCTGGTGCTGAGCTCGCACTCAAGTTCAGAGAGCACTTAGAACATGTTGGCACTGATTTGGAAGTCAAAGAAGGGGTGGAAGTTACAGGGATAGAGAAAAATGTAACAATTTTTACAGTTGAAACCAAAACCATAGGGCCATTGTACGCCAAAGCGGTTATTATCGCTTCGGGAAAAAACCCACGGCATTTAGGAATCCCTGGCGAAGAGCAGTATTACGGAAAAGGTGTCGCAGTGTGCGCGACATGTGATGCGCCTTTGTATAAAGGTAAAGACGTAGCGGTGGTTGGTGGGGGTAATAGTGCACTCGATGCGTTATTAGCGCTTTCACGTGTGGCAAACAAAATTTACAGTGTGAATATTAACGGGCAGCTCAGTGGCGATGCAGTGTTGCGTGCAAAAGTAGAGAGTGCGGCAAATATCACTTTTTTAAACAGCACCAAAGCAGTTGCGGTAGTAGGGGAAGTGGGGGTCACTGGACTCAGAGTCCAAAAACCAAATGGGGAAGTTGCGCTACTTCCAGTATCGGGAGTATTTGTTGAAATCGGATATGTGCCGTCTACGGATTTTGTTTCTTCAGTTGAAAAAAATGATACAGGTGAAATTCAAGTAAACAACAACTTGGAGACTACTGTCTCGGGGTTGTTTTGTGCGGGAGATGCAAATGATGCATGGGGTGAGCAGATTATTATTGCTGCAGGAGAAGGTGCAAAAGCGGCTCTGGCTGCAAGTAATTATATAAATCAACTCAAATAAATAGCTCTAGGAACTAGCTTATAGAATAAAACAAAGACTACCCAGAGGGTAGTCTTTGTTTTGCTAGTTCCTAAGAGCTAGAAGCTAGTGGCTAATTCGCTAGCTATTCGATCGCTCAATGTATTCACCAGTGCGTGTGTCTACAATGATTGTTTCGCCTTCCTTGATAAACAAAGGAGCGTCTACAACCAGGCCGGTTTCCAAAGTGATTTTCTTAGTCACCGTTCCACCGCTATCACCTTTTATGCCAGGAGGGGATTCGGTAACTTTGTATGCTACTTTAATTGGCAATTCAATAGATACTGGTTGCCCGTTAAAGCGGAGCACGCTCACTTCGATTCCTTCTTTCAAGAACTGTTCTTGTTCGGCAGTTATTTCTTTGTTGAAATCAATTGGCTCGAACGTTTCATTGCTCATGAAGTGTGTACCATCTGCATCGGTGTACAAAAAGTTTGCCCGTTCACGAGATACATCTGCTTCGTCTATGCGTTCTCCAAACTTAAATGAGTATTCCATTACTTTGCCAGTAATGACATTTCGAAGCTTGGTTTGCATAACTGGTTTGCGCTGAGCAGTGCGCATGCGGTTTGACCATATAACTTGGAACGGATCACCGTTGTACAAGATAATGGTCCCCACTTTCATGTCGTTGAGGTCTAAAGACATACTAAAAGTTCGTAAAGTTTATAAAGTTGAAAGTTTATAAAGTTGGTTTATAAAGCAAGCGTATTGCTTTATAAACTTGATGAACTTTAAAACTTTCCACTGGTTTGTTGCTTAAGCAGCAACAAACGGCAGGAATGCCATGTGGCGAGCGCGCTTCAAGGCGAGCGTGATCATGCGTTGGTGCTTTGGGCAGGAGCCAGTTTTCTTGCGGTTCATGATCTTCGCATGAGGAGACATGAAGCGTCTGATTAACTGAGTGTCTTTGTAGTCAACTGTCGTTATCTTGTTGGTGCAGAAGTAGCAGTTTTTCTTAACCTGCGGTACTTCGCGTTCGCGTTGTTGTAATCGCATAAATATTAGTTATTACTAGTGAGGAGCCAAAGAGTGTGAAATAAGTTCAGTAGTCTCTGACTTGTTGGTTTAAAATGGAATATCTTCTACTTGGAGATCGTCACCAGCTTGAATAGTTGGTAATTCTTCTTCGAGTGCTTCACCTTTGCCTGTGGTTGGTGCTGGTGCTGCAAATGGAGCGCCTGTTTGAGCCCCAGTAGCACCTGTCGACTTGCTCAGCATGATCATGTTATCGGCAATGATTTCTGTCCGATAGCGCTTTTGTCCATCTTGGGCATCCCAACTTCTGGTTTGCAGACGACCTTCAATGTATATTTGAGTACCCTTTTTCAAATACTGCGCAGCAATCTCTGCAAGTTTTCTCCAGAGTACTACGTTGTGGAACTCTGTTTGTTCTACTTTTTGCCCAGTTGCTTGGTTTGTGTAAGCATATCCGGTTGCAATGCTGAGTTGGCACACATTTACCCCAGTAGGGGTAGCACGCATTTCTGGGTCGCGAGTCAGACGACCGATTAACATGACTTTGTTTAAGTCCATATGATTCTGGGATCACGGATTGCTCAGATGTCACAGATTATACGGTGGCAAAGTCGCGCACGTTCTATCCGTGGTATCAGTGTATCCGTGGATAATTATTTTATGATTTCATCGGAAAGAGCAGCTTCAATCTGTTTGTCGAGGTCTTCGGTAGTGATATCTTCTGCGACTACTTCTGGTTCTTCAATTTTTACTTCTGGCTCTTTGACTACTGTCTTTACTGGAGCACTTTCTTGTACTGGTGCAGCAGCAGTCTCTTCGCCTTCGTCTGGGCGGTGAGTTAACTTGCTTTGTGCAACCTTGTCTTTTTCGGAGCGAACAAGATGTTCGTCGAGGTTAACAAGCAAATGGCGAATAATGGTAGCAGTTTGGGTTCGTACTTTTGCTTCTAATGCATTTACTTTGCGGCTATCCATAGTAAAAGTCACAGCAACGTAAAATCCGTTGCGAGTCTTTTTAATAGGGTAAGCTAACTTCTTTTTCCCTAATTGTTCTTCGGTGATTTCCGTTCCACCGAAATCAGTAATAAACTGGCGGATTTGTTCGGTAACACCAGCAACCTGGTCGTCGCTCACTTGGGCGGCCAGAATGTAACACAGCTCGTATCGTGGCATGAAAGATTTCCTTTCATTTCTGCATATATTGACACAAATGGGGACTGGCCCGCACTTATGTTCGCAAAGCAGAAAATAGAGTTAAATTGTAAGACTTTGCCGGTTTTTTGCCTTATTTCCGGTAAGTTATGTGTATTATACCAAAGATTGTTCCACTTTGTCCACCTTGGGGAAAGTGACAGGTTTTGTGAGACGGTAAGATGTATTACGTGTTTATAGGAGCTATTTTGCTCGTTTTGTTGGGGTTGTCTTTGGCGTTTCTAGCGGCGGCACTGGGCGTGGCTTTCGGGTTTGGGCAGTGAGTACAAGTTGTAAAATAATTATCCCCGCAATAAGGCACACTCCAGCTATGGCCACTGCCATTTTTGTATTGGTCAGTGGTTTTGCCAGTGGTGTACTTGGGGTGGCCTCAATTGTGTCTACCGAGGGCTGCTCTTGCGGGGGCAAGGTAGAGTGTTCGGTAAAATTGCTAAAATCTGGGATTTGATTGTCGTTTTGGTCTGTGCTCATATGTTTTAATCCAAATTATTACCAACCACAAGCCCCAGGGGAATATATTGCCCATGCCCAAGGTGCGACACCATCGACCGTACAGTCAGCGCTACCGCTATCTCGTCGGGGGTCAACAAAGCTGTTCTGTGCTAGATACTCTGCTGCGGTATTTTCTGTGACGTTGTGTACTAAAAATTTATAGTCTGTTCCATTCGACGCATACACATAGCAACTCGTGCTGGCGCTTTTGTTCATGAGCGGGTCACTGGGAAATTTTGCCATATAGGTTGGTACCAAGCCAGGAATGACTGCTCCAGGGGTAAGGGAGCCACCATCGGCACATTCGTCTGCCCACGTGAGTCCGTTATTTGGGTAGGAGTTGTTGTCAGAGTAATACAGTTCTAGTGCAGATTGAATTTGCCGCATATCTGCAACCCGCTTTGCATTCCGTGCTTTCTTTCGTGCCGAATTTAATGAAACCAAAACAACGCTCGAGAGTAGCCCAATAATGGCGACTACAACGAGTAGTTCTATGAGTGTAAAACCTTGGTTAGTTCTGCGACGAAACATATGTACAGTATATCATTTAAGAAAAACAAAACCCAGATGTATTCTGGGTAATGTTTTTATGCAGTGAATCTGAAATGTACTACATCGCCATCTTGTACTATGTACTCTTTTCCTTCGACACGTAACCAACCTTTTTCTTTTGCTCCAACATAGCCATTGGCTTCCAAAAGTTTATCCCACTGAATGACTTCGGCGCGAATGAATCCTTTTTCAAAGTCAGTATGGATTTTTCCAGCTGCTTGTGGCGCTTTAGATCCTTTGGTACATGTCCACGCCTTACTTTCTTTCGGACCAGCGGTAATAAACGTGATAAGTCCTAGTGTTTGGTACGCAGTGTGAATAATTTTCGTAAGGCCACTTTCAGGCAGGCCCAACTCTTGTAAATACTCTGCTTGCTCTGCATCGGTAAGGGCTGCAAGTTCTGATTCAAGTTGCGCGTCGATAGGGATAACATCCAGCTTTAAGCTGGTAGTGGTGAGCTTGAAACTTTTTGCTTGCATATCGTATTGGCTGTTTGCTACGTATAGAAAAGGCTTCGTTGTGAGCAGTTGTATGTCTTTGCTCTGTGCGATTTCTTCGTCGGACAACTCGACAGTGTTTGCCATGTGCCCAGCTTCCAGTGCTGCTTTGTATTTTTCGAGCACTTGTTTTTTTATAACAAATTCGCGGTCACCACTTTTGGCTTGTTTAGTTACTGACTCTATTCGCTTTTCAACATTTTGCAAGTCTGCTAATTGTAGTTCTATGGCAATAGTCTCAACGTCTCGTGCTGGATCTATTGAACCATTCACATGGATAATATCGTCATTTTCAAATACACGGACTACTTCCAATATCGCATCTACTTCTCGAATATGCCCTAAGAATTGGTTGCCCAATCCTTCACCTTTATGGGCACCGGAAACAAGCCCAGCAATATCTACAAACTCAATTGTAGTTGGTACTATTTTTTCACTCTTCTCAAGAGTGGCGAGCTTTTCTAAGCGCGCGTCGGGAACGGCCACTACTCCAACATTTGGGTCAATTGTAGCGAATGGGTAATTTGCAGCCTCTACGTTGCTTTTGGTGATCGCATTAAATAGAGTGGATTTTCCGACATTGGGGAGACCGACGATTCCGATGGAGCGAGAGTTTCCTGACATAATTTTGATTAACTGGAATATAT
>CAZTCH010000014.1:0-6170 GCA_964612745.1 uncultured Candidatus Saccharibacteria bacterium | reverse complement strand
CTGGTGGCTCGCTAATTTCGCCCGCTAGTAGCGAATCAGTCCATTTAAAGATAATAATCTCCTTACCGCATTTCCAGCAGTTATAAGGGGCATATCTATACTGATACCCTTGGGGAAGCGTAGTGCTGGTCTCAGAAGCAACCTTGGCAATTAGCTTCTTAAATTCCGTAGTTTTGTCCATTTCTTCATTATAAAAAATACAAACCATTAAAACAATTAGCGACCCACAAACCTAAACTTTTGTATCAAGAACGTGCTAGAATACCCTTACAAGGGTTGCACCTACGGGTACCATACCCGAGTACACCGCCAAGAGTACGTAATTCGGAAAATTACAAATCTACGCAAGCTTTGTTCATGTTTATATAAAAAGTCGCAATTGCGACTTTTTATAATGTATGCAAAAATTTTAAGATGGAATTACCAACATATCTAAAAGATCTTTATCGTCATTGGAATAAGCACACAAGTATGCACCCCGAAGAAAGCATACAGCAAAATGACACAATCGAAGGCATGCAATGGTTTATACAAGAAAGAATGCGCATTTGGAAAGACAAAGTACAAAACATCCCACCGCCATATACAAATGACCCCATTCTTTCTAAATATAGATTTTGTAATATTTTTCGTGAATTTGACGCGCAAACAATATGCTTCCACAAATTACTAAATCCCATTCGAGAAGATTTTAACTTGTGGCTGTTGAACATTTTTTACTGTCGAATGATTGCTAGACCTGAAACAATTATACAAACAGGCCTTTTAAGCTTTAATAAAACACAAAACAACATACTGCTTTCCAAACTCAGAACACTTAAACGACCAATATATGGAACTCCCTATGTGTTTCCGATAAGCACCATACTGCGGAGCGAATACCCAACAAGAGAGCTATTTATAACCCAATTTCTGCCAGAGATAATCCCACAAATTGCGAAGCAAGTTGAAACTTGGGATACTATATCTGTGTGGGATGGTGTTCATCAAATCTTGCCCCAATTTGGTTTTAAGCTATCGTTCTTATGGACCGAAGTATTAATCGACACAGCGTATCAATACCCTCATCTTATTAATTTATTTGAGAGATTCCCTATTGGACCAGGGGCGATGCCAACTTTACTTAAAGTCAGTAAGGAAACCGACCCTAGCCTGCTAGTTGTCAAACTAAGCAAAATCAAACTTAACTCTGGTATTACTATCAACGATAGACCCTTGCGGATATCGGCAGAAAACTGGGAAGGAATTGCTTGTGAGTACAGAAAGTACGTCAATTTACGCAACGGCTTTGGTCGCAAACGGCTTTACTCAAATTCTTAAACATAAATATGAATACTTACAAAATAATTCGGTGGCCGGTAACGGTACTGGTCTTACACGCATTTGCAACAGTCAGTGGACTCTACTGGCAAATTTCTAGATTAGATAATGCCCTACATTTTCTCGGGGGTATGAGCATTGCCGCAGCGAGCAGCGCGCTCCTCCAGACTAAACCACTCCTTTCCTCCGGCCAGCGATTACCATGGCTTTTTCGGTTACTCTTTTGTGTTGGCTTAGTCGCACTTGCAGCCACAAGCTGGGAATTGATGGAGTTTTTACTCGACACGTATACAAGCACCGTCATGCAACCATCTATTGCAGACACCATGAGTGACCTTGCTCTTGGTCTTACTGGTGGCTTCTTGGTCACACTGTATAACCTTCGCAAAAACAAACCGCAGTAGTTGCTACTCCCATCAAAAAAGGGCTAAGGGCTAAGAAAGAGTATAGATTACGGAAAACCAACAAAGGTTACTTATATAAAAAACCTCTGGGCAACACCCAGAGGTTTTCTTTTTCAGATTCTAGTCGCGAACTGGTAACTAGCTACTGTCTTTTTTTACGCTACAGTCTTTACTTCAATCTTGTTTACTCGCACACCTGCACCAGAGCCAGAGACAGCAATAACTTGGTGTCCTTTTTTCACAAGCCCTGCTTTCTTCAGATCTGCGATTGCATGGTCAACAACAGTAGTTGCTTCTTTTTCCCACTTTCTGAGCACTGGCTGCACACCGGAGAATAGGACCAACTGTCGGCACACCGATGGGTTTGCAGATACCATATACACAGGCATAAATGGACGCTGTTGAGCTAGGAAACGGCCAGTAAAGCCAGTTTCGGTAACACCAACGATTGCTTCTGCTCCTATGCCATGTGCTAAATCACTTGCACTTGCACAAAGTGCAGCGGTCGCTTCTTCGTCGTCTTCTCCCATGAACATGGTTTCATCGCCTACGTATTCAGATGCTTCTACATCTTGAATAATACTGGTCATGGTTTGAATGCACTCAAGTGGGTAGCTACCGGTAGAGGTTTCCCCAGAAAGCATAACGGCATCTGCACCGTCTATGACTGCATTTGCAACGTCACTCACCTCTGCTCGAGTTGCACGAGGATTCTTAATCATAGAATCCAACATTTGAGTAGCAACAATCACAGGCTTTGCAGCTTCCAAACACTTGCGCACAATATTCTTTTGCACAACAGGAACAGTTGCAGGAGGGAGCTCTACCCCAAGATCACCACGTGCCACCATTACAGAATCTGTTTCTGCTAAAATTTCGTCGAAGCGTTCTACTGCAGAAGGGATTTCAATCTTTGTCATTACCTTTGGCATAGTAAAGCCTTTCGGTAAAAACTTTTTCATGAGCTGCTTCAGGTTCACTACGTCTTCTGGGCCACGCACAAAAGAAAGAGCAACATAGTCCACGTCTTGCTTCAAAGCAAACTTTAAGTCTGCGATATCCTTCTCGGTCATGATGGGGAAGGTAGTCTTCGTGTCTGGCATGTTAATCCCTTTGCGAGGGCGAACTGCATCACCATTTACTACTTCGCAGTAAATCTTACCTTGGGTTTTTCCACTGGTAGGTACAACCTTTAAAATTTTGAACTCAATTAAGCCGTCTTCGATTAACAACCGCTCTCCTGGTTTTACAGAAGTGGTAATGTCGAAGTCCATTGGGAAATCTTCCCCAATAACCATCTTTTGCCCTGGCTTAATAGGTATTGCTGCTGCAATGTTGCCCACACGAATCTTTGGCCCTTGCAAGTCTGCAAGTACGGCGACAGGGATATTGAGTTTTTTGCTAACAGCTTTAACGTTGTTAATGCTCACCAAATTACTCTCGTGTGTACCGTGAGAAAAGTTAATTCGAGCCACGTTCAAACCAGCTTGCACCATTTTGGTTAGCACAGGAACTGGGTTAGAAGCAGGACCAATTGTTGCCACTATTTTCGTTCGTTTCATCATATAAAAGCTATTAAATGTACATGGATTATACCATCTATTGCACTAACCAGTAAATATTCTACGGAACTGAAATCAACAAAAAAACCGCTTACATAAGGTTAGTTATGGAAGCGGCGTGTAAGAAATTACACTCGAAACGCTTTCTTCCCAGGGAAGATTGCCTTTTTACCTAGCGCTTCTTCTATCCGGAGTAGCTCATTGTACTTGGCAATGCGTTCACTGCGACACAAGGAGCCAGTCTTAATCTGACCAGTCCCTAAGCCTACCGCAAAGTCAGCAATCGTTACATCTTCTGTCTCACCAGAGCGGTGTGACACCACCGCAGTGTACCCAGCTTTGTTTGCTGTTGCAATCGTATCTATGGTTTCGCTTACAGTACCAATTTGGTTTAACTTAATTAAAATTGAATTGGCAGCTTTGCGTTCAATCCCCATTTGCAAACGTTCTTTATTGGTAACGAACAAATCATCTCCCACGATTTGAATCTTCTTACCAAGTTTTTTAGTCATAAGTTCGTACCCTGTCCAGTCGTCTTCTGCCAAACCATCTTCAATAGACACAATCGGGTACTTCGAAACCCAAGAAGCGTACAAATCAACCATTTGCTCGGATGTCAGCTTTCGGCCTTCAATCGCTAAATCGTACATGCCGTCTTTGTAAAACTCAGTAGCAGCAGCATCGATAGCAATACCAATCTGTGTTCCCGCTTTGAAACCTGCTGCCTTGATTGCCTCCATGATTAACTGCAATGCTTTTTCATTTCCACCAATTTTAGGTGCAAAACCACCTTCGTCACCAACCGTTGTAGCGTAGCCTTGCTTGGCTAAAATTTTCTTTAACGCATGGAAGATTTCTGCACCCCAACGAAGCGCCTCACGAAAACTTGTTGCCCCAACCGGCATAACCATGAATTCTTGCAAGTCTGTCGAACCTGCTGCATGCGCCCCGCCATTCAAGATGTTCATCATTGGCACAGGCAAACGTAACTCTTTGGTTTTTGAGATAGCTTTAAAATACCCATAGAGTGTCTTACCTTCACACAAAGCTGCTGCGTGAGCAAAAGCCAAAGACACACCAAGGATAGCATTCGCACCCAACTTTCCCTTATTGGCTGTACCGTCGAGCGCAAGCAAAGTAGAGTCCAAACTGTGCTGATCAAACACCTTACCCTTAATTGCTTTCTGAATCTGCTCGTTGACATGCTTTACTGCTTTTTCTACACCTTTACCACCATATCGCTTACCGCCATCTCGCAGCTCAACTGCTTCGTGGCTACCGGTAGAAGCCCCAGAAGGCACCGCTGCTCGGCCAAAAGAACCGTCGGCGAGTAGACAGTCCACTTCGACTGTAGGATTGCCTCTAGAGTCTAAAATTTCTCTTGCTTTGATTGCTTTTACTTTATGCATACATGTTACCAATTACTGAAAAAGACTTACTAAATGTACCAAAAAATGCAGCTCTTAGCAAAACTGCACATTTGAACACCCCAGAGCTACGCAATCAAGCGCTCAGTACGAACATATATGTAGGCCTTATGCGGAGACTCAAATTCCATAACAGAGTCAGGAGCAAAAGAAGGCGCCTGAAAATCTTTACAGATAAGAACTGCGCCGGTTGGGCACTCTGCATAAAATTTAGCAACCACCGCATCTAACAGCTCTGGGAACAGATACGCGTACACAACGGTCGCCTCTGACCACTGCGCTTGCAGGAAATCTGTATGCTTGAGCTCTACCCGCACTCCTTTGGCCCAACTCACGAGCTTTGCATAGTAGTGCACCCAGAACACTAACTCAAACCCTACCGCCCGTGTAGCGCCCATTTTGCGAGCTAGACGCACCAGCCTGCCATCACCGCTGCCTAGTTCGTAAAACACAGACTCTTTACCAAGCCCTACCGCGGCAAAAATAGCTTGTGCGTGTGTTTCACTGCTATGCACTAACGGGACTCCAGTAGAAAAATAGCCAAAGAGCGTCGTCAGACTCACGAACAGGCTCATGCAAACAACAACCAAAAACAGTATCAATATACTTGTAAGTACCATATGTATGTATTGTACCAAAAAGAAAAACCTCTCCTTTACGGAGAGGTTTAACATAGAGGGCAACTACCTACTTTCCCACGGGCAAGACCCGAGTATCATCGGCACGAGCGGTTTTGACGACTGAGTTCGAGATGGGATCAGGTCGGACCCCGCCGTATATGTCACCCAATATAATAGCGTACAGAAAGTAAGCTGCTATATTGGACAACACATATAAGGGTTCTAATTCCTTAAAAGTGCATCGCCTCTACAAATCCTGCTGAGATATAATAACACACAGCAAGAACTATAAAAAGTGAGGAAAAAACTAAAAGAGCTCGTAATGAAGTCACCATAGTATGTGACAAACTTATTTCTAGTGCGTGCACTAGAAGAATCAAATATAGGTGCTGTGACACTGTTATACAGTGTCATAAAGTCACCAATCGCTAGTTAACAAAGTAAAATAAACTTTCGGTTGATTAGTACTGCTCGGCTGAACACATTACTGTGCGTACACCTGCAGCCTATAAAAGCGAGTACTTAGTACTTAGTTCATAGTACCTAGTATTGCTACTAAGCACTAATTCCTTTGCACTATGCACTAACTTATAATACGGAGTCGTCTACTCCGAACCTTTCGTTTAGCTTGCGCTAAACAACGAAATCTAGTCTTGTGGACAGCTTCGCGCTTATATGCTTTCAGCGCTTATCTAAACTGGACCTAGCTACCCCGCCATGCTCCTGAAGGAACAACGGGTACACCAGAGGTCCATACATCTCGGTCCTCTCGTACTAGAGATGTGACCACTCAAATTTCGTACACCCACAGCAGATAAGGACCAAACTGTCTCACGA
>CAZTCH010000013.1:0-17959 GCA_964612745.1 uncultured Candidatus Saccharibacteria bacterium | reverse complement strand
CCAAACTGCTGCCTCCCGTAGGAGTCTGGACCGTGTCGCAGTTCCAGTGTGGGGGTTCACCCTCTCGGGCCCCCTACCCGTCATAGCCTTGGGAGGCCTTTACCCTACCAACTAGCTGATGGGACCCGGGCCGCGCCTCTAGCGTCTTGCGACTTTAATCTTGCGATCACATGGAGAATTACACAACCTTTCGGCTGGATATGCTCCACTAGAGGGACGTTCCCAGGTATTACTCACCCGTTCGCCGTGGGCCTAAACCCACTCGACTTGCATGTCTTAGGCACGCCGCCAACGTTCATCCTGAGCCAGGATCAAACTCTTAGTAAAACTTTAATTTGCATTAAAGCCTCAACCTTTGTACTTCCACACCGAAGTGTAATACGCAGATTAATTGCAGTTAAGAATGGTAACTACCAACCGTTTTGATTCTGTGAATCGGTTGTCCCCTACACGTTATGTAGGAAACGTTTGCTCAAAAAGAATTAACGTAAAAAATTTATGTACACGTCTTGTCACTATTAAACTGTGAAAGTACTACTAAGGACTGTTGTCCTTAACCCAGAAATGTATAGTGCAAGCACTGTACACTGCTGGGCCAAAGATATCAGCTATCCAAAATTTTGACTTATAAAAAACACGTCCCCGCAAATAACTTTTGGGAAGTGCCTTCAAGTGGTCAATTTATGACCCCTCTTATAATCAGTCTCCGTACAGGCTTACTACCCATCGGCGGCTTACATAAGAGCAAAATTGGAGGTGTTGTGAAAGGAAAAGAGCTAAGTAATTAACGCCTAACCAGAATATACAATATTTACGGGCTTGTCAAGAGGAAACGGCGAAAAAAGTGTAAAAAATACCGGTGTCTTTCCTAAGAAAAACACCGGTCATAAAAATGGCTTATTTTGAGCTCTTCGCAGCCACAAAACCTCCTGATTGTTTCTCCCAAAGCACACGATAATGCCCACCTTGAAGCTGTATCAACTCCTCGTGGGTCCCCCGTTCTACAATTCGCCCTTCATGCAAGACAACTATCTCATCCATCTCTTTAATGGTTGAAAGGCGGTGAGCAATAACCAATAAAGTCCTCCCTTGCATTAGCTCATGCAGTGCATCTTGGATCAGCGCTTCTGAACTGGAATCTAACGCTGAAGTAGCCTCATCCAAAAACACAATGCTTGAGTTCTTTAAAATTGCTCGAGCAATTGCAATTCTTTGACGCTGCCCCCCAGAAAGTTTGATACCACGTTCGCCAACTAAGGTCCGATACCCTTCTGGCAAACAAGATATAAACTCATGACAATGCGCTGCTTTGGCCGCCGCCTCAACTTCATCGTCCGTCGCGCCTGGTCTTCCATAGCGTATGTTTTCTGCCAAAGAACGATGAAACAAGTTTGGGTCTTGAGAAACTACTGCGACAGCTTGTCGGATACTTTTTTGTGTTACCCCTGCGATAGACACGCCATCAATGCGTATTTCACCAGAAGTAACATTCATAAAGCGTAACAATAACTTCGCAATAGTCGTCTTACCCGCTCCCGATTCCCCTACTAGCGCAACTTTTCTACCCGGTGGAACTATGAGCGAAAAATCACTGAGCGTAGGAGTGGCAGTCGGTTCATACTGGAATGTAACTTCATGAAACTCTATTCCACCGGCTGTAACTTGGAGCGGGTGTGCACCATGCACATCAGTAACAGAGTACGGCAGTTCCAACATTTCGGTCAGTTCATTGGCATTTGCCAAACTCTCAAACATTTGGCGTATATACCTTCCAAAGTCCCACAGGTAATCGAACACCAGCACTAAACATGTCTGCAGGAAAGCAAAGTCACCAACAGTCAAACCAAGAGCATCCTTCCTTGCAACAGCGATGTAAAAAAATACTGCTTCTAATACCACCATACTCAACCCTTGGAATAACTCTGCCCACTGTCCCAATCTCCATGCGTACCTCCTGAGCTCAAAAGACTTATTTGTCAGAGCTGTAAAAGCTACTTGTTCGGCTTCTTCTGCAGCAAATGATTTCACTGCCGCAATGTTCCCAACAGTGTCAGCAATGAAGCCGGTCGTCTTGGTATCCTGCGTTGCACTAGCAAAATCAAACTGCATTTTGTATCGTGTAAACAGAATTATGGCGGTGACGTACACCACCACCCAAACAACTAAGCAGTATGCGAACAAGCGATACGACCCCCACAGCACATAGAACACACACAGACACCGAAGTACTGTTCGACCGATGTTCCACTTCAGTTGATCGTCAACGGACTCAAAACTACTTGGGTACCGACGAATACGATTCACAATACTCCCTACGTGCGTATCGGCAAAAAAACTCATTGAGTGGTTAAGGATTGCACCGAAACTACTCTGGAGCAAATCTGCCATTACGCGAGGTTGAAAGTTACTATTGCTAAAACCCATAGCTCTCCAAACAATCTGATTACAAAGTCCGAGCAGAAGTATCTTTGTAACCAACACTCGCAACCCCCAAGCGTTATCACCCGGCGCCGCAAGCGTATCGATAAGATCCCTATAGAGCAACGGCTTGTAAACATCGAAGGTTGTCGTCAAAATTAACCCTGTCCCAATTATGCAAATGGATCCAGGATACCTTTTGGCGTGTTTAAAAAAGTTCTGCAATGTTAGCTTTGTTATTGAAGCCATTTCAATTTCCTCCTGAGAATTTTTGAAACAAAAAACCTCGGCCTTTGCCGAGGTTTCGTGAACAGATAAAATTTGCGTAATTTTAGACCTAGTGTCTAAGCGGACGCAAACTTTGCTCTATCCATAAGCCATCGGCAAAAAGACCAGAAAGATATGCTTTCTTGGTTCCCATATTTATACGGTTTTGCTGCAGATTCTTCATTTTCATTGTCATACTGCTTTCAAATACTTCTAAATACTATTTTGCCGACCTTTAAATATTGTTTGATTCTACTGAAAAATTAAGCTCTTGTCAATGTTTGTTCGGACAAGCTTTAAAAAAGATGGGCGCCATGTGCAGTCCGCCGACTGGCAGATACATGGTACCCATCTACAATATCAACAAAAAACTACAGCTCAGGTTCTAACTCTTGGCTATCTCGCTCATACACAAAGCTCGCCACTGGAGCGTCAGCTGGGACTACATGCACTGGACTGGTCGCTCGTCCTAAGTGCCAGTGTAAATCTTCTTCGGTGAGTACTTTCTCTAACATTTGCAAAAATTGCCACAAAACTGCAGCGTCATCGAATGCTCTATGTCTATTTTGAAAACTAAATTTATACCGCTCTATAAGCGCTGCTAGATTATGGTGCCTATGCTCTGGAAATACAGACCGAGACAAGCGTACCGTACAGAGGCGGGGAAAAGTAAAATCTACTCCCAACCTCCGATACTCCGACTTTAAAAAACCATAATCAAATGGAGCATTATGTGCGACAAATGTCGCATCTGAAAACAAATCAAACACT
This sequence comes from uncultured Candidatus Saccharibacteria bacterium, assembly GCA_964612745.1. Lineage (GTDB taxonomy): Bacteria > Patescibacteriota > Doudnabacteria > UBA920 > UBA920 > JAEUSE01. Next base: position 14,503 of record CAZTCH010000013.1, on the reverse strand, counting down.
TCGCTTGCAATCTGTTCGAATCTTGGTGCCCGAGCAACTGCTGCATCTGTAATTCCCGTCATGCCAGTAATAAACTCCGGGATATCTTGTTCTGGGTTCACAAGTGATTGAAATGTTTGCACAACCTTACCACCCTCCACTCGCAACACTCCAATTTCAATAACGCGCCCCGCATATGCGCTGGCGCCAGTGGTTTCTATATCTACAATGGTAAATATCTTATCTTTCATGCTTCCGTATTATAAACCACAGATTCACTGCTGTCACAGGATACTCGGGTGTAATACTAAATCCTATTTTGCGCCGCAAAATAGGATTTATCTGTGTCATCGGTTTTATCCGAGTATCTGTGCTTTATTGAATTATCTTGTCCACCAAGCCGTACTTCTTCGCTTCTTCTGCAGACATAAAATAATCACGGTCAGTATCTTGCTCTATTTGCTTTTCTGTTTTACCAGTATGCTTAGACAAAATTGCATTCAATCGATCCTTTACTCTGCGCATTTCGCGCGCACGAATTTCTACATCTGTTTGCTGTCCTTCTGCGCCACCCATGACTTGGTGAATCATGATGCGTGAATTTGGGAGAGAATATCGTTTTCCTGCTGCGCCTGATGCAAGAAGTAGGCTCGCTGCAGAAGCAGCCTGTCCGACACAAATAGTAGTAACTTCACTTTTAATATGCTGCATGGTGTCGTAAATACCAAAAGCAGATGTTACCACTCCCCCAGGGGAGTTGATGTAAAGTTTAATATCGCCCTTTCCTTCTGCATCCAAAAAGAGCAACTGTGCAATAACCAAGTTGGCTACGGTATCATCTATTGGTTCACCCAAAAATATAATACGGTCTTTAAGCAAACGGCTGTAAATATCATACCCCCGCTCGCCAGTAGAGGATTTTTCAATTACGTATGGTACTAAAGGCATAGAAATAGGTGTTAGGTTATAGGTGTTAGCTTCTAGTAAACAATACAGAAGCAATACACTAAAAATATATTTATTAATCCGTAGAAGTTATAGATAGGCACCATCTAACACAAGAGTTCTTATTATCTTAAAGTGGCTTGTAAGCTGTATTTTGCTAAAAGTATCTATGTTAGATGGTGCCCATCTATACGGTGCATAGTAGCAAAAAACTATCACTCATGCAAGTGGAGTGATAGTTTTTTCAGATATAAGCTATCTTAGTTGAAGCTGATACTTTTTAGAGTATTCATTACTTCTTGCTTTTGTGCTACAAGGGAACTTTCTGGATGTTTTGCATCTATGAGCCAAGTAAAGAAAATGCGCGTGTTATCCGGCAAGGTGTAATCGTATTCATACGAAATGTAGCCCTCTTCTTTGCTTGCGTCAATCTTCAGGCCTCTAGCCGTATATGCCTTACCAGCTATTTCAACTGTCTCAAATACTTCGTTAATGTCCGCCACTCCTATCCCCGTCCTACTACAAGGAGTATATTTACCATCAAAATTCTCTTTTGCAGATACCGCAACACTACCCCCTGCAGGAAGTATCACAATTACACATAAATCAGCACCAAACTGCTTACGCAAACTTTCGTACGTAAGCCCACGTTGGTAATCTTCTTCTGGCACACTTGCAGGATACAAACGAGTAATGGTAGTGCCGGCTGGGTAGGCAAAACTATATTTGAATCGTTGGTTAGTAAAACGTCCACCGTCTGCATACCTCTCTGCTTCGGTAAACTTCGTGAAGACTGGCTCCGTAGTAACAGGTTCTTGCGACTGAGTTGGCGCACGCTCGGGAACTAAGGTAGGGACAATAACGGGAGTAATTTCCTCTTTGGGAGGTTTTTCAGTCAGCACCCATAAACTAACTAATGATACGACTACAAATAGCCCAAGCAATGCAAGATACCAGTACTTTTGAGGCACTCTCATATATTTATTCTGCGATTGGCTGTTCAGGTGTAGCTTCTGGCTCTGGTGCGACTTCTTCTGCAACAGGAGCTGGAGCTTCTACTTTTTCGCCGTTTATATCTATTTTCCAAGCAGTCAACCGTGCAGCCAAGCGCACATTCTGACCTGCTTTACCGATAGCCAAAGAAAGTTGGTCTTCCAACACGCCGACATTAGCAGACTTCTCTTCTTCGTTTAACTGCACATTCAAGATTTTTGCTGGGGAAAGTGCGTTGGCAATAAACTTTACTGGGTCTTCACTCCATTCAATAATATCAATCTTTTCTCCACCAAGTTCTGCCATGACTGTTTGCACCCGAGTGCCTTTTTGCCCAACGCACGCACCAATCGGATCTATGCCTTCTTGGGTAGAGAATACTGCAATCTTCGAACGGGAACCAGCTTCTCTTGCCACTGCTTTTATTTCGACAACACCATTGAAAATTTCTGGTACCTCCAATTCAAACAGTTTGCGAACAATGTCTGGGTGACTGCGAGATAAGGTGATTTTAGCACCACGCTGCCCCGGTTCGACGTGCAAGACTAACACTTTAATGCGCTGGCCAATAGTATAGTGTTCGCCACGGATCTGCTCGGATGGAAACAGAACACCAGTTCCTTTGCCCATATCTACCAATACCGTATCCCCTTCGATGCGTTGCACCATACCACTCACCAAAGTACGTTCTTTGGCTTTGAAATCTGAGAACTGCATGTTGCGCTCTGCTTCACGCAGCTTTTGGATAATAACTTGCTTTGCAGTTTGTGCAGCAATACGTCCGTACTGTACGCCATCTTCTGGGGTTACTTCGGTGCGAATAATATCTCCTAGCACTGCACCAGCACGCAGCACCTGAGCTCCTTCTACATCTACTTCACGTGCTGGATCCTCCACAACTTCTGCCACAATCTTCACATCGAATACTTTAGCAGAAAGAGTTTCAGGATTAAACTCAACTTCTATATTCTGGTCTTTGGTACCGTAATCTTTGCGGAAAGCCGCCGCAAGAGATGCTTCTATCATCGCAAGTATCTCTTGCCTTGAAATACCTTTTTCTTCTTCAATCTGGTTTAAAGCTTGTTCTAATGCTTCGTTCATACTGATAATCACAGATGCACAGATTACACCAATGACACAGATACGGCACAATGCTGCACGTATTTTCTGTGTTATCTAAGGTATCTGTGTATCAGTGTTTTAATTAATAAAAAAGGAGAGCATGCGCTCACCGGTTCAATTCAGATCTTCTACTGAATTCTCTACTATTTTAACAGAATAGAGCTGCCTGTCAATATCGGTCACATCTATAAGGCACACATCAATCTGGGGTCGTAGCTTGGCAAACTCCGGATGCTGCCCCAAAAAATAGTGCGCCGCACGAACCAAACGCTGTTGCTTTGCAGTATGCACAGCATACACCCCACCACCATACCGCACAGAGTTGGCAGTACGAGTTTTAACTTCAACAAAAATAATTGCAACAGCACTCGTGACAACTAAATCTAACTCGCCCATACGCTTCCCTTTTGTATTCGTTTTATTCCTACCAACTACAACGTACCCACGGTTTGTGTATTCTGTTGCTGCCCACTCTTCTCCTTGTTCCCCCAAACTCAGTTTACGCTTTTTCGTTTTTTTGAATATCTGCAATAAAAATTTCATAAAAAAGCGGCGCACTGCCGCTTTGGTTACTTTGCACTCATTTTTAAATACTTATCTTTCTGTTGTGTCTTTTCGTAAGCTGCCAAATCTGATTTTAAATGGGTCAGCATATGCCACACAATTTTAGACTTCCACACCCCCGCCCCGACTAATAAGACGATGAAAGCGAAGTGTGTACCAAACCAGGTAACCCGCTCGTATCGCAGCCCTGACCACAACACTGCCAAAAGTGCAAACGTGAGCGACAGATGAAAAAATTTGCGGATGTACGTAGTCACCACGGGGTTTTTACCGAACCTGACCAGAAGAAACAAAACAACGGCTAATACCAAAGCCACTGCTGCAATTGCAAAAAAGACTTTATCTGCGGTTTCAAACCGTAATGGATTGATATAAAACAAAAACTCTTTCGATACCAGATATTTCAGTGAATTCATACAAGGTCTTTAATACTATTTTCGGAATAACAATACCACATGGGAGTGGTCCGACTCAAGCTCTTCTACAAATTGGAAGCCAGAAGCACCAACGGAAGTCAACAGTTCTTCCCGACCCACACGAGAGCGTTGGCTGGGACCAAACACACTATATCCTTTTTTCCACTCTACAACAAGCAGTCGTCCACCAGTTTTCAAGCAATAATATGCGTTGCGCAATACCGTATCTCGCTTATCGGTTAAATGCAGAATATTGCTTGCAATAACTGCATCGCACGAAACAGCGTCAATATCCCGCAGGGGCTGCTCCAGATCTGCCAGCACAACCCTCACATTCTTAAAACCTGCATGTTGTGCTGCGGACTGTGTTGCAGCGAGTCGCTCTGGCATAATATCTACTGCGTACACAACACCATCGAGCCCCACTGCCCGAGCAGCAGCCACCGAATAGAAGCCAGCCCCACAACCAAAATCCGCTACCACTTCACCTTTCCCTAGCTCTGCTTGAGCGACTACTTCTTCTGGGCTAATAAATTTAGGCATGACTTTGTTTGAGACCGCTCACCGCAAGTTGGCGCTTTGGAGTTAAAGCACACCCGCAGAAGCCTATTTTAATTTTTACACTATTTTTTGTAATCGTTGAATCGATTTCGCGCGTACACCTTCTACGGTGACGAGTACCGCATTGACCACTACTGGCCCTTCTTCGGCTGGTTCCATTGGATACTTCCCTGCTGGATCCAAAAAGCGCCCGAGAACATTTTCTACTTTTACTCCTATAACTGAATGTTGTGGACCTGTCATACCAACATCACACGCGAACGCTGTCCCAGCTGGCATAACCCATAAATCTGCTGTTGGTACGTGCGTGTGTGTCCCCACAACAGCGCTTACTTGCCCGTCTACATGCCAGCCCAACGCAACTTTTTCACTAGTCACTTCTGCATGTATATCTACCAAAATTATATCACCTTTTTGCACCACCGAAGCAAGCATGGCGTCTACTGCGGTAAAGGGGCTACTAATTTCTCCGCGGAATTGCTTTTCAAAAAAAACTTGCCCGTTCACGTTCAGCACACAATACCATTGTCCGTCTTTCTCAAACCGATACCACCCTTTGCCTGCAAAGGCATCTCCATAGTTATGCGGACGAATTAAATTTGGGTATTCACGGAAACATTCATCTGCAGCCGCGCCAGAGTGAAAAACATGATTCCCCGAGGTATACGCATCAATACCAAGTGCAGCAACCTCTGCCATAGTCGCAGGGGTAACCCCTTTCCCATGCGCCATGTTTTCTACGTTTGCGATAACCACGTCTGGTTTGTATTCTTCTCGCCATAGGGGCAAGACCTGCGCCAACCCTTGCCGCCCCAACTTACCGTACACATCACCAAAAAATAGTATCTTTGCCATAACTAGAAACGCTCTTCTAAAATCGTGTTTAATAATGATACAACATCTGCTACCAGACTTTCTGGAGCAGGTGCAATGAACTCTACATTTCGTGATGCGTAATCCACTGACTTTATCTGGTCTACCATAACGACACCGGTCACAGAATTTTGAGTGGGAATAGGCAAGTGGAATGGATTACCCCTAACGGTACTTGTTACTGGGCAAACAAAAGCCATACCAGTCTTCTGGTTGAACAAGCTATTACTCGTAACCAAAGCTGGTCTCCTACCTTTTTGTTCATGACCAGACTGTGGATCGAATGCTATATACACAAAATCACCGAAGCGTGGAATATAGTGTACCATATATTACCAAACCTCTTTACCTATAGACTTACCCCATGCCACCTCTGAGGACGAATATTCAGCAGGCATTTCTTTGACCATTTCTGCTAAGTTAAACTTCTTACCAGTGAGTTTACGGAGGACTATAGAGTCATCTTGTACTGTAACAGAGACAGCATCGCCTAAAGCAATGTTAGCCTGCTTTAAAAATGGCAGGGCTATTCGCACTCCTTGGCTATTACCCCATTTTTGAATAGTTGTTTCCATAGATTTTAACAAATAAGACTGTATATACATAGTATATACAGTCTTATTACTTTGTCAATTTAGACGGATTCAGAACAAACTACTGTTATTGCCTTACGGAGCTGCCATTGCCCAAGCCATCTCCGCAAGAATGCATTGTTAATTCATACCGGCACCAATCTACAGGAATAAAACTCTGAATCTGAGAGCTTGCTACCATAAAGACAAAAAATAGTACCCCAGCAATGGCAACCAACTTCTCATCGAATCTCCTACGCAGGATATATCCAATGGCCACCGCAGCAAGCAAACAGACTATTCCTTGACCAATAGCGCTGTTAGCATACATATTCGTATCTGTTCCTACTGGATAGACACTGTATCTGTTATCTACCGAGACGGCCAACTCACCTACCGTCTTAGCAAAGAGTATCGCAGTTGCAGCAATAATTACCACAGCAATGACTCTCCGCCAAGATATTTGTTCACCAAATAAAACAAGTGTAGCCATACTTTTTTCTAACAATCACATTAGTTTCGATATATTATCTCGCGTACTCTACTACGCGAGTTTCGCGAATGACCACTACTCGAATTTCTCCTGGGAACTTCAGTTCATTCTCTAAGCGATTCGCAATTTCCCGAGCGAGCTTTTGTGCAGTAAGGTCATCCATCTTCGTTGGAGTTACAAAAACGCGTAGCTCACGACCACCTTGAATAGCATACGTTTTTTCTACACCGTCATAACTGTTTGCAATATTTTCCAAATCAGTGAGACGCTTTACATAGTTCTCAAAGCTATCTTTGCGAGCCCCTGGTCTACCACCAGAAATTGTATCTGCCGCATCTACCACCATTGCTTCAATGGACATTGGCCCTTCATGCTTATGTGCATGCTCTGCCACATCGGTATCGTGGTGGTGAGACTCAATCGCTTCTATAACTTTTTCATCCAAACCGAACTTTTCTGCAATCTTCCGACCAATCTCTACGTGCGTACCTTCCAAATCTTGGTCCAACGCTTTTCCAATGTCATGGAGCAACGCACCTTGCTTTACAATCTGTTGGTCTGCTCCGAGTTCTTCTGCCATGAGTGCAGCAAGCTTTGCCATTTCAACTGAATGACGAAGTACATTTTGCCCATAGCTAGTACGGAACATGAGACGACCAACAAGATGTACTAACTTTGGAGGAAAATTGGTAATCCCCAGTTCATATACCGCGTCTTCTCCCGCTTGTTTAATCTGTTCATTTATTTCTGCTTTGCTCTTCTCGTACGCTTCTTCAATGCGGGCAGGGTGAATACGTCCGTCAGACACCAATTTTTCCAGTGTCAATTTACCAATATGTCTGCGGATAGAGTTAAACCCAGAAATGATTACTGTGTCAGGAGAATCATCAATCAATATTTCTACGCCCATCATCTGCTCGAATGCTCGGATGTTGCGACCCTCTTTTCCAATAATCCGACCCTTCAGCTCCTCGCTTGGCAACGCCACTGTTGTGGTGGTCGTCTCTGCAGTTACGTCACTCACGACACGATCAATCGCTTCGGCCACTATACGCTTTGCTTCTTTTTCTGCAGTTTCATGCGCACCAGCGACTAACTTCCGATGGAGTTTAACCATTTCTTCGGAAATTGTTCGCTCAGCATTTTCCATAAGCACCTTACCAGCTTCTTCACGGCTCAGGCCAGCAATTTTCTCTAAAGTAGCTAACTGTTTTGCCTTAACCTCTTTTGCTTCATCGAGGGCTTTTTGAATATCTGCCTGCTTCACTTCTAATTGCTGTTTCGCACTGTCAATATTTTGTTCCTTTTGCGTCAGCTCTTTTTCCCGACGATCAATTCGCTCTTCGAACCGAACAATCTGAGCTCGAAATTCATTTTCTGCTCGCTTACCCTGCTCAGTTATTTCCAACGCCTTACTTTTTGCTTCAAGCAAAAGTTCGCGCTCTTTGGTCCGCGCGTCTTCCAAAATCTTCTCCGCTTTACTTTCTGCGGTACCAATTTTTTGGGTTGCCAATCCTTGTCGGATTGCATACCCCACAATCCCGCCTAAAACGAGACCGAGTAAAATATACAAAAAAACCATACAGATTCCTTCAATAGGACCTGATAGATACTGTCTTGCAAAGAAAAATCCGGAAGTGGTGCTCGTTTAGAGCACAATCACTAATCCAGATAAAACACGCTCACGCGTGCTGTGGCGATCTACTTTTGGTTGAAAATCTACAGAAAAGTATGGGGTTTGAACAAAAAAATCAAATCTCATGGGAAAATCAAAAGAAACTTGAACGCGTATCTTTACAACTAACAGTTACATCAGGTGCCTGAAATAATTAGCAATAACTGTTTTTACTATACCATTTTACTATCGAGTAGGTCAATTTCACCATTTCGTTCAGTGGACTAAGGAAAACAGTCACTAAAATTGAACGTATCTCCCACCCAACAATCCAAAACCCAGCTTCTGTTGCGCGGAACGTCACCGCCCGCTATTATACAAATACAAACTATTAATACCCACGCAGTAGCTTCCCAGCTGCTCGTATTTCAAAAAGACCACTATGAATGACTCATGTGATTGCGGGTGCCAAATGATTGACATTATGCCAAAAGTTGGGCAAAAAGCACCAGACTTTGCCAACTTACAAAGCTACCACGCTGGTGAATACCACCATGTATCCCTTGCCGACTTTAAAGGAAAGTGGCTCGTCCTGTTTTTCTACCCTCGAGACTTTACCTTCATTTGCCCAACAGAAATAGAAAGCTTTGGTAAGCTCTACGAAGAATTCAAAAAAGTAAACTGTGAAATAGTTGGTGCCAGCACAGATAGTGAGTACGTACACAAAGCATGGTACGAGACCGATGCCAGATTGAAAGGGGTAGCATACCCAATTGTCGCAGATACCACCCAAGAATTAGCAGACATGTACGGTGTACTCGACATGGACGGCTCTGCGCAACGCGGTACTTTCGTTATCGACCCAGAAGGTACACTAAAATTTGCTTTGGTGTCCGCCGATTCTGTCGGTAGAAACATCGAAGAAATGTTGCGCGTCGTAAAAGCGCTGCAAACAGGTGAACGTTGCCCAGCCAACTGGACCGAAGGAAAAGAAACACTCGGCAAAGCCTAAATTAAGTTTATAAAGTAAAAAGTTCATAAAGTTCATAAAGTTTTTACTTTATGAACTTTATAAACCTTAGGAACTTGCAACTATGTTGTTTGAAGCAAAACAATTCAACTCGATTAACGGCGTACAAGGACTTTCCGAACGCCAAATGAAAGAGCATTACAAACTCTACGAAGGGTATGTAAAAAAGGCCAACGAGATTACTGAAGCACTCAAATCTGTAGACCACAGCAAAGCGAATGCTACCTATTCAGATTTGCGCGCGCTCAAAATGGGTTACTCGTTTGCGGTGAACGCCATAAAAAGCCATGAACTATTTTTCGAAAATATTTCTGGAAACGGTACCGTGCAAAACGGTTTCGTAGCCCAACAATTACAAAAACAGTTCGGTTCCATCGAGCAGTGGCAACTCGACATGCAAGCAACTGGTATGGCTGCGCGCGGCTGGGTATGGCTTGCGTTTGACTGGCAGAATGGATCACTCTTTAACTATCTCGGTGACGCACATGATGCCTTCCCTGTGTGGCACGCTACACCACTCATAGCCCTTGATGTTTACGAGCATGCCTACTTTATAGACTACGGCACAACTCGAGCAGATTACCTTACTGCATTTTTCAAAAACATACAGTGGGAATCAGTGGAAGCACTCGCAGTAACACTGGGAATGGATAAAGTGCAAGTATAAGTACAAAGCTCTACACAAAGAAAAAAGCCCCGCATCTGCGGGGCTTTTTATGTGCGGAAAAGTTAAGCTTTCTTCGATTTCTTTACTGGCTTCTTTTCTTTACGAGTTCGTGGAGAGTTGTCTTGGCGTGCTCGTACATAATACAGCTTTGCTTGGCGTACTATTGGAGCCTTCACAATTTCGATCTTCACAATGTTTGGAGTGTGTATTGGGAAAATACGTTCTACTCCAATTCCACCAGACATTTTTCGAACGGTAAATGTAGCATTTACGCCCTTACCGCCTTTTTGGGCGATAACCAAACCTTCGAAGATTTGAATACGTTCTTTGCTACCTTCACGAATCTTTTGGTGTACCTTTACAGTATCGCCTACTTTAAAAGGAGCTTGTTCCTTTATTTGGGAGGCTTCGATATGCTTTACGATTGACATATATATATAAACTCAAAATGCAAAAATCAAAAGTTAAAACTGAAAACCAACAACTTAAAACTTATTTAGTTCTGAATTGAAGTTTTGCGTTTTGAATTTTGAGTTTTTACTTAATTAAAAAATTGATTAGCAAAGTCACTATGGAGCGAACGTAATACTGCCTGCAAGTCAGAAGGTAAGTTACTTTCTGCTTCTATCCACGTCCCATCTGGTAGCTGCACTTCTACTCTTCGAGCATGGAGGAACTGGCGATTCACCCCTTCATATAGCACGCTTTTACCACCATAGAGGCTATCGCCTACGAGCGGATGCCCTACAGATGCCATATGAACACGTATCTGATGTGTTCGTCCTGTGTGTAAGTTTACCGAAATTAGGGCCATTTTGTCAATAGAAGCCGGCGGCGCAGCTAATTCCTCTAAAACGTGATACTCGGTCAGAGAAGGCTTTGATTCTACTGGGTTTTTGGTTGTATATTTACGAAAATCTTTAGGGTCACGGCCAATTGGCGTGTCGATAAATGCATGCGTAGCAGCCGGAACACCCTTTACCAAAGCTATGTATTGCTTTTTCACCTTACGCTCGGCAAAAGCGTTTTTCAGGAATTCGTACATCTCAGCAGTCTTGGCGACCAGCATGACACCACTCGTGTCTTTATCCAACCGGTGCACAATCCCTGGCCGGTGCGCTTCCCCTACTCCTTGGAGCTCTGGGAATTGAGCGGCTAATACATCGGTCAGAGTTCCCCCCTTCACACCTGCGCCAGCGTGTACAGAAAGACCTGCCGGCTTATCTATAATTAACAAACCATGGTTATTGTATAAAACTGGCACTTCTGGCAAATGCGCCACAGTCACTTCCTCGGAAACAGGTTGTTCTTGCACAGTAATCGCATCACCCTCTCGAACAGTGTGGTTAGAAGAAGTCACTACTACCGCATTGACCTGCACCAATCCTAAAGCAATCAGCCTCTGAATTTCCGTACGCGAAAAACCGGATAGTTGTTCTACCAAAAATTTATCTAACCGTATTTTCGATGCAGTAACTATGTGTACGCTCGACATACTTTACACGATATCTACAAAACTAAAATGTAAATTTTGGACAATTTTTTTATTTTTGGTCAATTAATAAGTCTGGTCGAAATTTTTTTGTACGCTTCAGAGCCTCTTCGGCTCGCCATGCAGCAATGTTCGCATGGTGTCCGGTCCGCAACACTTTCGGCACCGGTATCACTTTACCCTTAGGCTTTCCCATACTAATCTTCCACTGCTCCGGCTTTGTATATTGAGGGTATTCCAAAACGTTCGCAACACTAAATGACTCTCCTACGGCTGATTCATCTTTACCCAGCACCCCCGAAACATTGCGCAGCACTGCTTCAGTTATTACCAACGCCGGCAGCTCTCCACCCATAAGTACATAATCACCAATGGAAAACTGCTCGTCTACAAATTTTGTAATCCGCTCATCGTAGCCCTCATACCGGCTCGAAACAAATATTAAGTTGTTGTACTTGGCTAATCGAGCTGCATCTTTCTGAGAAAATCTCTTTCCACTTGGAGTAAGGAGCACTACTCGAGTCTTTGCTGCTTCTTGTTTTCTACCTACCGCTTTGCGTATTGCGGTATACAACACATCCGGTCGAAGTACCATCCCTACCCCACCCCCATATGGGCGATCATCGACAGTTTGTCGCTCGCCAATACCAAATGCACGCAAGTCTACAGCGTCTAAACGAAATAGCTTTTTTGCTATTGCTCGAGCAATAATCCCAAAGCTTTTATACTGCTCAATGAACTGCGGGAATAATGTAATTATCGAAACTCGGAGCACTCTTTGCTTTACCATATAAACATCTTAGTATAACAAAGATAGCTTCGCCAGAACGGCGAAGCTATCAAAGTAGAAAAGTTATAACTTGAACTCATCCATGTCATCGCCGCCGGTTGGGGCTGCAGGAGACATATCTGCACCATGGTGCATACCACCACGATGTGAACCTTCCGGTTCATAAATCTTCAAGTTAACGCGTGCCTTATGCTTAGCACCAACAACTCGGAGGAGTGTTCGGATTGCTTTTGCTGTCTGGCCTTGACGACCAATAACTTGGCCCATGTCTTTTTGGTTGATGAAAAGAGTGATTAACACACCCATCTCGTCAACAACGCGCTCAGTACGGACATCGGCTGGGTTGTCCACCAAAGCCTTTACCACGTACTCTACAAACGCTGCATCTTCTTCAATCTCTGCCATATCTTTGAAATTTGCTTATGCACTTCTAGCTTTCGACCTTTTACAAAAGCCAGCTCTGATTTAATTTTACAAGCGAGCCTCCTATATGTCAACTAAGAATTTACTCGACAATTAGAAGCTTCTCACACTTATATACACAACCAACACACACAAACTGTAATTACCTCACACTACAATCACTACTTCACTTCAATTACTTTACTTGGTGAAAATGCCCCAAACCATCGGACATTTTCTCGAACCATACCCCACTGAAAATCGTATACTCCTGGCACCGTCGGCGCAGTCACAGTAAAAGTAAAATCTTTACTCTGCCCAGGTCTTACTGGGTTAGAGCCCACCGAGACTCGAGCGGTGCCCCACACCCCTGAATTTTCAGGATTCTGTGCCCCTAAGAAATAACCATCTGCAGCTCTCCATGTAGTATCGCCTGTATTTTTCATGGTCATCCGCACCGTATACTGTTCTCCTCGTGTCATCACCGTCGGCACAGATTGGTTTATAAACTCTACTGCATCTACAACTTTTGGCGCTGGAACCCACCAACTTAAAATACACCCAGTAAAATCTTTGTTCTCGTACACGATGTTGGCGCGCTCCTGCTGACGATTGATATTGTATGAGCGAGGACTTATAGCATATGCACCCGTCATCACAAAACCACAACTCGAATAGAACACACCGCCAGCATTTACCACACTATTCCGAGTTAGTGTGAGAGTATGTGCGTCGTTTATCAGCAGACCCTGTTGCACATTAGAGATGGTATTGTCTTGGTATGTGCCCCCAAATACTGGTGTGGCATACCAAGGATACGAACCTACGAGCAAACCAAAACCACAATTTCTTTTCACACCACAATCGACACTGTTTTCTGAAATAATACTGTTAGAATAGTTACCGGAAGTTGGGGGTGTTCCTGCCCCAGTAGCACCAGCGGGCCACGAATGGAACATCAATGCAGCAAACGAAGCTCCTGAAGTATTTGTGGAATGCGTCACAACGTTTTTAGATACAACACAATTTTCACATCCGCCAAAAATTAAATCAATGTCTGTGTTATCAATAAAATCGTTTTCTGAAACAACAGAGTCTTTGAGATCTATGAGCGTTGCCCCATCTGCCCACAGCATAGATACGTCATGAAACCCATTGTACGCAAACGTATTTTTTTTGATTATAATGCCGTTCTTACCTTGATACCCAAAACCGCTCGCACAGATGGCATTCTTGAACACGCTATTTGTAACAGAAAAATTTTCTGCAAAACTAATGAAATTGTGCCCTGGGTAGGTATTGCCTGCTTGGCATTGGCCAACAACAGCAGTTGCTAAACGAGCATCTTTGTTCCCATTAATAATAACGTGGTCAATACTACCCCCACTCGCAGCGCTCGTAAAGAACATAATTCCTCCCTGACCATCAAACTGTGCATCTGCTTTAAACTCAACGCACCCACTATCCGCTAACTCACACTTCGGGTCAGTAGTAGACCTGCGCTCTGTTCTAAAATGCAGTGACTTTGCAACTCTGACTTGGTGTTGAAAAGTATATGTACCAGCAGGGAGAGCTACTACCCCACCAGCCGGAGTAGCTTCTACACAAGCCTGTACTGCTACCGATGCATCGATACCGCTATTTACAAGCCTTTTTGCGTTATCACACGCCTCTAAACCAGAAATAGGTGCACCCGTAGGTGTAGGATCTGCTGGTGGCGTAGGTACAGTAGGAGTTGGCGTAGGACGTATGGTAGGATTTGGTTGCACTCGTATGCAACGACGCAGAAAATCAAGCTTAAAACCTTGGGGACACTTTCCATTTACGGGGTTAACCCTGTCGGAACCCAGTGGATTTGCTGCATCATAAGCTGCCATGCTTTGCATTTCCTGCACTGCAAAACCACTTGGCCGAACAAAAAATAATACACCAAACACAAGCATTCCAAGTGGAAGCAAAATCACAAGGGAAAGACTAATAAACAGTAAC
>CAZTCH010000012.1:0-25215 GCA_964612745.1 uncultured Candidatus Saccharibacteria bacterium | reverse complement strand
CGCAGACCTTCTCCTTACCATGGAGATGCTCTACCAACTGAGCTACAACGGCATGACTCTGGTAGAAACCAGATTCATATTGTATCAACTTTAGTTCAACCAAGCAACCCCACATCTACACCTTTAGAGCTTGGTACGTCTGAGCAAATTTAGGGTTATCTGCACTCATGCGCATAGCTTTTTCCAAATTTGCCAGTGCCCTGTTTCGGTTACCCGAAGCTTCATACGCTAAAGCGAGGTTGTAATACCTACTCGATTGGCTCGAATCAAGCGCCAGTGACTTTTCGTAACAACGAATAGCTTCGGAATATACGCGTAGATTATACTGCGCATAGCCTAAGCGTGCCCAATACACCGCATTACCATAAGCCTCTTGGCCCAAGCTTTCCAGAAGCTTCCGCGCTTCAAAAAACTGCTTACGGTCCAAATACCCTTTTGCTAACTCCATCGACTGTTCAACCTGCGCCGCCAAGGCAGTAACATCCGTCGACACCACTACGGGAGCCGCTCCAACAAAATCAGACTTTGGTGAGACTGGTACTGGCACAACCTGCTCTGTTTGCGAAGGCGCAGCTGTCTGTTTTACTTGCTCAGCCTGTTCTGCCTGTGCAGAAACCATCGGCTTTGCTCGTTTACTCGTAGGACGAGCTACTGGAGCTGGAGATGTCGCTGCTTTTACTTGGTGAGAAGCAGAGATTTTAATTGCCGCTGTTTTGGCCCGTGTCGTCTTTTTATTGACTCGCAACAATTGTTGCATGCGCAAGCGAGAGCCAAGCGGATCACGCAAGCCCTTGGCTTCTAAAATAAACTGCCAAAGACTACGCAACTTTCCTTTCAGGACAAGTAAAATCCGTCCGCGATCAATACCGTTTGTTGGCACGGCAAGACCTTCTGCCAATTGCTTTTCTGCCTGTGGTAATTTTCGTGCGACTAAAAAGAGCAGCACGAGCACCGCAGCAAACAAAATAATGTTTGGAAGAACGTATGCAGACATAGCGCAAAAGCAATCCAAGATGTGTACGCCTACCAGTAGGCGTACACACCTTCCCACCTCACAATTTAATTCTGTATTAGTTTAGTTTCCAAGTACAAAACGAACAAAGCGACGCAACTGGATATTCTCACCCATTTTAGATACGGACTGAGACATCATGTCTTGTACTTTAATACTACCATCTTTTACAAAAGCTTGCTCCATCAAACAAACTTCTTCGTAAAACTTTTGCATACGACCAGACATCATTTTTTCTACAATGTCTGCTGGCTTTCCTTCTGTTTGATCCTTGTATATTTCTTGTTCACGAGCAATGACGTCTGCAGGGACATCAGCAATAGAAACATACAGCGGGTTTGCTGCTGCAATATGCAACGCTAAATCTTTTGCCAAATTCTTAAAGTCATCGGTGCGAGCCACGAAGTCAGTTTCGCAGTTTAACTCGACAAGGACGCCAATGCGACCACCGTGGATATAACTTTCTATAACACCTTCATTTGCAACACGATCAGCTTTTTTGGTCAGCTTAATCGCGCCTTTTTTTCGCAAAAAATCTACTGCGGCATCTTTGTCGTTATTGCTTTGTTCCAAAGCTTCTTTAACGTCGAGCAATCCTGCACCAGTGAGCTCTCGGAGCTCTTTTATAAGTTCGTTTGCCATATGGGTATGAAAGAACCCTACCACCCCGCCCTCTGGCAGAGCGGTAGGGTTACTAATTTTTAAAAATATTACTCAGCTTTTGCTGCGGCTGCAGTTGGAGTAAAGCGAGACTTACCTTCTGCAATAGCCTCAGAAAGAGTGCTTGTGATCAACGCAACTGCTTTTGTTGCATCATCATTACACGGTATCGCGTAGTTGACCATGAGTGGGTCGCTATTGCTGTCGAGCAAACCAATCACAGGTACATTCATCTTACGAGCTTCGAGCACTGCAGTTTTATCATGGTTGATATCTGCAACAACAATTGCTTCAGGCATGCGACGAAGAGTCTTAATACCTTCAAACAATTTTTCGAGCTTTACCATCTCACGTTCAATCAATAAACGTTCTTTTTTGGTGTACTGTACTTCTAATTGACCGGTAGCTTTGAGTTCTTCAAACTTTTCGAGCTTGCGAATAGTTTTTTGGATGGTGCGGAAATTAGTAAAGGTACCACCAAGCCAACGTGCAGTTACAAATGGCATGCCACAAGCAAGTGCTGCTTGCTTCACGCTTTCTCTGGACTGGCGCTTGGTTCCAACAAAAAGAATAGTACCACCAGTTGCTGCTTTATCGGAGACAAAGCTTGCTGCCTTCAGAAGCGCAGTTCTGGTCTTAGCCAAATCTAAAATATGTATATTATTGCGAACAGTATAGATATACTGTTTCATTCGAGGGTTCCACCGACTGGTGGTATGACCGAAATGAGCTCCGCTCTTCAGGAGCTCTAACAAAGTGACTTCTTTCATACTGCTTGTTTTCCTTTTATCTAACCGATTTGCCCCAAAAAATGGGGAGGACAACGAAACCGGCTGAAGTTAATAAGTAGAGCTTTACGCATATGGTACTGCAAGAGTACGAGAATATCAGGCCTCTCTGCCCGAAACCCGTACTTTGGAGTATTTTTAGGACGTAAAATTCTCCAGCTATTCTACCATCCCTTGACTAAAAAAGCAAGAAAACCTATACTATATTAGATATTTTTGGGAGCAGCATTGCACACTCCCTCTAACCCAAACCCTATGAAATCCAGCATTCACCCAACGTACCACCCAACCGCAACCGTGCACTGCGCTTCCTGCAGCACTACATGGCAAACCGGCTCGACTCAAGAAAAGCTTGAGACTGAAATCTGCTCTAACTGCCACCCTTTTTATACTGGTAAGCAGAACCTCGTCGACACCGCCGGTACCGTCGAACGTTTCAAGAAGAAGCAGGAATCTGCTGCAAAGGCAAAAGCGGTCGTTACCGAAAAAAAGCCTCGCAAAGCACGCACTCCAAAAGCATCCCTCTAGCTTTTTACGACATACAAACCACCCCAGCTCCGCTCATGCGGTAGGGTGGTTTTATGTTAGAATGGAACTATTCACCACAAAGCGAGCACCAAACGTAACCGCACATACTCATGAACCTAGGATTTCAAAAAATAGTAGACGAATACAACAACCTCACCGAACAACTGAGCTCTGCAAGCCCGGCTGATTTAGCACGACTCGGCAAGCGACAAGCAGAAATCTCTCCGGTGTACGAAAAAATCACCCGACTGGCAAAAGTCGAAGCGGAAATCCTGGAGAACCAAGAGCTGCAAACCAGCTCTGACGTGGAAATGCAAAACCTCGCCGCCGCAGAAATAAAAGCACTCGAACACGAGCGAGATGAACTCACCGAAAGCATCGAAACCGACCTCCTCCCCAAAGATGCATACGATGACAAAAATGTTGTTGTCGAAATTCGGGCGGGTGCCGGTGGGGACGAAGCCACTCTGTTTGCCGCAGAACTTTTCCGCGCCTACAGCAAGTTCTCGGAAACCAAACGCTGGAAAAGCCACATCGTCTCTTCGTCTAAAAGTGATGTTGGTGGCTTTAAAGAAGTCATTTTTGAAATAACCCATAGTTCAAGCACCGATGCCGGTCCGTACAGTATTTTTAAATATGAATCAGGCGTACACCGAGTGCAGCGCGTCCCAGAGACCGAAAAAGCAGGGCGCGTACACACTTCTACCATAACTGTTGCTGTGCTCCCCGAGCTGGAAGAAACAGACTTCCAAATAGACCCCAAAGACTTAAAAATAGAAGCCACGACTTCTTCAGGACACGGTGGCCAGAGCGTGAACACTACATACTCAGCTATCCGAATTGTGCACACCCCTACAGGTATTACCGCGCAATGCCAAGACGAACGTAGCCAATCACAAAATAGAGAGAAAGCTCTCGCTGTTATCCGCGCTCGCGTTGCCGCTCACTACAAAGAAATCGAAGACAAGAAATTAAAAGATGCTCGCCAAAGCCAAATTGGCTCAGGTGACAGAAGTGAGAAAATCCGCACCTACAACTTCCCTCAAGACCGCGTTACTGACCACCGAATAAACGAGAACTTCAACCAAATCAGCCTGATCATGGAAGGCAAGTTCGAGCTCATTCTCGAAGCACTGCAAAAAGCAGAGCTCAAACTGAAAAAAGAAGCTTTGCAAAGCTAACCCTAAATACTCACCCCTGCTCAAACGAATGCCAGCTACACTCAAAACAATTTCCCAAGTGCAAAAAGAATTTCACGCACTGGAAATAGACTTACTGCTTTCCGCGGCTTTAAAAGTGCCGAAGGAGTTTTTGTATACCAACCCGCACACCAAACTCACCGCAGCACAATATGACCGTATTACTCGCTGGGCAAACCGGAGAACACAGGGCGAGCCAATAGCTTACCTTATTGGGTATAAATACTTTTACGGCTTAGCGTTCAAGGTTACCAAACAAGTACTCATCCCCCGCCCAGAGACAGAGTGGCTGGTGGAGCGTAGCGCTACAGTGCTCAGGGCTAAGGATTTAGGGCTAAGGCAAAAACGCAAGAGCTTCTTGCGCGTATTGGATATTGGCACAGGGTCCGGCTGTATTGCCATTAGTATTTTGCATACCTTAGCCCATAGCCCTACCCCCTTACCCCTAACCGTTGTCGCTTCCGACATCTCCGAAAAAGCCCTAACCGTCGCGCGGCACAACGCCAAAACGCACAAAACAACAGTGACCTTTGTGCAGAGTGATTTATTCAAAAATATTCGTGGTACGTTTGATCTCATCACCGCCAACCTGCCATACGTACCACAAGGTATGTACGAACTACTCTTCCACAACCTGAAATACGAACCGAAGGTGGCTATCACTGACGGCGGCGAAGTCTGGCACATATACCACCGTTTCTTTCAGAGTCTTCCCTCCCACCTTGCCCCTGGAGGTACCGTGCTTATGGAAATGGATGACGGCGCGAAAGCAGCCATGCAAACTATGGTAAAACAGATTCTCCCTACCTATACCGTCAAATTCATCAAAGATCTTGGCGGACTCTGGCGCTTCATGGAACTCCACGCCCCCAAGTAAAACTTCCCACCCAACAAAAAAATACCACCGCTCATGCGGTGGTATTTTCGTATACCCACAAATGTAGGTTTCAATATTCAGAATACTTACTCTGCCTTGTCTTCAGCTGCTTCTGGCTTCACAACACCTTCTACTTGTGTGACATCTTCTACGACAGGAGCAGAAAGCTCAGCTTCAAGGTCACGAGGTGGCTGTACTTTTGCAACAATTTCGGAAGCATCAGTAATCAACTCTACACCAGCAGGTAGTGCGATATCTCCTACAGTCACAACAGCATCGAAGGTTGTAAGACCAGAAATATCTACGGTCAAGTTATGTGGTAAGTTACCTGGTAAACATTCAACTTCAATTTCATTGAGCACTTTAACCAATGTACCGCTCAAAGCTTTGACTGCGTGTGCTTCACCAACGTACTCCAAAGCAATCATGGTTTGTAGCTTTTCGGTCATGCTTACTTCGTAGAAGTCAGCGTGAATTGGGTTGTTGCGCAAGGCATGCTTTTGCACGTCGTGGATTAATACGTTACGTACACCAACACCGTCTATATCCAAAGAAATAATGGAAGACTCACCGGCTTTGCGCAATACTTTTTCAAACTCATTCGAAGAAACAGTTACATGCACGTTTGGCACGTTGTGTCCGTATACTTCTGCTGGCATCTGCCCTTTGGCGCGTAATGCTTGTGCGGATTCACCGGCAGTACGAGATACAGCTTTCAATTCAACTTTTTCCATATTACTCAATATTTAGCTTAATGCAGTTCTTGCAGCCGTGCTTGAATTGGCAGAAACAGAAGCAGAAAATAACAATAATCCACTAAAAAATATACTGCCACGGACCACTTTATACTACACATTATAAAGAAACAGTGGTTTTTTTGCAATATTGACAAAATAGTACGACTATTTTGTAATAAAATACTCTCTGGGAGCTACTTTTTAAAAGATTGCTTAATCGCTTTTATAAAATCCCCTTTAAACTGCCGCACCGCGCTGTGGACTTGGAGCACGTCTTCCACACTCAAAGGCTCTACATGACGAAATTTGTGCGTGTCAGACAAGGTTAAGTCCGTTACCGTCGCAGCAGAAACAATCTCTGGCCCATTTAAACCGATGCTAAACATGACGCTACCTTGGCATTTTTGGCAGTCAGAATGAATCAAGATGCGCCCCTGTCCCGTAGCTTCACTTTGGTCACTTTCTACCACTTTCATAGTTTCCAAATTGTACCGATACTGGCAAATAGGGCAACGTAAAATAAAGCCAAGCAAACCCAACACTTTTTTTAAATCTATATTTTTCATAAGAGAGGGAGACTAAACAGACAAAAAACCGCTGCACAACAAGTACTCCTATTGTACTGGAAGCACCCTAAAACCGCAACGCACGAGACTGCCACGAAATATTGTGTACAACCCCCAAAGCAAGCAGTGTAACCAACAACGAACTCCCCCCATACGAGAGCAACGGCAACGGGATTCCGGTCACCGGCGCCATACCAATGTTCATTGCTATGTTCACTGAAATTTGAAACAAAAACAAAAAGAATATCCCAAAGCCTAAGTACCGCCCGAGCTCATCACGCGAGCGCTTTGCGACTACATAGATACGATAGAGCAATAACGCATATAAACCCACCACCGTTGTAGACCCAACAAACCCAATTTCTTCTGCAGCTGTGGCGAAGATAAAATCAGTTTGCCTTTCTGGCAAAAACCGAAGTTGACTTTGCAACCCTTTCCCCAACCCCCTGCCAAATAACTGCCCACTTCCAACCGCAATAATCGCCTGCCTGACGTTGTACCCCTTCCCGCGCGGATCTAGATTCGGATCCAAAAAAGTCTCGAGTCGGTTTCGTTGGAAGTCGAGCAATACAAACTCCCACACCAGCGCGATACACAGAATACCAACCCCCACCAAAATAGCTATACGCTTCTTACTAATCGGACTCACCAGCAAGATACCAGCCCACACTGCCATAATAACCATACTCGACCCTAAGTCAGGCTCCACCAAAACTAAAATAGCTGGTATACCTGCAAGCGCCATGGTAAGTAACACATTTTTCCACGCGTTAATTTGCCCACGAAATAAGTAAAACCAACGTGACAGCCCAATCACTACAACTAACTTTGCAAACTCGGCTGGCTGCAAACGGAAAAACCCTAAGTCAATCCATCGAGTCGAACCGCGAATACTCCGCCCAAACACCAACACAAAGATCAACAAAAACAACAACACAATATACGTCACCCGATTAACCTTGGCTAACGTATGGTAGTTATACGTTGCCATGAAAAACAGCGCACACAAACCAATGCCGGAGAATAACAGCTGTCGCCAAAAAATAGCCAGTGTTGGATTGGCCAATGAACTGGTATACATGAGGGTCAAACCTGAAGCGAGCAGCAACAAGGAAGCAAGCAGCAATGGCCCATCGAAGAATTTAAAGATATTCAATATTTTCATAGCAACATGCGCACCAAATACTAGCGATTAGCAGTAACGAAATCCGCTTCTGGAGTACTGAATTGACTCACTTGAATATTAGAGACATCTGTAACGTTGGTATACACAAATGGCACCACACGAGCAATTGACCCCAATTGCTGCCCTGGCAAGCTAATCACATACGCCCGCCGCTCTCGGGGAAGCAAGGAAAACTCTGTCCTATCTGCAACTGCAATTACTCGTCCAGACGCATCTTCTACTAAAAATACTACCCGCGCTGCGCCAAGCTTATACGCACTGGTATTAGTGAGAAACCCTTCCAACCGCACACCGTCTGCTTCTGCAAAACGCGCTGGGTCAGATGTAGTCACTACGACCTCTGGTACGAAAAACTTTTTCTGCCACCGAGTCGCACCAATGGTAACGGTACCCGTACTCGGAACTTCCGTAGTAGAAAATAGCGGCACGGTCACATAGACATCTTTCCCCGCCGCAACATACGACTGTCCCGAGGTCTGGTACACTTGTTTTTTATCTGCCGAATAGAATGACACACTAAAGACAAACTGTGTCGCCGAAACAGCCAAATTTGGATTAGATACTTTTGCATACGCAACATATCCACCAGTCCGAGCGGGCAAAACAGTCGCAGGGCTCGCTACAAGCGGCTGTGGGTCTTGGAACGCTGGCCTGGACTCTACTTCATGCCGCGCGTAATACAAACCATATGCATACGTAGTGCCGACCCGTACCAGCCAATACGCTGGAAGGAGTAGAACAATGCACCCCACCACCAACATCCTTTGCCATACGGCAAAGCTATACACCCCCTCGAGCACAGTCAGCCATACGAGCTGAATATTGTTTTTTGTCTCTTCTTTCAAGATTTGCATGTCTGTAGTATATCAAACCTTCTGGCTTCTGGTATACTACCAGAGTTCAAAAGTTCATAAAGTTTGTAAAGTTTAAAGAAGCCTGAAACGGGTGTTTCTTGAGTAACTTTACAAACTTTATAAACTTTTCACTTGCTTATGAGCTTCGTACACCTCCACACCCACAGCCACTACAGCCTGCTCGACGGACTTTCCCGCATTGACCCCTTGGTAGCTCGGGTAAAAGAACTGGGCATGCCCGCAATCGCACTCACCGACCATGGAGTCATGTACGGTGCGGTTGAATTTTACTACGCCTGCAAGCAAGCAGGTATACAAGCCCTTATCGGTATGGAAGCGTACATCGCCCCTCGCGGCATGGAAGACAAAGAAGGGAAAATTGACAGTGAATACTTCCACCTCACCCTCATCGCAAAAAATGATGCTGGGTATAAAAATTTAATGCTACTTACGACCGAAGCGCACACCCGCGGCTTCTACTACAAACCTAGAATTGACAAAGCATTTCTAAAAAAACACAGCGAGGGACTCATCGCTCTTTCGGGATGCCCTGGAGGAGAACTTCCAAAAGCTGTTGCGTCTGGTAGTGATGAGCGAGTAGAAGAAGTACTCAAACAATACCTCGATATCTTCGGTCCCGAAAACTTCTTAATAGAAATCCAAAGAACCGACAGAGACCGCACACAGGGTGAAGGAAAACAGTTAGAAGAACGCCTCCAAAAACTAGTCGCGCTCGCTCGAAAGCACAACCTTAAAATTGTCGCGACCGCCGATAGTCACTACATTCACGCTGATGACGCAGAAGCGCAAGATGTATTAGTTTGTATTGGCACCGGTAAAACTGTGGACGACATAAGCCGTCTCGACATGCGCAGTCACGACCTCTCGCTCAAAAGCCCAGAGGAAATGCAGGTACTGTTTGCAGACATCCCCGAAGCCATAGAAAACACGCTCTGGGTAGCACAGCAATGCACGTTAGAAATCCTACTCGACCAACGGTGGTTTGCAAAAGTAGAAATACCAGAAGGCGAAACCAACGAAAGTTACTTGCGCACACTGGTTCATGAACACGCTCTAAAAAAATACAACGGGACCATCCCTCCAGAAGCACACGAACGACTTGAGTACGAACTAGATATTATTTGCAGTAAAGGATACGCACCATACTTCATTATGGTTGCAGATATTGTCCATGGCGCTCATTCACTCGGTGCGATTACAAATACTCGTGGCAGTGCCGCAGGAAGCCTTGTGGGACACGTTCTTCAGATTGTAAACGTAGACCCACTAGAATTCATCATCCCCTTTGAACGTTTCCTTACCAAACACCGACCTTCCCCTCCAGATATTGACCTCGACATTTCCGATACTCACCGCGACGCCACTATTGCGTGGATGACTGATCGGTACGGGCACGACAAAGTAGCGCAGATTATTACCTTTGGAACTATGAAGGCTCGTGCTGCTATGCGCGATGTTGGAAGAGCAATGGGTATTCCGTATGGTAAATGTGACCGCCTAGCGAAAATGGTACCTATTGGCAAACAAGGGTTCGACATGACCATAGACACCGCCATAGAAATGAACCCCGAGCTCAAAGCGGCGTACAAAACAGACCCCGAAACCAGACAAATAATCGATATTGTAAAAAAGATAGAAGGGAGTTGTAGGCATGCTTCGATACACGCAGCAGGTATTGTGATTACCCCAACCGAGCTGACCGACTATTTGCCATTACAAAAAGAACCAGACGGCGAACGCACTATTACCCAGTACGACATGTACTCGGTAGACGTTGGTGCGTCATCGTACGCCATTGGTGTTATTAAACTCGACTTGTTGGGTATTCGTAACTTGTCTATTTTAGTGGGTGCGTTAAAGCTGGTAGAACAACGCCATGGTACAAAAGTAGACATCTACAACTTACCCGCAGGAGACCCAAAAACATACGCGCTGCTCTCCGCAGGACACACCTTTGGGGTCTTTCAACTTGGCTCATCTGGCATGACTCGCTACTTAAAAGAACTGAAACCAGAAACAATTTTCGACATCATGGCTATGATTGCGCTGTACCGCCCAGGACCATTGCAGTTTATTCCAGAGTTCATTGCACGCAAACACAACCCAAGCCTTATTACGTATTTAGACCCAGCCCTCGAACACATCCTTGCTCGAAGCTATGGTATTTTGGTGTACCAAGACGACTTGCTGCAAATGGCTCACGACCTTGCAGGGTACACATGGGAAGAGCTGGACAAGTTCCGTAAAGCGGTTGGTAAAAAGATTCCGGAAGAAATGGCAAAGCAGCGCACCAAGTTTATAGAAGGCTGCATGAAAGTCCAAGGCTGGACTAGAGAAAAAGGTGAGCAGGTCTGGAGCTGGATTGAACCATTTGCTGCATATGGTTTCAACAAAGGCCACTCCGCCAGCTACAGCGTGGTGTCATACCAAACTGCGTACATGAAAGCGAACTACACTGTAGAGTTCATGGCGGCACTCATGACTGCTGAAAGTGGCGACGAAACAAAAATCTACGCTGCAGTAGAAGAGTGTAAGGCCATGGGTATTGCCGTGCTCCCTCCAGACGTCACCGAAAGCATGGATGATTTTACCGTAGTGAACGATAAAACTATCCGGTTTGGTTTGAATGCAATCAAAAACCTTGGTGGAGACGTTGTCGAAAGCATCAAGCGAGCGCAGGCAGAACAGAAGCCAATGGACACCTTAGAGAACTTCCTTCTCTCGTGCTTTACCAAAAACTTTAACAAACGTTCATGGGAAGCACTGGTCAAAGGTGGTGCCGTCGACCGGTACGGCGAACGAGGCATGTTGCTCGCCAACACTGAAGCTGTGTTAGAATTTGCCCGAGGTCGCAACAAAGAAGAACAAGACGCAGGAAACTCACTCTTTGGTACTTCACTCCCCTTTAGTAAACTCCGTCTAAAAGATTCAGAGCCTGCTTCCCAAGAAGAACTCTTGCAGTGGGAAAAGAGTCATTTAGGTATGTATGTAACGAGCCATCCATTGGCACAGTACAAACAAGTCTTATCCGGGTTTAGACCTCTCCGAGAATTCTCAGCAGAACAAGACGGACAAACAGTTACGGTTGCTGGACTTATTGCAAAACTCAAACGAACCCTTACCAAAAAAAATGACGCCATGGCGTTCCTGACCTTAGAAGATATGACCGCTCATGTAGAAGTACTCGTGTTCCCCAAGCTCATGCCAGACGTCGTTCACCTGCTCAACGTAGATACCGTGGTAGAAGTCAGTGGCAGGCTCAACGAGCGTGAAGGAGAAATCACCATCATTGCAGACTCTATCAAACCCCTTCCCAGTGACAGCACATACCTCACTGCACTCGGCGACATCGAAAAAACAAAAGAAGTGGTCATTCACATGAACCAACGAGCTACCCCCTCTGCCCTGGAAGCGATTAAGCAGGTGCTCGAACAAAACCCAGGACATGCTCCAGTTTTCCTAAATCTTGGCACTGGCTTGGATAGTAAAAAAATAAAAACCCGAACCCAAGTCCGCATTTCTCAAAGCCTCATGGAGCAACTGCGCAGAATCCCCGAAGTAGTCCAAATTTCTGGAGCGTAAACCCTCCCAATTTCCCCAGCCACCGGCTGGGGTTTTTATTGAAATAAAAATTGACAAAATGAAACAATATGGTATACTAAATAAAAGTTAAAAAACTTCTTACGGCGAGAATCTTCTTACTAAAAAAACAGAAGCTTCTCGCAGCAAGGAGTTTTTTGTTCGGCCCACCACCGCGGTGGACCCAACATAAAAATCCTGAAGCTGAAATCACAGGACAAATAAAAAGAGGACAAACGATGCAAGCAGAAAATTCTGATGCGCAAGTAAAAGCAGAAGAACCGAAAAGTTCTGAAGTAACTGTCGCGCAAGCTAAAGCAGAACCAAAAGCTAATCCGCCGCGATCTCACAACAGCGGAGGCGGCAGAGGCGAGGATGGCAGTGGCCTCGTCAGAGGCATTATGTAAACCATATCGGCAAGCGGGCGTAACTCCCCGCTTGCCGACATTTCTTTTTTAGAGTAAAATCAATTCAAGCGGTGACCAGCCTACCAACCTGCGAGCTTGAACAAACTGAATAAAAAGTTTCCTCTCCAGTAGAGGAAAAGACTGGGACGGAATCGTTCAAATTTTTGAACCCCAGATCATTTACAACAAACATTTGTTTGCTGTAAGCGATCTGGGGTTTTTGATAAGAATATTTCGAATTTTATTATTAGCGTATTACGTATGCTATGAAATACACAAAATTTGAAGAATTACCTATCTGGCAAGAAAGTATTGCATTGGTAAAACTTATATACCACACAACAAGCCAGGGTAGTTGGAACAAAGACTTCGGGCTAAGGGATCAAATTCAAAGAGCAACTGTTTCTATCAGCTCAAATATTGTGGAAGGTTTTGAAAAGAACAACAACAACGAATTTATTCGTTTCCTCAGAATTGCCAAAGGCTCTACAGGTGAAGCTAGAAATCAGTTGTATATAGCTTTGGAAATTAAATACTTACCACAAAAAGAATTTGACACCCTGAATGAGCAATTTTTAAAGGTTGCCAATAACATTGGTGGTTTAATAAGTTATTTAGAAAAATACCGCAAAAGTCAAAAGGCATGATGCATTAATCCGTAATTCGTCAATCCGTTAATCCGTAATAACATTCATATGCAAGACAACGACCTCCAAAACATTCGCCACTCACTCGCCCACTTATTAGCTGCTGCAGTCATGCAACTCTACCCTGACACAAAGCGAACGATTGGTCCTGCTATAGACAACGGTTTTTACTTTGACTTTGAATTCTCAAAGCCTATTAACGACGAAGATTTACCGAAAATAGAAGCAAAGATGCGAGAAATCCTCCCTACATGGAGTACGTTTGAACGCTCAGAGCTAACTGCCGAAGAAGCAAAAAAAGAATACCCAGAAAACCCGTACAAGCACGAGTTGATTGAAGAGTTTACCGCAGACGGATCAAAAGTGAGCTTCTATAAGTCTGGTGAATATTGGGATCTGTGTCGTGGTGGGCACGCAGAAAACATGCAAACCATTGACCCTGAAAGTTTTAAGCTCACGAAAGTAGCGGGCGCGTATTGGCGTGGTGACGAAAAAAATAAAATGCTCACCCGTATATACGGCTTAGCATTTGCCACAAAAGCGGAACTAGATACACACGTAACAGCATTAGAAGAAGCCAAGAAACGTGACCACAAAATACTCGGCCCACAACTTGACCTATTTCTTTTTTCTGAACTTGTCGGAGCTGGTTTACCCCTGTGGACCCCGAAAGGAACCACCGTTCGCAACTTACTAGATGAATACGTATGGTCCCTTCGAAAAAAAGCAGGCTATCAGAAAGTTGAAATTCCGCACATAACCAAAAAGGATCTTTACGAAAAGTCCGGACACTGGAGCAAGTTCGCCGACGAGCTCATGCGCATCAAAACCCGCGAAGGGCACGAATTTGCCATGAAGCCAATGAACTGCCCACACCACACACAGATCTTTGCAAGAAGAGCGTGGAGCTATCGTGATATGCCTCAACGCTATGCATCTACTACCATGGTGTACCGCGACGAACAGACTGGGGAACTCGCAGGACTATCTCGAGTGCGCTCTATCACACAAGACGATGCACACGTATTTGCAAGATTCGATCAAGCCAAAGAAGAATTGGCCAAGGTTTGGAACATAGTGCACGATTTTTATCAGACATTTGGTTTCACTCTCCGAGTCAGACTTTCCACGCACGATCCTGAGCACATGGAAAACTATTTGGGCGATCCAGCACTATGGCAAAAAGCTGAGGCAATTTTACGAGAACTTGCGGGAGAAAACAATACAGAAACCTTCGACGGCGTGGGTGAAGCTGCATTTTACGGACCCAAACTAGACTTTATGGGTAAAGATGCCATAGGTCGAGAACATCAAGTAGCCACAATCCAGTTGGATATGAATATGGCAAACAGATTCGGCCTAGAGTTTACCAACAGCGAAGGGAAAAAAGAAACTCCAGTCATGATCCACGCTGCTATTATGGGCTCTATCGAACGGTTCTTGTCTGTGCTCATAGAGCACTACGCAGGCAACTTCCCTCTCTGGCTCTCTCCAGTGCAGCTCATGCTCTTACCGATTTCCGAACACCAAATAGAGTTTACAGAGAAACTGAAGCAAGAAATCGAAGCGCAAATTCCAGATATTCGGATCGAACTCGACGTGCGCAGTGAATCTATTGGCAAGAAAATCCGCGAAGCCAGTGCGAACAAAGCACCGTATGTCGCAATAATTGGCGCGAAAGAAATCGAAGCCGGCGCACTCAGCGTGAGGGCACGCGGCGGTGAAGATTTAGGCAGCATAGCAATTTCACAGTTCATAGAAAAACTACAAACAGAAATCAAAAACAAGGCATAAAAAAACGTGGGCACTAGCCCACGTTTTTATTTAATCCATTCGTTCATGTTTGTAACCGTCTTGCAACTGCACTTCGAAGTTAAATCTTCGAAACGCCATTTCTATCTGCGCAACTGTCACTGAAGTATTCGCACTAAACACCATCACTAAAATATGCCATACTGCACCTATGCATACTACAGCTCAATTTAAACTTCACTTACTCACGGCAGATAAAAACCTTAAGCCGTATTTACCGACTATTCAAAAATTAGCCAAACCTGTGCTCAAGAAAGTAAGTTCGCTACTCCCTTTCAAGGAATCCGTAGACATAGTCGTCTATCGCTATCACGCCCCTAATCCAGATTTTGCCACTAGTGGATATACTCCAACTGGCAACACACTTTGGCTCTATACTGACCCTGCTCAAAAAGGGTACAAGAAGCTATTGCCAGAACAATTACCAAAAGTGTTAGCCCATGAGCTACACCATGCGTGTCGCTGGCAAGGCCCTGGCTATGGAAAAACACTAAAGGAAGCACTTATTACAGAAGGCTTAGCAGCGCACTTTGAACAAGAAGCACTCGGTGGGGATCCTTCAGCATTTTATTTGCAGTTCACCGAAAGAATACTCGCAGGACTCTTTAAAAAAGCAAAACCAGAATTAAACAGCACTTCTTACAGTTATAACAACTGGTTCTTTGGGAACAAAGCAAAGAATATACCACCGCACGCAGGATATGGACTTGGTTACTGGCTCATAAATAAAGCGGGGCGTTCAAAACAACCGTCAGAGCTAGTACACACCAAAGCTGGACAAATAGTCAAATAAGTAACTTATTAAAAATTTAAAAACGTGGGCACAAGCCCACGTTTTTATTTAATCCATTCGTTCATGCTTGTAACCGTCTTGTAACTGCACTTCGAAGTTAAATCTTCGAAACGCCATTTCTATCTGCGCAACTGTCACTGAAGTATTCACACAAGACACACAAAATACTCCACGCTCAGAGTCCACATCGGTAGGAATTACCCCCATGGAAGTCAAAACTGCTTCCAAATGCTCAAGCGCGTTTGCGTCCAGTTCTTGAACTGCTTGAAAATTATTTACCAAAAAACACCAATGCCTACCTGCGTCTGCTGGATTCATAAATTTACTACCTAATGATTACGAACATCTTGCACCACAATACCGTCGCGTAGCTCAATAGTTCTGTTGGCCATGCGAGCATACTCCATTTCATGAGTCACCATGATTATAGTCTGCCCTGATTTGTAAATATCTGCAAAGCTCTCCATGACTAACTGTGAATTCTCCGAGTCTAAGTTAGCCGTTGGTTCATCTGCAAACAGAATCTTGGGGTTATGAGCAATCGCTCGTGCAATCGAAACCCGCTGCTGCTGCCCGCCAGAAAGCTTGCTCGGCACAGAATCTTTCTTGTCTAAAAGGCCCACTCGGCTTAAAGCTTGTTCTGCTTTTTGCACTGCTCCGCGCTTGGTTAAACCTTGCATATACATCGGAAGCAACACATTTTCCAGCGCGGTCAACTCTGGCAATAGTGCGTAGTCTTGGAACACATACCCAAGCTCTAACAACCGAAGCTTCGTTTTAGCTTGCTCAGATAAATCACTCGTCCTTCTCTCATCTAAATAGACTTCCCCGCTCGTTGGCTGGTCTAACAAGCTTATTTGATACAACAAAGTTGACTTACCAGCTCCAGAAGGTCCAATAATTGAAACAAACTCCCCGGAGTTAATAGACAGAGTAATCTCTTTTAAGACTCTCTGCACTAACTCTCCAGTGCCATATTCTTTTACTAATTGTTCTACTCGTATCATATAGTTTAGGTTCTAACGGCCCAATATCGAATCAAGAGTGTTTTTTCGCACAATCAGCACTGCTGGAATAAAACCAGCCAATAAAGTCACAAACAACAGAATAGCAACACGAATCATCGCACCAAGCCACGTGACTGCAAGTACCCCATCGGAAAAAGGAAAATCAATTGGGTTCGCATCGAAGTACGGCTTGAGTATAACAAAGGTCACAAACAAACCCACAACCGAACCGACTAACCCATAGAAAATCGCTTGGAATACATATGCCGCTTGAATGGCCCGCGGCTCAATGCCAATACCTTTCATAATGCCAATAAACTTCCTTCTCGTAACGGCATTAATAAATATTACAATAAAGATAGTAATAGAAGCCACCACCAAAGCAATACTAGACAAAGCATTCCCTAAAATATTGAAAGTCTGCTCTATCTGCCGCAAAAATGCAGGAATGGCTTCAGCAGATGTCTGCACCCGCACCGCGCGCTCCCCGACAAATCTTTGCAGACCCTCTACTAACGCGCGCTCTGTTCCGGGAAGCGTGTCTACCGCAATTTCTTGCAACTCCCACTGGTTCACTGCCAAAAGCCTGCGTAAATCACTATCCAGCATAAACATACGCTGGGAGATTTGATCTACTTTACTTTTCACAATCCCCTTCACTACAAAATCCTTACTCGCCACTCGATCCCCCGAGGTAAGTGTAACTCGCACTTTTTGCCCAACTTTGACCCCTTTGAGCAAATCCAAACCTGGGATATCTACATCCGCAAAAGACGAATACTCTTTAATTAAGTTCGCACCAATTAAAATTGAGCCAGCATCGGCGGTTGTGAGTGGTTCACCTTCTATTACAAATCGAGAAAAACCAGTCACTGCTTCTTCCCGCTCTGGGTCGATACCTGTAATCCCTGCCCCCGCTGCATTCTGCTTTTCTTTTGCTTTCGGGTTGTCATCTAATGTAGCCAATACGCTACCAGTTACCAAATACCGCGGTGCAATTCGTGTGACCTCTGACTGCGCTTCTAAATACTGGGTAATTGCTGCAGAGTCTTCGATATACGCCCGCCCTGGTTTGGGCGAAACAAAAACGTCACCAGAATATGCCTCACGAAACTGCTGGAACGAACCAGTCAAAAGCCCAACCAGCAAACCAGACACAACAACCAAGTTTAAAAAGGTCAAAATCATGATAAACACAATCAACCCGGTAGTCCATTTGCTACTTCGACGAATCTGCCGAACAGCCAAAAACCACCCAATGGAAATTGGGCGGAAAAATCTATGAAAAATATTTTGCCAGTACGAATCCATAATTTACCAGTCCTTATTGTCTTTTTACTGCTTGAAACAGTATACGTGAGTTAGAGAGGCAAAACAACCCAGCGCTACCGAGCAGTAGTTGCGCATGAAGCGCTCCGCACGCAGATATACGCACGTGCGGCAAACCGCATATCGACGTACACCAATTCACGCAACCGCTCGAGCGGTTGTTTTTCGAGTAGTATCCCCAGTTTTTCCAGTGCAGGCTGCACAGGCACTCCCGCATCTAGGTACACCGTAAACTGTGGCACCCCCCGCTTCGAATCTGGCGCCGTCAAGACATGAATTTCATACGACACTACTCGAGTGGTATTGGACAGCACTGCAGGAGCATATTCCGGCACAGCTACTTGTAACGAAGCAGCGCTACTCACCTGATCATCCTCCTTCTGCTCGGGCAGCAGTGGGACAACCTTCACCGCAGCAACCCCTGTCACACCACTCGTGCGCACAAAATCCGTACGTATGCCTTCGAGTGCACTCAACAACTGGCCACTCACAAACTCCTCCCCCATTACAGGGGCCACACCAACATCCCCACTCACGGGAACTAACGCCGCAGCAGCAGATACTTCATTTGCTGGCAATATCCTCCCATCATTCGAAACTACCACTGTTTGCTCGAGTATGGACCAAGCGTACGCAGGAACTCGTGGGAGCACAGTAACAATAAGCCCTCGGGGCCATTGTTTTTTTATCTCCACCACTTTCGCCACGTGGGTATTCACGGTGGGTATATACGCTTGCAACCCCACAGAATCCAGCGTAAGTAAGTTTTGCCCTGGGATAACCGCAAAACGTTTCTCGGAAACAAAGCGAGCTATCTGCCCCTGCAACTCAGGCGACCATTGCTCCGGAAGCCCCGAAACTTCTACCTGCTGCACAAAAAACAATTTTGGATAAAACAGCACCAAACCAATCCCCGCACATGCCACACACACGCCAAGAATAAGCTTTTTCGGCAACTGTGCGTATGCAGCCGAAAAAAGCTGTAGGTTCCGAGAAAACCCACTCGTCTTCCGCTGATATTTACTCGCTTGCACCACTTTGCCTTGGAACGCTTTTTGTACGTAGCGAGAAGGGGCGCGTTTTCGTGTTTGTTTTTTTTGAAATAACATGGGCTTCAAAAAGGTACGTTTAGCTAGTGAGCCATTTCCCATACTGCCGACACAGTAGCTCACCGGCGCGCATTGGCTCTGCCATTATCTCTTTACTAATTCGTTCCATGCGCATACCTTGACTACCTTTCACGAGCACCACACTCGCTTCACGCATAAGCTCTTGCACTGGTAGCTGCGCTTGTTCTGATGTATCAAAGCTAATCACCCGCTCTTCCGGATATCCAACACCAACTGCCGACTCTGCAATAATCTTCCCACCTGCACCAACCGTAACCAGATGCGTTGGCGCAATACGAGCCACTTCCAGCCCCACTGCCTGATGTGCTTCATCTGACAAAGCACCGAGTTCGAGCATGTCTCCTAAAGCTGCTATTTTATGTTCCGAAGGGAATCTGGCAAACAAAGCCAACGCTTCGTGCATAGAGTCAGGAGCAGCGTTATAGGTGTCATCTATGAGTACTGACCGGCGCAGCGCACCAATTACATTTAACCTTCCCGCAACTGGTCGGTATGTTTGCAAACCCGCTTGGACCAAATCAGTTTCTATACCAAGCACTTCTGCCACAGCAACTGCAGCAATAGTGCTACTCCAGTGTACAAACCCAAGGGCAGGAAATGCCACGCTAAATTCTCGAGTTGGCGTATGCGCCGTATACATGGTGCGCGCTTTATCCGTAAGTTCTTCTGCGCGGTCTAACAGGCGCACTGCTCCAGCGACTCCATAGGTTACCACTGTCGCTCGGGCCCGAGACGCTTGCTTTGCTGCAAGTTCATTGTCTGCATTGAGCAATACAAACCCACCTGCATCTACCGCCTCCACTAACTTACCTTTTTCTCGTTCAATAGTTTCCACGTCCTGAAAAAACTCATAGTGCGAAAGTCCGACGCTGGTCAGAATTCCGATGTGCGGCTGAGCAATTGCAAGAAGGTCATCCATTTCGCCCACTCGGTCAATACCATACTCCAAAACTAACACTTCAGGGTAGCTCCGGCGAAACGCAAGCAAACTGAATACACGAGCAAATACTCGTGCCCAACCAAACAAGCTTCGCCCTGGGCTATCCATGCCAATAATCGCTAAAGGCAAACCAAGCTTATCGTTCAAGTTTTTTGGCGGCGTGTATGCGCGAAACTTTTTAGAAACAACTGCGAACACCGCTGCACGCGTCGAAGTCTTACCCACACTCCCGGTAATGCCAATCACTTTTGGCTGGTACTTCTCCACAATTTTTCTCGCACAAAAGGCAAGTACTACTTCTAAAATATGACGCATACAAGTTACTATTTACACTGTTTATATTTGAGTCTTTCACTTTTACACTTCGCATTTTGCACTATGCATTTTTTCCAATCACTTCTTTACCTACATACTTCTGTAGTACTTCTGGTACGCGAATGCTTCCATCTGCTTGTTGGTAGTTTTCAAAAATTGGAATCAAAATACGAGGGCTGGCAACTGCGGTGTTGTTCAAGGTAAACACATGTTTGACCTTCCCTTCGGCATCGCGGTAGCGAATATTCAGACGACGAGCTTGCCAATCTGTTAAGTTCGAATCACTGTGTGTTTCACCATACTTACCCCGAGCTGGCATCCATGTTTCAATATCATACATTTTGTACTTACCTGCACCCATGTCACCAGTACAAATGTTCAACACACGGTATGGCAGTTTCAAGTCCTGCAAAATCTCTTCCGCAATACCCCGAAGCGTTTCCAACCATTTATCTCCTTCGAGCATATCTGCCTTACACAACACTACTTGCTCCACCTTCATGAATTCATGAATACGGTAAATACCTTTTAAGTCTTTGCTGTAGCTTCCTACTTCACTGCGGTAACAAGGAGAAATACCCGCAACTTGGATTGGTAAATCTTTTTCGTCTAAAACTTTATCTGCATAGTACGCAAGCAAACTTGCTTCGGAAGTCCCTGCCAAGTAAATTGGTTCTTTGTCTTCTGCAGCACCCGAAGCCAAACGGCCACTGTCCACAATCTGATACAGTTCATCCCTACCCGTTGGGAAATGCCCGCTGCCGGTGAGCGCAAACTCACGAACAAGCGTTGGAGTTTGCATTAACGTAAACCCTTTCGCACGTAGTTTTTCCATGGCGTGCCAGAACAAACCGTATTGCAACAGCACCGCTTCGTTTTTCAAATAGTACCCACGGAAACCCGCAGTCTTTACTCCAGCTTCGGTATCAACCAAATCAAGCTGTTCAACCAGTTCAGTGTGGTCTTTAATAGGAAAATCAAACTTTGTAGGCACTTCTGCCACTTTTGCAGCGTCTGCTGGATCTACTTCTCCGAGTACTGGACTCCAATAGCGCCATGGTACATTTTCGCTATCATCTGCACCTACTGGTGTCTCTGGAGAAGGTATGTTCGGTAACCGAAGCATGATATCATCAAACTTTTCTTGCACAGGGCGAAGTTGTGCTACAAGCTCTGTTTGCCGCACGTCCACCTCTTTCATTTCTAACAACTTCGCCTCTCTCTCACCTCCCGTTAACTGAGGGATTTCTTTGGAGACTGCTTTTTTAGTTGCTTGCAAGCTCTCCACTTCCATAAGTAAATCACGGCGCTTTGCGTCGACATCTAAAAACTCTTCAAAATCTACATCTACTCGCTTGTCTGCAATCGCTTTTTTTACCGCTTCAGCGTTTTCGCGGATAAATTTTAAATCTAACATATACAGGTATTCTCTAAATAATTAATAAAAATATATCGCACTAAAACTCCCAAGAGAAAAAACGCCTTGGTTTTAGTGTTGGATGGAGCGTGATATAAAAGGTGTGGATCATAAGTACGGTATAGCTTCTATAAGGTTTGGCAATGCATCTAATCGAGAAAGTTCGTCCAAAGATACAAATCGTAACTCACTAATTTCATCTGCCACCTGCGCGTTGGAAAGAACCCCCGAAACAAGTGCGCACTCATAGGTTAACAGAAACACTTGCAACTCTCCATTTTCTTCGGTCCGCCACACATGGGTAAATACTTTTGGCAACAGCCTTACCACCCGCACGCGCAATCCACTTTCTTCTTGTACTTCACGTACAAGTGCCTGCTCTGGGTCTTCGCCAAACTGGATCTTCCCACCGACAAACTCCCACCGACCTTGTGCATCTGGCACAGAGGTATCTGCCCTTCTCGCAATGAGCACTCGAGACTGTTCGTCGCGCACCGCGCCAAGCACTACAACCACTTGTTGCGGTTCGGGTGTGCGGGTTTGCATCAACATGTTGTGCGGAGTATAGAGCAGCGACATAAAACCCAATTACTGGTGAAGAGGAAATACTGTAGTCAATTCTTCCACTTTCTGCTTTGGACCAAAGATCAGAACGCCAAGATGCTCAATTTCTGCAAGCGGTTTCGCTGCTGTTGCCGCGATCACTTTGCGATCGTTTGTTGTTTCTAACATCTCTCGAGTAAACTCGGTAACCACCAACCCGTTACCTCTTGCAGTCTGCACCAGCGCCGCCAACTCAGCACTCGACTGCGCGGTTTTCAAAACTATGGCGTGTTGAATGTTCAGTGCAATTTTTTGGTTATCTTGCGTGGTTATCTCTTCTTGTAAGAAGAGCTTCTTCCCTTCTCTACCGCCAAGCGCCGCAGATAAGTGCGCTACTGCATTAAGTTCTTGCCACGAGGCAAGCCCAGCTCCACCATTGAGTACAGCGACTGCCACCAGCGCCTCTTTCGCTTTACTTGGTGTGGAATCGGCTACTGCATCTTTCATAGGAGGAAACACCACCACTTCACGTACTGGTCGCCCTGCAAGCATGGCAAATAAGCGTTCAGAGACTCCAAAACCAGCTGCAGGGGGCATCCCATATTCCATAGCTTCTACATAGCCTTCATCGATCATTTGGGCTTCTACATCCCCCGCCTGACGCAATTTTTCCTGTTCCAGAAAACGCTCGCGTTGGTCGAGTGGATCATTGAGCTCGCCAAATCCTTTTCCAAGTTCACTCCCATAGGCAATGAGCTGTGCTCGTTGCACCAGCTTCGGATTGTTTGGAACTTTTTTAGCCAAAGGCTCTAGTTCTATAGGTTGATTAATAAGGAAAATAGGCTTGTCTTTTGGCAAGGTGACTCGAATCTTTTTGAAGATAAGGTCAATCAGTCGACCTCGTTGCACAAACCCTTCGTAGAAAATACCTTTTGCATCGCAGTACGCACGAAGCTCTTCGTCGGTAGCCACGTTTAAATCTATGCCCGTATGTGTCAAAAATAGTTCAACATAATTCACCCGTTGCCATGTACCACTCCAGTCAGTCATCTGCCCATCGACTTCTATTTGCAAGGTGCCAAATGTTTCTTGGATTACATATTGGTACATGCGCTCCCAAAATTCGAGAAGTTGATCAAAATCTGCATACGCCCAATAAAACTCCATTTGCGTATAATCTTGCAAGTGGGTTGCCGAAATACCTTCGTTACGGAAAATTCTCCCAATTTCAAAAACTTTCTCATATCCTGCAACAAGCATTTTCTTGAGTGGAAGTTCGAGCGAGATGCGCAAGAAGAAATCTTTATCCAGTGCTTTGTGATGCGTTACAAATGGTTCTGCTTCGGCACCGCCAGTCGCAGGCTCAAGGACTGGCATATACAACTCAACAAACCCCTCACGCAACAAAAAGTCACGGTAGGCTTGCCAAAATTTTGCTTTCTGCACAAACAGATTTTTTGTAGCAGGGTCAAACAAAATGTCTAAGTAGCGTTTCCGCAGTCTTGTTTCTTCGTCGGTAATACCAAAGTAGTCACTCGGTAAAGGCAAGAGTGCTTTCGCCAAAAGTTTGCTTGTGCGCACCCCAACTGTCTTTTCACCTGTTTTTGTAGTAAAGAGTGTACCGGTCACCTGAATAAAGTCACCTAAGTCATAGGTATCAACAAAAAAAGCAAAGTCTTCTGCAGACATGTCTTCTTGCCGAGCCAATACTTGGATTTTTGCAGCACCATCTTCTATGTGTGCAAAAATAATCTTACCCATCCCTCGCAGGCTTCGAATGCGCCCAACCAATGTTACTTCTTGCCCTGCAAGCGCATCAAACCCTTCCAAAACTTCCGTATTGGTATGCGTTCGTTCGGTAGTAGATGGATATGCAGAAATACCCGCAGAAGCCAGAGCTTCCACTTTTGCAATGCGCCGTGCTTTTATGTCTTCTAATCGTTCGCTCATAGTGATGGAGAATAGTCCCGATGCAGCATCGGGATCCGCCGAAGAGGCGGGAGAATAGAGAGTGGAAAATGTAGAAAAATCCTGAAAAAAATTACAGTTACTAATTTTTCCTGCTCGTTACTCGTAACTAGCTACTCGTTACTGACTACTAATCTGCCTGAAGTATAACAAAATCCGCCCAGTTCTACCACTGGACGGATTTGCGAAAAACTAACTATTCGATACCTACCACTTCGTACACAGACTCACCAGCTGGAGTAGTCACGGTGACCTTGTCGCCTACTCGTTTCCCAAGGAGGGCTTTTCCAACTAAAGACTCGTTAGAAATCTTCCCCTCGGAAGGGTTCGCTTCATTACTACCCACAATGGTGTATTTACGTTCTTTTCCACCAACTTTAATCACTACTGTTGCACCCACAGATACAGCGTTGTGGTGGCTATTTGTCGAAATGATTTCCGCATTCTTAACCATCTCTTCAATTTCTTGAATGCGTCCTTCAATAAACGACTGTTCTTCTCGAGCTTGTGCGTAGTCTGCGTTTTCGCTTAAATCACCATGCGCCGCAGCTTCACGAATACGCTCGAGTACTTCTTTACGCTTTACTTCTATTAAATTCTTTAACTCTTCATTCAGCTTGAGCAAGCCTTCTGGAGTCAATAAATATTTTTTTGCCATAAATCAAATGAGTCTAAAAAATCAGAGCATTAAGACGAAAGAATTACGGGAAGGCAAGACCTTCATGCATTCCGTGTGGGGAAACGCAACGTAATTCTCTTTCAGTAAGTATATGTAAATGCTTGAGCTATTGTACAGAAACTACCGCATACTGTCAATAAAACAGTTATCCACCATGGCCTGCTAGACCTGCATCGCCCCAGCTGTTTGAGCCACATGGCGCAACAAACAAGCAACCGTAA
>CAZTCH010000011.1:0-31474 GCA_964612745.1 uncultured Candidatus Saccharibacteria bacterium | reverse complement strand
GTAACAAGGCATCGGTAGCGGAAGCTGTCGATGGATCACCTCCTTTCTAAGGAATTTACGAAAGCTGGTATACACTTTTCGAAGTTGTATCACTTTCTATCCGGTGGTCGAACTTACACTTTCGAGTGTAAGGCGCTCTTAAAGAACGACGTACAAAACGTGTACACTCTTGTTGCTATTAAGCTGTGAAATACACACAAACTCTGGGTAACCAGAGTTTTTTGTTTTGCTATTTTAGAACATGGTATACTTTTTACATGATTCCTCATATATTGTTGAAAAATATTGCGAGAAATACGAACCACGAAGAGCTTCAATCATTTTGTGCGCAGGCGGGTCAAGTGGTGCGTAGTGTTGTAGAGGTGAATGCTCAAACGGGGAGAGGGTACGGTGTTGGGTTTGTAACGTATGCGTCTGTGACTGAAGCTGCAGAAGCTACTGCAGTTTTGGCTGGTAAAGAGCTGAAGGGAGCTGTGCCGCAAATAGTTGTACCCACTCAAGAAGAGGTTGCTCACTTTGTGGTGTGATATACTTAAATAAATAAGTTTACGTTACACAAACAAAATGTTTTCAGTACCAATAGAAGCGTTATTTCCTTTCTTGTATGCAGGATTTATAATCCTGCTTTTGGGTAGCCTCTATTTAATTGTCGAAGCAGTGAAAG
Organism: uncultured Candidatus Saccharibacteria bacterium; assembly: GCA_964612745.1. Taxonomy (GTDB): domain Bacteria; phylum Patescibacteriota; class Doudnabacteria; order UBA920; family UBA920; genus JAEUSE01. The sequence goes on along the minus strand of CAZTCH010000011.1, from coordinate 30,810 downwards.
TGCATCATTTATTTGCAGATTCTATCGTGGGTAGATTGGTGAAAACACTTGTCATTGTGGTTGTAATAGAGCTATACAGTTTGGGAGTAGTGAGCTATGCATTTTTGAACTTTTTTAGAAAAGGGATCTACATGCTTTTGCCCATTATTGGTCTCTGGATACTCTGTGTAATTTATTCCGCATATGCCGTGCGCGGAGCACGTGCAGAAGTTGGTTCATTAATTAAATAATTTTTTATGGGAGCGACTATGGCGCAAACACAACCAGCACCGTATTCATTGCGGTACTTTGTCTGGGCAATTATGTTTTTATTAACGACAGGGGTCCTGTTGGTAACGTACATTACTTACACAACAGCTGTCGACGATGTGAATTTAAACAGTGAATTTACATTGGTGAGGCTAAAAAAATAGCGCAAACTCTTGTCAAAAGAAACTTTCTATGATATAATTGATGTAGAAAGTTTTTTTATTGCCAAAAAGGCAGTACCTGAAACAAAAATAAAACAAAAATGAATAGTCTAGTCGCTACCCCTGCATTTGGTCAGGGTGGTTCTTTGAGGCACCGTGCTTGGTGGCATGCCCGAGATCACTTTGTCCCCCATGCTCGAAACAATTTTCAACCACACCTTTTGCACCATCGCACATTGACGGTGCTTTCGTTGTTGCTTATCACAGCAAAAATTGTGGGTTTATCTGCTGTGGAGTTTGCACAACCGACAGGGGTGGATGCGTCTCAGATTACGCAATCATCTGTGTTGGAGCTGACTAACCAGTCTCGAGTTTCAGCAGGGCTCCCTGCTCTTGGGTATAGCACTGTCCTTGAGCGGGTTGCTCAAAAGAAAGCGGAAGATATGGCTTCAAGGCAGTATTTCTCCCATACCACGCCAGATGGTAAGACTCCATGGAGTTTCTTTGAGTCTGTGGGGTACGCATACCAAAGTGCTGGAGAAAATCTGGCAGTGCATTTTATGGATGTAGAACCATTGCAAGATGCGTGGATGAATAGCCCTGGGCACAGAGCAAATATTTTAAGCTCAAAATTTACAGAAATGGGTGTGGGTATGGCAAAAGGGATGTTTGAAGGGTATGAAAGTATGTTTGTTGTCGAAGCTTTTGGTTTGCCTGCAGTGCAGAAACAGCCAGAAGTATATAAACAAGCAAGTGCTGCCCTAGCGCCTGCACCGACGAGTGTGCAAGCGCAAGCTGTGCAAAAGCAGCCAAGCACATGGAAGCCTGCACCTGCTATGGCAAAAGCAGCCGAAGAAAAATTAGTTGAAGTACTGCCAACGCCTGCACAGGACTTCACTATTTCAGCTGTAGATATTCGGCCAACGGATAACTCTGAATTTTATATTTCAGTGGCTGCTCCCACTACTGCAGCCAAGGTATGGTTGACCTATGGTCAAGCCTCTACGTTACTGGTACCCACATCGAGTGGGGAGTGGGTCGGTACAGTCCCTGCAGAAAAATTGCGTGGGGTGCCTGTCCTTGTACGCGCGATGCATTTAGATGGTAGAGAAGCGCTGTACCAAGTAGGAACTTTGGAACCTAGTTTTGCTGCTGGGCATCAAGCGGTGGTTGGTGAGGTGCATGCGGCAAATATCACCGTGCTCGGTCAAAAGGTTTCGTTGGGAGGTATAGAGAATAAAATATATTTAGCAGTTATAGCATTATTGCTCACTGCGCTTATAATCGGCATAGCGGTACACCGCCACATGCAGCATTTGCAGTTGATTGCCAACACCTCTTTTGTAGTGTTCTTTGCAGCTTTACTGTTGGTGTTGTAGGATATTTTTGGAAAGTTGCAGTCTTCCTCTGAGTTCTTGCGCTACTTGTGGGGTAGTTGCTCCCAAGAGTGTTTGCCATCGGGCCTTAACTGGTTCGGTGGTTTTTTTTGGATCAATTGCATCAAGTGAAGCCAGTACGGTGCGCCACTTACTCATAGGCATAAGCAACTCAGGTAGGTTTGCTTGGAGTAAACCGAGGGATCGTGCTTGGTGTAATGCTTCGCTGACTTGTGCGCTCTCCGCAAATAACTTATCAAGTTCCGCTCGAATGCGTGGACCCGAAAGGAGTGCAACTTCTGAGCTTTGAGCCATTTTTTGTAATATCGAAAGAAGAACTTTGGTTGGTCTGAAACCAAATCTGCCAATATATTGTATTGCTCTCCATGCACGCAGTCCATCGTGGTGGAAGGTGTCTATGTTTACGGGGCGTAACCGTCGGGCGGCAAGATCGCGTTGCCCGTTGCAGGTGTCAACGAGATTCCCCGTGAGAGGGTCTGCGAGTAATGCATTCACCGTAAAGTCTCTTCGTTGTATGGCTGTTTCTATATCTAGATCTGGTACAAGCTGGATAGCGAACCCAGTGTGTGTTGCATTTGTTTGTTGCTCTAATCTGGGAAGGCTGAGGCTGAGCGGGGTGGTTAGTCCTTCTATTTGCCAAATACCGAATTGAGCATGGTGGGTAACAGTAAGGGTGACCCGCAAGTTCTGTAAGCATGTTTCTAGTCTCTTTTCGGTAATACCATACACTTCGACATCAAAATCATTCGGTGTCTGTCCAAGTAAAATATCCCTCACTGCGCCACCAACAAGCCACACTTTGCCGTGGTTTTTTTCTAGTGCGGGTATAATCTCTTTTGTGAGTAGCTGAAAAGATTGATTCTCTCTTACTTTTTTTGGGAATTTTATCTGTGGTTCTGGTTTTTCCATGTAATTATTCTAGTAGTTTATGCGTATAGAGAGCTTGAATGCTTCGCTGCTCCTTCCCAAAGCGTATATCGTGCTTCACTATCTTTTTGCGCTTTGAGCTGTTACTGATTGCTGCGTTATTTCCAACGTAAAATCCAATATGCGGGTGTCCGTGCTGGGCTGTGCTTGCTTCCCAAATAATTACTGCTCCAACTTCTAGTGTATCAGTTTTGTACCAACCAGCTTTTTGTAAAGCAACCTCTAATCCTGTAACCGTTGCGTGCACGCTTGGTAGGAGTCCGGAATTTTGTAAGATTGCTGACACAAAATGGGCGCATGCGAGATTACCTTCTTCAAGTATATCTACCACTACCCCATTGTTTACGACATAAATACTCCGGTAGGTTTGACTACCTATGCTGTTGGTAATCCGAGCAAGGTATGTTTCTTTTCTGAGGATGGAGAAGCCTGTTGATTGCATGTATATATCATACAATATGTAGCGCCTTTCGACTCTCCCACGCTAATCCAACCAACATAAAAACGCCATAACATGGCGTCCTTATGTTGGTGGTGCCTGCTAAACGAAGTTCGGACGTATTTTGAAGAACTCTCTGACGGCTAACTAGTTGAACAACTACATGAAGAAGTGCTTGAATCTAGGTTCAACTAGTAGCCGTTCTAAAGTACCTGTATTTATTACCTTTTCTCTACTCCGCTAACGCTGACTATTATACCACCAGGTAATCAACTGAACGGCAAAATTACATATATTATTACACTAGATTGTTGTTAGCTATTTTGTACTTTACTACTTGAACCATACTTATTCTGTACTTACTACTTCCTGGCTCTGAACCTTGAACTACTGACTTACCTGCTGAACTGTGAGGGTGTGCGGGGGTGGGTGGTGAAATGCAAAGGGGACGGTGTTGGCAAGACAAATATACTTTTTGATATAAGGGCTTTTGAGCTATAATACTGCTATATGGAACGAGAATTGGGTCTAGATTTACCAGAATTAAAGGATTTTAAGAATAGCCTGCCTGAGTACACCAGCTTGGCGTCTCAGCCTATTGAAAGCGTTGAAACACTAGCGCCTGAAAAAGGCTTTGAAACTGAAGCAAAGAGGTCAATTGAGGTGGTCCGAGAGCGTTTAAGCCAGGTGTTAGGAGAAATAGAAGGGAGTGGTATTTTTGTTGACCAGCTTACAGGAAAACTTGAGGAACAGGCTGCATATTTAAGTGATGCAGCTGGTTCTGTAAAGGAAGGTGGCAGTTTTGAGTATTTGCATAAAGGGCAATACACTCGCATTGATTCTCCCGAAGTATTGGCTTTGCACTCGAACAAATTTGTGGCCGACCTGCAGACATTTGGAAATAAAGCCACAGATTTTAAAGTCATGCAAAGTAATTTGCGTTTGCTTGAAAACTATATTGCCGACTATCAAACATTTGAAAAGGTAAAAGACCAACCACTGGATGTAACTTTCATCAGAAGCGAACAATCAAGCTCACAACGAGAGCGCGAGCTATTTCCATGCCTGGAGTCCTACACAAAATTAGGTGACAGGGCAGATTATGCTATTGTGCAAGATTTTATTGACCCAGAGCAGCTTGGAGACTACGAAAACAAAACAATTGTCTTTAATGTAGATAATCCAAATGAGCTCTTTCAACACTACGATACCAAAGTTAAAATGGTGCGTTTGTATTCCAAGCTTAAATACATGGACAGGCAAGGTAACGCACCTACTATTATTTTTTTAACCGATAAGCCAGTTGACCCGATAGAAAGAAACAACTTCCCAGCGTTCCACTTTTGCGAGAGTACACAGTTTTTACCCACTGCGCTATATACTGCAAGGCAAGTGGCGTATGCCAAAGAAAACCGAGAAGCATATATGGAACCAGAAGCACTTTCAGTAGCGCAGCGTGAGCTTTACGAAGATGCGGTGGAAGATTTGCGTGAGTGGGAAAATAAAACTGCAAATACAGAAGAAACCTTGCGCCACTTTTTAAGATTCCAGCAGGAAAAGATTGATGAACTTGATAGTAAGTCACCGCCATTTCTGAAAAGAAAACGGTCGTGGAAGATGTTGGATATTGGCACCGGCTCTGGTCGTATTTCTAGCAAGCTTGCTATGCTTGGAAACGAAGTGTATGGTATGGATATTTCCCAGAACCAACTAGATTCTATTACAGCCCAAGGTGGGCGGGTAGATACAGATATTCAGGAAGCGCAGGGAAATCAGTCCGTATTAAACAAACTAGCAGAAGAAGGAATAGTTGATAAAAATAAAATAGTAACCGATAAGGAAGCCGTTACTAATAATTTAAAATTATTTTTGGGTAATTTCGCTACGCTCTATCCAGATGTTGCCAAGGCAATTGGCCGTACAGAACCTATTGGCGAGTACCAAGCAGTAACGCTCAATTGGCATGTGTTTTGCGAAGCTGGGGATGTGCTAGGACAAAAGTTATTACTTGAGCAAATATATTTGGTGCTGCAAAATGGTGGATATGTATACATAGAAATTCCAGACAGAGGGTTTAGTAAATACAAAGATAGCTTAGATGCCTACCATGCACTGCATTCTAAAGAACCTTTTGGTACCATTCGTGATATTACTTCTCAGGAAGAGGGTGTGCCAAACGAAGTAACTGAGCAAGGTACTCCCCGTTTCTTTCCTGACAAAGACGCACTCTTTGCACTTATGCGTGAAGTGGGTTTTACTGAACTTGAGGCAGACACCTATGTAGTTGCCAGTGACTCGCAAGGCAAAAAGTCTTTTGAGCTTAAAGAGCTCATTCTTACAGCCAAGAAGCCTACTTTTTAGCACAGTGTTTTTAGGTTCAAAATGATAATATCAGCAAAAATTTATGGGATGGACCAAACAAGTAAATGGTGATGACCACATAATCTTTCATGTGGGGAAAGAGCTACCGCAAGAAGGTAGTAACTTTTTGTTTGTGCCAGGTAAACAGAACGCACAAGGTCGTGGTATATATTGTTCCGAAGAAGTACAGACAAAATATAGTGGTGGTGAGTATTATAAACAGGAGCTTGAGGTTACACCAGTATTTTGTTTGCCCATGCACGGGCGTTGGACTCGCGGTGTTTTGAAACGTGATAACAACAAGCTCGTGTATTGCAGTCGGGACGAAGATGGGGCATATACCATAGACGCAAAAGGCATGACTACTTTAGATGTTGACGGTGGTGAAACTGGTAAATTGCGATATTATTTTCCAACTGAAATTTCGTTTTACCGCGAACCAAAAGAGAAGGTGTACGATAAGTTTGCTGGAATCGTTCGCAGCGGAGAGCTATCCTACGAAGAAGCTATAGCGTATTTACAGGAACACTCAAAGGAAGACCGAGTTGGGACGGATATTCTGCACCGTGAATATGAGCGTGCGTTCACAGAACACCGTATTCCAGAGTTGCCTAACTTTTTGCGTGAACGGGAATCAGAGCTGCGTTACGGTATGCGCAGATAATACTACTTTTTTGCTTGTTGCCATGCCAACTCAAATATTGAGCGTTCAGTATTTGCCACGCTTGGGCTTTCTATAAGCACACCTATTTGCTCCCCAGGTTTTAAACTTAGGAACGCTACTTTGTTCCCTATTACATTTTTTTCTATTTCAAACGGGGATTTATTTTTATCTACTAACCGAGTCTCACGTAGCTCGGTTTTATCTTTGCTCTGGTAGTCTTTGCCTTCTGCGTTATCTAGTGCAATAGCTCGTACATGTACTCCCTGCCGTACGCGTTCCTGGTAATACCATTTCCAAAAGTCATTCCCAAGTTCGTCATCCCATTCCTTTTTAAGGAGTACATATGCAAGTATTTCTTGCTTCTCTGCCAGTATTTCTCGGTGAATAGCTTTAATGCCATCTATACCTTCGTAGAACTTAACCCCTGGTTTGTGGCTAGCAGACTGGAATAAGGAACGTAAGTGCGGTAACTGTCCGCGTAATTCTTCCTCAGCTGTTGCAAGCTGGGTTTTTTGTTTTGCCAACAGTAGTTCCAACTGCTCGGGGTTTTTGGCGGTAAATATAGTGCGTCCGTTTTTAAGCTCCTGCTCTACCAGTTCTTTCTCTTTAAGGTTATCCAGCAAGTAATAGGCATTGCCGCGCTTGAGCTTGGTGTGAAATAGAATGATTTTTATATTGCTTGGCCCAATGTTTACCAAAAGCTCATATATTTGACCTTCCTTAGCGGATAGGCCTATTTTTGTTAGCAATTCTTCATACATAGGTTTTTTTGGCTTATTTACTAGTATTTTAGCAGGTTTAGAAAATAGTGTCAAATATAAACTGACAATAATAGATGTATATAAGACTAATTAATACAATATATACCGCACTAATGTGAATCTACTATCAGTATAGTATTGACATAACTCCTGATTTATATTATACTGCTGTCACAACAATAAATTAGTTACACAACAAATAAGTCACTTAGTCAAGTTTTGCAGATAGAGCAGTATCAAGGAATAAGTCCTTAGTACTCCTCTCTCTACCAAACGACCCGCCGTCGCTAAAGCTATGGCGGACAAGGGATAGAGAGCTAATACATTACAAATTTAATGAGTTATGCGAACAGATGAGTACGGAAGATTAGAAACCTTTACGACTACCATGCTTGTGGAAACCTACTTTGGTTTATCTAAAGAGGAGAGAGCCACGAGCTAGCTAACTTCTACTATGGTCCTTAGTTACTGGTAACGTCGCTAGATATTTCTACTAGCGGCTAGCTGTAACAGGATACAAGCCATAGCAATGAGTGCGACTCGTTGTCACCGGACAAAACGGTGGTAGCGGGAACACTCCTTGTTATAGCCACCACAAAGGTGGAGTAGCTAGGGGAGAGAGTTTCAAACAAAAAGAAAGCACGCGAGTAGACTTGAGCTCGCTAGACAATCAAACGTAATCGGGGTATGTGGGTACACTCCTAGTCTATAGTTCAAGCGCCATAGATAAGTTCCTGGGAAGTAATGGCTTCTCGCTCACAATGAGCACGACAACCATAGACTACATATGTAGTCGAGGCAGCTTAGGGCCTTAATCTAAGAAAAACCCTGAGGAGGGAATATGGAAAATATTAAGAATGCAAAGTTAGGTTGGCAGTCAAGTGATTGGGTCAGCCCTACAAACGGTTGGCTGATGTGCCCCAAGCTTAAATGGGACGGAAATTCTCTGCTGTGCGACAAGGTCGCATGGCTATCAGGCTCTAACAAAATAGACCATGACGTTTCTCGAAGCGTCCATGGTAGATTCACTTGGCTCGAACATGACAAGCAGTTCGAGTTGAGAGTAGAGATGTACTATCCCTTTCATAGCATGGTGATTGGCCACAGGCAGGTGACCTCTACATCCAACTATGGAGGTGAAACTTGGGCCAGTGGTGGGGTTCATGACGAGGCCGTGAGCCAAGAGCTTCCGGAGGAAGTTGTTGGCACCAGAAGTTGGTACTTTGACAAGGTCACTGTACCAGACGGTGTGGTTCTCGGGTGGTTTGGAAAAACGTCAAACAGCTACGCATTCGTAATGGATGCAAAGCTGTATGTTAAACCGGCGTTTGGGGCAAAGGGTTGCTGGATTCCAATGGGGGAGCCTGATCAGCTGAGGATGGAGGAATGAGGCCCATTCCCCTTACCCAAAAGGAGATATGGTGACTCCTGAAACATTCACCTAAAACATTCTTGCTGCACGTACGCAGCATTATGAGAGGTCTATGTAAGAATTCGTACTCAAACATATACCTCTCTCCCTTTCCTAGTTCATTAAGCAATTAGTGAATTGAGAATAGGAATTTAAATAGTTCCCAGCCACCTGCTGGTAAAGCTAGGGCTTTCGGACAGAGCATGTATGTAGCTCTGTTCCGACGTTTCGGGGAGAGCTGCAGAAATCTCTCTCCTCGACATGCTCTGTCTTTTTGTTCTTCTTTGCCAGCGGATGATTGAACCTTTATAAACAGCAACCACCATACTACGGTTGCTGTTTATTGTTAAATAACCAGAAAACCACGGTACGAGTGCCCATCTAGAAACCCTGCGGTTAACCGTTGCATCAGCACAAGTCCGTGGATGAATGGAACCGCTCTTTTCAAAACCATCCCCGTTTTGAAAAGCATGTTGCGCATTTTTAATGCGACATTGAAAGGAAACCCCTGGCTTTAGCCAGGGGGAGGAGGTCATTTGGTGGACCGTGGGAGAACCCGCCGTCGCCAAGGCTATGGCGGGGCTAGCTCGAACTCTTCGATCACTCATCATCTTCGCAAGCTCTTACCAAAGAAAAAACTCCAAAAGTTGGAGTTTTTTCTTTGGTGGACCGTGGGAGAATCGGCCGCCCACGGTGGAACTTCAACTCCCATTCGACAGGCTCATGATCGTTTCAATTCTCACCTAACGCGGCCCCGCCGCTATTTCATCCTCCAAGTTTTCGGATGAAATTCCGCTGGTGGCGGATCGCTCCCTCCGATTCTCCCACGCTAATCCAACCAACATAAAAACGCCATAACATGGCGTCCTTATGTTGGTGGACCGTGGGAGAATCGGACTCACCTCACGCTATTCTCAGCTCCCTTTAGTCGCTTCGAAAAACGCTGCGGCGAGCCCCGCCGTTATTTCATGCTCCAAATGGTCGCATGAAATTTTCCGCTAAAGCGGAAACCACTTTTCAGTCCGATTCTCGCTATGATGCCTTCTAACCAAACAAAAATTCCAACCTTGGGGTTGGAATCTTTGTTTGGTGGACCGTGGGAGAATCGGACTCCCGCCCGCCGGATGCAAACCGGCTGCACTACCACTATGCTAACGGCCCATACTTGCTTAGGCTACGCAGGAAGAGCCCTGGAGCGATAAACATTAAATTTTACTTATCTCGTCCACCATAGCTTTAGCGACGGTGGATGCTAACGGCCCAAATATAGGGGGAATAATACTGTCGAGCTTATATTGTACTTGGAATTTTTAGTTATTGCAATGGTGTAGAAAGCGCATTATTGCTTACTCCGTACTGGATTACACCCGTAAGCCATAGTAACCCAAAGAGAAGGATTGCAAAGCCCCAAATCCGCCACCATGCGTATGTTCCACCAAAACCATTTAAGTATTGTTCTGCCAGTGAAATGGGACCAGTTGCTCTGGTAATCTGTACGGTATATTTCATGAGGAGGAACCCCAGAACCATTAAAGCTGGCGAAGCAATAAAACGCATAATTGTGTGTCCAAGTTTTATTTCAAATCCCGAAATAAATTCCAGTAACGCTGGCATTTGTTTCGAGTTTCGAACAAAGATATACACTTGGTTTGTTTGGTGGTGGGCGACGGAGGAATCGAACCTCCGACCTCGTCATTATCAGTGACGCGCTCTAACCATCTGAGCTAGTCGCCCGAAGTGTGTAAATACAGAGAAAAATTGAGAAAAAAGAACTAGAATAGAGTTAAAGCTCTGGAGGTCTCAGGTCTGCATTTCTTGGAGTATTGTACCAGCAATGTCTAACTTTGACAACTGCTTCTCGCGTATTGTATGCTGGTAGTATACGAACACTGGATCAGAAATAAACTTGGAATAAAAGTGCTATTTTTTAAAAGAAAACCTTCAATTTTGGGTGTCGATATTGGCACGTCCGATATTAAAATCGTGCAGGTTACTCACGATGGAGTAAAACCACATTTAGATACATATGGCATAGTGAACTTGTCGTACCAACTTACGACAGATGATAATGGTGCTGTGGTAGCAAAAGCAGCTGATATTCTCAAGCAACTTCTTGAACATGCAGGCGCAACAACAAAACGGTGTGTGATTAGTCTTCCAAATAGCGCAGTATTTACCTCTATTATAGAGATGCCAGCGCTCTCAGAAAAAGATCTCGAGAAGGCGATACAGTTTGAGGCTAAAAAATATGTACCTCTGCCTATTTCAGAAGTAATTTTGTCTTGGTCAATAGTAGGGGAACATCCCGAAACTCGAACTCGGAGTATTTTATTGACCGCTGTTCCAAAGCATTTACGAGAAAGCTATTTACGATTATTTGCTTTGGCAGGGCTTGAATTAGAAGTTATAGAGATAGAAGCGCTTGCACTTATCCGCTCACTTATTTTTGACACACAAAGCAACCATGTTATAATCGATATAGGTGCAAAATCTACTGGTATTAATTTTATCAAGCAAGGATTTTTGCAACTGTCTCGAAGTGTGAATGTCGGTGGTGATACAATCACCACACAAATTGCTCAAGTACTTAACATAAGCCAAGGAAGAGCAGAGCAGTTTAAAAAAGACTTTGGAGTTTCTGGTGGTAGCTTTATCCCAGAAGCTGTAAGGCCTGTACTCGAGACAATTCGAAATGAAACAAAACAACTCTTTACTATATATCAAGCAAAAGGTGTAGATGTTGGCAAGGTGATACTGGTCGGTGGCGGCTCTGGTTTGCCAGGGCTCACAGAGTTTTTTGGAGAGTTGGGTGTACCCGTGGAACTTGGTAACCCACTGCAAGCGCTTACATATCCAGCTGGGGTAGAAGCAGTGCTGCAACGATACGCTCGACATCTTCCGGTGGCCATCGGTTTGGCTTTAAACAAAGAATAACGAATTAAAGACATAATGCCTCAGATTAATTTACTAGGTCAAGACGCACAACGAAACCCAGCCGCTTTTTCTAAAGGGCCGGTGTATATCGTTCGTTTGTTTTCGGTTATATTCCTACTTATCTTGCTTGGTTGGGGGTATTTGTTCTTCAAAGTCCGTGCTGATAAAAACGAGTTAGAAAAAACAGAAGCTCAAGTCGAAGCCGTACAAAAAGAAATATTGGCTATGCCAACATGGCGAGAGGTTATAGTGCGACAAGGGCAAATACGAGCGGCAGAAGATTTATTAGCCGGTCAAGAAATTTGGTCTCGTTTATTACCAGAACTGGCTCGAGTAACGCTTAAATCTGCGAGCTATATTAGCTTTAGCGCCGATGCGAATGGTGTTGCTCGAATGTCTGTGACAGTACCATCGTATAAAGAGTTTGACCAGTTCTTGCAGGTGTTTGATTTGCCACAGTTTAGCAGTAACTTCTCTCGAATTACAGTGTCTTCTGTGGGTAAGTATCAGCAAGGGGATACGCAGTCAGTAAAGTTTGACATCGCAGCCAAATATAATCAGTCATTCCTGAAAGCTACGAGCACAAAGGCTTCCAACTAATACTAAAATTGTAGAGTATGGATATTCAAGTTACTACGAAGACGCAACCGGTAAAAACAAGTTCGATAACTGGCTCAGTGTTTGAAGCTGTGTTTTTGCTTATCGTTATTGTCGTAGGGTATTTTTACTTGGTAGCACCGAAATATACTGCATATAAAGCATCGAGAGACGCTTTACAGGTGCAAAAAGATAAATTGACAGTACTCCAAGACCAAAAGAAATCTTTCTCAAGTTTGGCACAACAGTTGGAGTCTTCCAGTGATGCAGTTGTTGCCCTTGATGCCATACTGCCATTGGATTCGAAACCAAGTCGTTTGTATGTGTTGCTAGAGAATTTGATTCAAAGCACCGGTTTGACCACTGGCTCAGTAACTGTTGATTCTGATCCACAAATGGTTGTTGCAGGCCAGATAGCGCCTGAATCCACCGAGGAAGCAACAGAGAGAGCTACGCAGTCCATTGGAGTGAGTGTGAGTGCTACTGGGACTATAGATCAGCTCACCGCATTTTTGCGAGCAATCGAAACTTCTAATAGGTACTTAGAAGTATCCAACCTCGATGTGTCTCAAGGGAGAGGGGATCAGCTCGTATTCAAGCTTGGACTCAAAGCGTATTCCTATACGCCAGAAGCTCAAGCGGAATCGGTAATACAATAGTTTACATATGAAAAATAGCAAAAATACAATTTTAGTACTCGTTGTCGTTGCACTTTTTGTTGCTTCTGGCGCAGTTATATATAGAGGGTTTTTTGCCAAAACAGATGTACCAGCTGTGGTAGTGGGAGCAGCAGGAACGAATAAAGTTGTTTCGGTAATGCCATACGGAAGCACTTTGGATTTTTCTAAGATAATTGAAAAAAGCCAGAATAGTACGACATTCAGGTATGAAGTAGTTGACCCTTCGTTTGTTGGTTTAGAAATGAGTAAGCTCATTTATTCCCCAGCAGAAACAACAAACAACGGTAGATAGCGCAGGTTTTTAAAGCTCTAATTTCCTATGGCAGATAATCTTACGACGACGCCAGTGGGAGCGCCGAATTCATTTGAACAATTTCTCAACGAACACGGGCTCCTTCCTGGGCCCGTGTTCCAACGTTTGCAGGAAGAGCGAGTAAAGCTCAGTGCTGGTTTTGTGTTAGAAGACTGGCTGGTTTCTCAGAAAGTTATGGAAGAAGAAGCGTTGGCTAAAGCCAAAGCTGATTATTTCAACTTGCCATATATCGATTTGCGGAAAAATAAAATGCCGCAAAATGCTTTTGACTATATCCCCAAAGAGTCAGTGCAATTTTATAACCTTGCTCCTTTTGACGTAGACAATGGTGTTTTGAAAGTTGGGATTACCGATCCGACAAATCTGCAAGCCCTTCAAGCACTTGAGTTCGTTGGACAGAAAAAAGGCGTACAGGTCCAGCTATTTTTAGCTTCTACTTCTTCAGTAGAGACTATTTCAGGTCGCCGGAAGAATTTGACCAGTGTTGTTGGGCAAGCCCTTCAAGAGTTCCAAACGGAGCGGGATAAAGAGGTAAAGCCTAGAACTACTGCCCCAGTTCCTGAAAATATTGAAGGTGCACCTATAGTCCGTATTGTAGATGTTATTTTGTCTAATGCTATTGAGGCGAATGCATCCGATATTCATATCGAGCCTTCCGATACCGACGTGCGAGTGCGGTACAGAATAGATGGTATATTGCATACTTCGCTCATGCTGCCAAAGCATGTGCACCCTGCAGTGGTTTCTCGTTTGAAGATTCTCTCCAACTTAAAAATTGATGAGTCTCGCTTACCGCAAGATGGTCGTTTCCATGTGGACATAGCAGGGAAGTCAGTTGACTTGCGTGTGTCTGTGCTGCCCTTGATCTATGGTGAAAAAGTGGTGATGCGTATTTTAGACAAAACTGGAAAAGTCCCTACTCTAGAAGATTTGGGAGTTCGGGGTATAGCGCACGAGTGGATTTTGGAAAACATTAAGAAAACCCACGGGATTTTTCTGATCACTGGTCCTACGGGAAGTGGAAAATCTACAACTTTGTATTCAATTCTTTCCATGATTAACACCATGGCGGTGAATATCATTACGCTAGAAGATCCAGTAGAATATTTTATCGAAGGAGTAAACCAGAGTCAGATAAATACAGAAATTGGTTTAACCTTTGCAGCCGGTTTACGCAGTATTTTGCGTCAAGATCCAAACGTGATTATGGTGGGTGAAATTCGTGATAAAGAAACGGCAGAGTTGGCTGTGCACGCTGCGCTGACTGGTCATTTAGTGTTCTCAACTTTGCACACCAACAATGCGATTGGGGCAATGCCGAGGTTGATGGACATGGAGATTGAGCCGTTTTTGCTCACCGCATCAGTTAACGTGGTTGGGGCACAGCGTTTAGTCAGAAAGGTTTGCCAAGATTGTAAAAAGGCCCAGCCAGTACCAGAAGCTTTGGCAGCACAGCTCCGTGCAGAAGTAGAAACCGTTCCCGATGTCTATTTCGAGGGGCTTCAAAAAGGTCAAATACAAATCTATAAAGGTGAAGGCTGCGAGAAGTGTGAGAACACTGGTTACAAAGGGCGTTTTGGTATTTTTGAAGTGTTGCCAATTACCACTGAGATACAAGAACTTATTTTAAGCAAGGCTCCAAACGCAAAAATTTTGGATGTCGCTGCAAAGCTTGGTATGATTTCGCTTAGACAAGATGGTATAATTAAAGTGTTACGTGGCGAAACAACACTTGAAGAAGTGGTGCGAGTCACGAAAGAATAATTAGCCTACAACGCATGCACATTGTTTTGTACGATGACTTGTTGCCAAGACGGTTGTTGTACGCCCACCATATACGGCGTGAGCACGGGGTAGAAGCGGCGGCAGTTGATTCGGTAGAGCAACTTCGCGATACTATTTCTGGGGTGGATGTATTGGTTTTATCCTTCGGTGGGGATGCACGCATAAAACGACTTATCCTAGATTCGATGCGACATATGCGCATTCAGTGCCCTGTACTCGTCATTGACTCTGAAGTATACACCGAGTCTGATTACGCAGGTTTGCAAGTGTTTGCTTTTTTCCATCGGCCGAGCGTTTTAGTTGCCGAAGTGTTTGCAGGATTACGAAAAATATAATTTTTATACCTTTAAACTGATTCATGTATGTATAAAGCAAGTGAGTTAGAGTTAAATAAGTTGTTATCGCTCGTCGTAGAACGCAATGCATCGGATTTGCATTTAAAAGTTGGTGAACCTCCTATTATTCGTGTCGACAGTCATTTGACTCGAGTGGAGAGTTATCAGGTCATGAGTGAAGAAGTTATTTTAGACATGGCCAATCTCATGATGAACGATGCGCAGCGTGCTTTGTTCAAACAACAGCAAGATATCGACATTTCCTATTCATTTAAAGATAACGTACGATTTCGTGTAAACATTTACACGCAGCAAGGTTTTGTGGGGGTTGCACTTCGAACAATCCCAAACAGAATCCGAACTATCGAAGAGCTTGGGCTACCACCTATACTTCGTTCTTTTATAGAAAAGCGGCAAGGGCTTGTACTGTTCACTGGGCCAGTTGGGCAAGGAAAGTCTACTGCAATGGCCGCGTTGGTAAATGAGATAAACCAAAAGCGCTCAGATCATATATTGACTATCGAAGATCCGATTGAGTTTGTGATGACGCCCGCAAGTTCCATAGTAACGCAGCGAGAAATTTCTGTAGACACTCCAAACTTCGCCCAAGCTTTGAAGGCGGCACTCCGTGAAGACATTAATGTACTCTTGGTTGGTGAAATGCGCGACTTGGAGTCTATTTCTTCTGCGCTGACATTGGCAGAAACTGGGCATTTGATTTTTGCGACGTTGCACACCAATGATGCTGCTCAGACAGTCGATCGCATCATAGACGTGTTTCCTGCTGTGCAACAAGGTCAAGTGCGAGCGCAGTTAGCGAGTGTGCTCCTTGGTATTGTTTCCTTGCGCTTACTGCCGAAGATTGGTGGTGGTAGGGTCCCCGCGTATGAAATTTTAATGTCGAACCACGCGGTCCGAAATGTAATTCGGGACAATAAAACATACGAAATAAACAATATCATACATACAAATCTCGAAGCAGGAATGGTACCTATGGATAAGGTGTTGGCGCTGCTCGTAAAACAAGGCGTGGTGGAACTAGAAGTGGCGCAGTCGCATGTAGTTGATAATGATTATTTTGTTTCACTTATGCGGTAGTTCGTTTTGCTCCTTTGTTAATTTAGTTAGTACAGTAGCGAGTTATGAAATTTACATACCAAGCAAGAAATAAAGATGGAGAAGTAAAGCAGGGGAGCGTTATTGCTGCCGACCAGCAAAAAGCAGAGAATTTGTTGGTAGATGGTGGCTTGGTTATTATTAGCCTTGAAGCACAGGCAGAGAGCATCTTTGAGCGGTTTAATGTGTTTGGCAGGCATGTGAGTAGCAAAGATGTTGTGCTCTTTTCCAGACAACTTGCAACGCTTATTGGGGCTCGGGTTCCTTTGTTGCAATCGCTTCGAATTTTAAACTCGCAGATTTCCAGTAAGCAATTAGTTGTTGTGACTCAAGATGTTATAGCATCTATTGAAAATGGAGAAAGTTTGTCTTTGGCACTTGCCAAACACCCTACAGTTTTTGGAAACGTCTATGTGAGCTTGGTTAAATCCGGAGAAGTTTCTGGGACTTTGAACAAGTCACTGAATTACTTGGCAGACCAATTAGAAAAAGATTACGCACTGAAGTCAAAAGTGCGATCTGCGCTCACGTATCCAATTTTTATTGTAGTGACGTTAGTTGGTGTGGGTTTGTTGATGTTTAAATTTGTGCTTCCTAAGTTAACAGAAGTACTGGTTGAGCAGGGTGGTGAGCTGCCATTGGTTTCTCGAATACTTATTTCCTTTACCCATTTTATAAATGCATTCTGGTGGGTTCTGATTCTTGGCGTGGGCGGCTTACTCATTGCTGCGAAGTTCTATATAGGCACCCCTAACGGACGACATGTCTTCGATAGGTTAAAATTGCAGGTGCCAATTATTAGTGGTATTTTTGAAAGAATTTATCTTGCTCGGTTTGCTCGAAACTTATCGACACTGGTCGCAGGGGGTATCCCGATTATCCAAGCATTGCAGATCATCGCGGAAATAATCAACAATGTCATATACCGCGATATTATCTTGAAGGCTTCGACACAGTTAGCGAATGGTAGAAGCATTAGCGATTCCTTGCAAGGCAATCCTGAGTTCCCACCAATTGTGACCCAGATGGTCCGCGTTGGGGAAGAGACAGCCCAGCTAGATGATATTTTGGGCAAGCTTGCCGCCTTTTATGAAAAAGAGGTAGATGACAGGGTGTCTATTTTAACAACATTGTTGGAACCACTTATCATGATTTTGCTCGGCGTGGGTGTTGGTGTGCTTATTGCAGGTATTTTGTTGCCAATTTACAACCTTGCCAGTACGGTAGGGTAAAAGAGCAGATAGAGGTCAGAGAGTAGAGGATAGAGAATAGAAAGAACCCTGCACAAAGTGCTGGGTTCTTTAATTTTCAATTTTCAATTTCTAATTACTCTTCTCTACCCT
Organism: uncultured Candidatus Saccharibacteria bacterium; assembly: GCA_964612745.1. Classification (GTDB taxonomy): domain Bacteria; phylum Patescibacteriota; class Doudnabacteria; order UBA920; family UBA920; genus JAEUSE01. The sequence continues at coordinate 13,337 of CAZTCH010000011.1, read as the reverse complement.
CTTCCGTCTTCGCCAAGGCTTCGGCGGACTCTATTCTCTGCATCTCTGGTGTGAATAAACATTCTTGACTGGGTAGGGTTGGATGTTATACTAATTTTGTGAGATTGATTCTCAATTATTCACGCTTATCTAGCGAAGATTGGGGGTGAAAACATTGCTTAGAAACAAAACGACACAAAAAGGATTTACGCTTATCGAACTGTTGGTGGTTATCGCCATTATCGGTCTTTTGGCTTCCGTGGTGTTACTGTCTCTTAACTCGGCTCGAGCCAAGTCCAGGGACGCCAAACGTATGTCCGATGTTCGTCAGTTGGCTTCTGCATTGGAGTTGTATTTTAACGACAACAACGCATACCCAACAACGAGCTTGGGCCAATTGGTACCAAGTTACATTGGAACCATGCCAACGTATCCAACACCAAGTGACGGTACCTGTGGTACTGCAACAGCTGGTGCGTACGTGGAGACTTACACTGGTACTGCTGGTGGATATTCTCTGTCCTTCTGTTTGGGTGGTACTACTGGTGGTTACTCCGCTGGTACTCGTACACTTACTCAAGCTGGAATTCAGTAATTCCTTACTGGCGAAGCTCTTACTTTCGGGTAAGAGCTTTTTTGTTTCTAGTAAGATTGGTACAATGCGTATATGAACAAATATATTTCGGTGGTTAGACAAAAACTTTGGTCATTACACGTAGTATTTAAGCAGAGCCCCGCGTTTGGCGTGCTCAGTTTGGGGTTGTTTAGTATAGCGTTGCTGTTTTCTCCTGCACCTGGCAGTTATTACGAAGCGGTTAAATACCCATTAGCGGTAATGGTACTGGGAGCGTGTGCGCTCGTGCTACAGAAGCGGCACGTGTTTGCAGAGTCACGGTTCCTTACTTGGGTAAGTGGTTTGTTTTTAGGGTGGGTGGTTATAGCGAGTATTCTTTCTCCGTCGCCAATTGTGGCGTTAGTTGGTTTCTTCCCTCGGTATAACAGCTCCGTATTGTTATTTGCATTTTTCATTGCGGTACTGTGGACCACCATTTTGGTCGTTCGAGACAGGGCGCTGGAGTGGCTTGTGGGAAGTATGCTTGTTGTGGGTGGGATTGCAGCTGTCTACGCAGTGTTACAGTCGTATGGGCTTGCAAACTATAGTGGGAATGAATCTTTGTTAAACATAGTGCCAGAGCGTGTCGCGAGTTTGTTGGGTAATCCTAACTTTTCCGGTTTATTTTTAGCGGTGTTGTTGCCGTATGCTTTAGTCTGGCTTGTTTCTCGCAAGAGCACTTTTGGAGTGGCTGGGGCGGGGGTGGTGGTCTTTTTGAACCTGTGGGCAATGGCTTTATTTGCGAGCAGGGGAGCGTTTCTGGCAGCTGCGGTGGGCGTCGTACCAGTACTTGGATGGTTGGTACTCCGAAAACGATTTTGGTCTGTACTTGGCGTACTGCTTTTTTTCGGTGCATCTGTGTGGTTATTGTCTGGTTATGTGAGCGTGTACCGTGGTGAAGCAGTGAGTACATTGAGTAAGGGTCAAGATGAAAGCGCCTCGCAACGTTTTGTGGCGTGGGATGTTTCGCGAATGCTCTTAGAAGAAAAGCCTTGGTTTGGTAATGGTCTTGGATCTTTCCAGTTATATTATTTGCAAAATTTGCCGAGTGCTCGAATGGTAGACGGGATGTACTTTGATGACGCGCATAATACTCTGCTACAAATAGCAACATCTGTTGGTATTCCAGGAGTGGTGTTGTTCTGTCTGTTGTTTGCGTATGTGTTGAGTAAAACACTCTTTGTTGTTGTGCTCCGAGCAAAGGAGTCTCTGGTAGTCGAACCTTGGTTGGTTGCAGCGTTTGGGGCTGTATGTGGTTGGCTTGCTGGAGCATTTGTGAATCCAGTAACGGTAGCGCTTTACATGCTCTTAGCAATTTCTATGGGCGTGTTATATGGAGGAGTTACGGGGAAGCGCCCCGAAATACTGGAAAAGGTAGGTACGGTAGTGCGGATACGTAGTGGCCTACTTCGTTTCTGTGGTGTTGTGTGTATTGTGTATGGTATTGCGTTTGTGGTTGCGAATCAACTGTTTGTTTTTGCCATACAAAAGTATGATGGTGGGGAACGTGAAACTGGAAAAAAGTGGGCATTGCTGAGCGCTCGTATAGATCCTCTGAGTCCGCTATTGCAGTTGGGTGCTGTTGGGGTGACAGTTGCGAATGGGGGTGAAGTAGAGCGAGCGCGGCTGCTGCTGGAGCGTGCGGGTGTGCGGTCATGGGCACAGTCACCACGAATTCAATTGCAACTTGCAGATATGGCTGGGCAATTGTACGCGCAGACGGGGGCAGAACAAGACAAGCAAAATGTGGAAGCGCACTTAGCACAGGCTCGAAGTTTGAGTGCTGTATATCCAAATGTATATGTGCAAAGTGCGTATTATGCTGCGTTGTACAACAACCCTTCTGACGCATTACTCTATGCCAGAACCGGCGTGATTATTCAGCCAAAAAATTATTTGGCATGGCTCGTGTTGGCAAAAGCATACCAGCAAAATGACCAGTTGTCTGGTATGGTATTTTCTTTAGAGCGAGCAGCGAGTCTGAGGCCGAACGACCCTTTGCTCACCGCGCTGATTAAGCGGCTCAAGACAGAAGGCTCTGTGAAAGCCATTCAACTGTTGCCACAAAAGGGCTTCTCGCTCTCATCTTTGCCGTAATATGCGTGGTATACTGAACGTAAGGAGAAGAAATTGTCTATGGAGATAAAGCCAGTATACGTACAAAGTGTAGTAATAGCTGTTGCGGTGGTTTGTTTTTCATTGGTCTGCGCCAAAGGGTTTCAGGCTGGTGTTGCCATTGCACGGACAAAGCTGGTGCAGCAGCAGTCAGATGCGCTTACGAAGAGTTTGGCACTATTTTTTGCTGATCAGGATCGGTTTCCAAGTGCGCAAGAGTTTTCTGACCCACAAATCTTTGGAGTATATGCTACGCCAGTGCCAATCACTACCATTGCAAGCAAGCAGTGCCCAGCAGTGTTAGAGTACGAAAGCTTAACTTTCAGAGAGTTTGCTCTTCGGTATTGCACACCACGGGCTGTGGACGACGTTCCTGCCGGGTACCATGAGATTACTAATAGACAGATAGGCTTGTAAGCGATGAACGTATTGTTACCTTATTTTTCTGCAATTTTCGGATTATTACTTGGTAGTTTTGCGAACGTACTCATACTCCGTCTTCCGAAAGAAGCAAGTATTGGTGGGCGCTCTGCGTGTGTGCACTGTGGGCACACATTGCAGCCTCTCGATTTAGTGCCGCTGCTGAGTTATGTTTGGTTGCGCGGACGCTGTCGGTATTGTAAAAAAAGAATTTCTCCCCGGTACTTCGCGATAGAATTATTTGTCAGCTGCGCATTTGCTGCAAGCGCGTGGTATAGCAGCCCGGTGACCACGGTAGAATTTTTACAACTAGGTTTGTGGTTTGTACTTATTTATGTGGGTGTAATTACCTTTATTGTAGATTTTGAACACTATATTATTTTAGATGTTGTGACTGGTTGGGGTAGTGGGGCAGTGTTACTTTTACTGTTGGCAATAGATAGCGCACAAGGAACCCTTGGCCTTACTTTGGCAAGCGGGGCAGTCAAAGGCGTTTTGGGAGCTGTGCTTGGATATGCACTATTTTACGTACTTTGGTATTTTTCAAGGGGTAAATTGATTGGGTTTGGTGATGTGAAATTCATGCTGTTTATGGGGCTGGCCTTAGGCCTTCCTTTGGTATTTGTCGGCATGCTATTTGCTTTCTGGATTGGCGCTCTGGTTTCCGTGCCTTTGCTACTGTTTGGCTCGAAAACTTTAAAAAGCAAAGTGCCATTCGGAACATTTTTAGTTCCGGCTTTGTGGGTGGCAGCAGTATGGGGTGACTGGTTTTTGGTGTGGTACAGTGGGCTTCTGTCCTAACCTCTGCTTGTTTGTAATTGTAATAAGGTGGTTTTTTTTCTATACTGTTACTAGTAGTTTGTTTTTGAAACACAAATACATGGACGAGATATTGCAAAATAAAAGAAAGCGCCAAACGGGTGCGGTACGTGGGTTTACTCTTATTGAGTTATTAGTTACTTTGGCTATCTTGTCTATGTTCTATGGATTAGTCTTAGTCAACTTTGCAAGCTGGCGCGGTCCGCAGTATGTCAGAGTTTCTGCGAATGAACTTTCGACGAACATTTCAAAATTGCGTTCATATGCGCTGAGTGCGCGAAATCTGAATGGGAAACCAGCGCAGATGTATGTGTTGAAGCTTACTACGGCGACACCAACGACGTATGTGGTGCAAGGCGTAGAAACAACTGACGGGGGAGAGGTCTTTCGTGAAGCGATAGAAACTATTCGGTTGCCAGGGGGTGCTGCTATTCAAAGTTTAAGTCTGACAACAAAAACAGGAGTCACTTCTACTCCAGCTTGTGTGCAAATCGCTTTCAGTCTTCCTTTTGGGAGAGCGTATCTGAATCCATCGTGTGATTTTAATGTGGCGAAAACACCTGGAGCTTTAGATGCTTTGTCTGATGGGCGTTTAACTATAGTGTTGGGTAAATCTGGAGTAACCCTTACGAAGTCTATAATCGTGGATGCCATTTCGGGGCAGGCGTATGTACAATAATATGCGAAATGTACCAAATACAAAACAAGCTGGACAAACATTGGTAGAGACTGTGGTCGGTGTGTTTGTGCTTACTATTGGGGTGAGTACCGCACTCGGTCTTGCTGTTGCTATGTTTAATGCGTCGAGCAGCGCGGTAAAGCAAGTAATTGGTGCGGGGTTGGCTCGCGAGGGGATGGAAGCTGTTTTCAATATGCGAGCGACAAATTGGTTACGGGGGAGTTTGTCTTCAGATTGTTATAGCTTTACCGAACCAAGCGCAAACAACGCGCTGTGCCACAAAGACTGGCTTTTGGTTTCTTCTGCTCCTTCTACCACGTATAACCTAACCCCATCAGGGGGTAATGCGAGTTATGTTCTTGACTTCAATAGCGCTGCTACGGATAGTACGCCAGTGTGGTCATTAACCCCAAGCGCCTCCTTTCGTTTGTACTATGATGCTACTGCGGCTTCGGGTGCCCTGTATAAAACCACAAGCACCGGTGCGGCTGCCTCAGATTTTTTCAGAGAAATTAAATTAGAAACTCAGTCTGTTGCTCCGTATAGTACGGCTGCGGGGAGTATTGGGCCAAGGCTGAAAGTTACCACTCGCGTGTGGTGGATAGACCGTGGCTGTCCTGCTTCCAGCACATATCCGACATCGGGAAAGTGTCGGATTGAGCTGGTGACGTACTTAACAAACTGGAGAAATTACTAATTACTACCCTTTACTACTGTTTCTAGTGTATTCATATGAGTTATTTTAAACGAAAAAAATATGGTTTTCCCCTAGAAGCTAGAAGCTCTAAGCTAGAAGCTGTGTTAGGTTTTACGCTTATGGAAGTCGTTGTTTCGGTTGCGATTTTCGCTGGAGTAATTACGATGATGTTGAGCTTGTTTAACTCAACGCTACGAATTTACCGGCGAATAGAAGCGCAGCGGCAAGTTGCGCAGAGCGTGCGAACTACCATGGAGTTTTTAGTGAAAGAAATCCGAAATGGTAAAGTGGATTACAGTGTCTCCGATGGCGTTACTGTGCTCACGCCAATTGCTCCTTGCAAGGCACCTGGTTTAGCTGCTTCAGCTGTGCAAGGTAATCTTGGGCAGAATTCGTACAGTGTGGCTGATACGACCGTGCTTGGTCTGGTGAACCTCGAAGGAGAACGAGAATGTATCTATTGGGTTCACGATAGCAACCCAGCTACTCAGGATGCCGCAAATAATAACAATTTGTTCATAAAAAAAGAAAATGCACTCAGTGCGTCACAGCTTAATCCACCAGGGGTAAAGATTAAAGATTTACGTTTCTATGTACACCCTCTTCGTGACCCGTATGCGAGTACTCCGAGTTTAGTTGAGCAGCAGCCATCGGTAACCATAGTTGCAAATGTTTCGGTGAAGCTCCCGACTGGCGAAATAAGAATTGTTCCGTATCAAACTTCAGTTTCTACGTATGCATATGATATCCCCACAGAATAAAATCAAAGACATGCATGGCAACCAGGCAGGTGTTACGTTGCTCTTGTCGGTATTGCTTTTATCGGCCATTACTACCATTGCTTTTAGTTTAGCTGCGGTGAGTTTTGCTGAAATTGCGACCTCGGATGATTTGGCGCGTACCGAGCCTATTTTTTATCACAGTTTAGGGATTGCTGAAGAGGCGACATATGGCATGAAGCGGGGCGAGTCAACAATTCGTGCTCGGCTCGGCTCCGAATGTAGCACTTCGTTTACTAATTTTGTTATAGAGGCCAGCGCCATAACCAGTAAAACAAAGTTATGTAATCTGAGTCCTGATACGACAATTGAAGTGGCTGTGGCTCAAAATACTGCAGCTACAGCTGTGCGGGTATACTCGTACGACCCAACAAATGGTGGTGGTGGCGCAAGCGGATACACGACATTGCGGTTTAAGAAAACAACGAATAATGGTGGCACCGTCAGGCTGTATATGTGTCGGTTGTCGGAAGAGTGTAGTGATTTAACAGATGCGGGTGCGCCAATAACGGGGTGGAATTACGCAGCGAGAATACTGGACTATAATGACTCAGTAAGTGCCCCTGATCCATCGCAACCATACGAGATCGTCCTCACGAACACTACAGGGCCAAAAGAATACATTGAGATTACTACAGCTCCAAAAGGGTTGCCGTATCTAAACAAGGAATCAATCGAAGTGCAATCAGAATATGGCAGACTGATACGCCGTCTCCGTGTACTTGTTCCAGCGCAATAATTGCTATAAACAAAAAAACCTTCCGCTTGTTCGCGGAAGGTTTTTTATTTATTGAGGGATCTTCAAGATTTGCCCTGCTTTGACGCTGAAAGGGGGGCGAATATCGTTGATCTGAGCAAGTGTTTCTGTGGGCAAAGAAAACTTTTGACTGATGGTAAACAAGGTGTCTCCTTTTGCGACTTTGTAATCAACAAATTGGATTTCTGGCTCTGGGTCATTTGTTGTAGTTGTAGCTCCAAGAACTTGGGGGTTGGCTCGTGCTTCTTGTTTGAGGATTGAGTTTGTTCTGGAGATTAAGAATACTGCGAGAACAAGACAGAGAGCACCAATGGACCAAAAATATTTATTTGTATTTTGATCTTTACCAAGACTCCATTTGAGTTGGCGAGATAATTTGATTCGTTTTTGATTTGTTTGTGACCACATATGTAAAATTAGTATACGATATTTTAGCGCGTTAAACAATTGGGGATAACCACAATAATGCAAAGTTATAAATGCGAAGTGTAAAGCAGTAAAGTGTTTAGGTGTTCTTCCTTTGCATTTACCATTTAGCACTCTACAATTGTTTAAAAATGGTATACTTTAGATACAAATAAGCCAAAATATGAACTATTCCGAAGCAAAAAATAGAGTACAGAAGCTGCGTGCACAGATTGAAGAGTTGCGATATCGCTACCATGTTTTAAACGACCCTGCTGTGACCGATGACGTGAAAGATTCTTTGGAAGTAGAGCTGAAACAGTTGGAAGTGCAGTTTCCGGAGTTGGTAGACGCAAATTCTGCTACCAATCGTGTTGCGGGTCAGGCTTTAGAAAAATTTGTGAAAGTGAAACATGCTGTGCGCATGTTGTCTTTGAACGATGTGTTTTCTGAGGATGAACTTTTGCAGTGGGAAACACGCTTGCTCAAGCTTGTTCCGGAAAACACAATCTTAAGTTATTTTGCTGAGGTAAAATTAGACGGACTCGCAGTATCTTTACTGTATCGGGACGGAGTGTTTGTCCAAGGCGCTACTCGTGGTGACGGGTTTGTGGGAGAAGACGTGACGCAAAACCTGCGAACGATACACTCTATTCCACTGGCTTTGCAAGGGAAACATATTCCAGCGTTAGTAGAAGTTCGTGGGGAGGTGGTCATGACTAAGCGCGTGTGGCAGCGATTAAATGAAGCACAGGTAGCTGCAGGAAAACCACCGTTTGCGAATACACGGAATGCTGCCGCAGGGAGTTTACGGCAGTTGGATCCAGCGCTTACCGCTGCGCGGAAGTTGGATTTTTTTGCGTATGATATTGCGCAACTAGAATTAGGGGGTAGTACGTTGCGTATGCCAAAACTCCACTCGGAAGAACATGTATTGCTGGCGCAGTTTGGTTTTCAAGTAGAAAAGCATCAACAAGCTTGTGCAGATATTTCTTCTGTTGTTGATTTTATTCATACGTTTGAAAAGAAGCGCGCAGGTTTAGATTATGGCACAGATGGCATTGTTGTGTCAGTGGATACTTTGCCGTTACATGAAGTATTGGGTGTTGTTGGCAAGGCGCCTCGATACATGGCTGCATATAAATACGCTGCAGAAAAAGCAACGACACAAGTACTTGCTATTTCGGTGCGTGTCGGCAGGACCGGTGTATTGACTCCAGTGGCTCACTTCACGCCGACTGTGGTTGCGGGTTCCACCGTTGCCAAGGCAACATTACACAACAGTGAACAGATTGAGCGTCTCGGGCTTCGGATTGGTGATACGGTTGTGATACAGAAAGCTGGCGATGTTATTCCAGAGGTGGTAGAGGTGTTGCCTAAACTTCGAACGGGGAAAGAAAAGAAGTTTGTTATGCCGCACCTATGCCCAGCATGCTTGGGGTCTGTAGAACAACGAGCCACAAGCTCTACTGTATCAGTTCAGAAAAAGAAAGGTGCGCCCGCCGAAGCTTTAGCGAAGGCTGGGCAGACGAGTCAGTCAGTTGCGTATTATTGTACCAACCCCAAATGCCCTGCCAAAAACAGCCGTGGTATGCAGCATTTTGTGAGCGTGTTCGAGATTTATGAAATTGGTCCAAAAGTTCTCGATAGGTTTCAAGAAGAAGGACTTATTAGTGACGCAGCTGATTTGTTTACCCTAAAGCAAGAAGACATTCAGGGGATGGATCGGTTTGGAGAGAAGAGCGCGGAAAACATTGTAGCGTCTATTCGTGAGCACAGGCAGCAGTCGCTCGCACGGTTCTTGTTTGCGCTTGGTATTTTACATGTTGGCGAACAAACAGCAGAGGACTTAGCCAAGCAGTTCCACAGTTTAGACAAGCTAATGGAGGCAGCAGAAGAAGAGATAAACGCTGTAGAAAACATTGGACCAGTAGTTTCAAAAAGCGTCTATGAGTATTTTCACACCAAAGAAAACCTAGCGTATGTCCAAAAACTATTACGAAATGGTGTGAGTATTTCGCCCTATAAGGAATCAGCTATAAGCAATAAACTCTCTGGCAAGACCTTCGTAATAACAGGCACTCTAGAAACACTGTCGCGTGACGAAGCGAAGAAAAAGATAAAAGCCCTTGGTGGTAAAGTAACCGATTCTGTTTCCAAGCAAACAGACTATGTGGTAGTTGGTAGCGATCCTGGTTCTAAAGCAGATAAAGCAGTAGAACTCGGCGTGGCTATTTTAAATGAGCAACATTTTATTAGTATTACAGCATGAAGAATCAGCAATTACGTTTGCAGGAGTACAGTGAAAGCAAAATTGTAGAAGTTGTTAATTTTGATTTTCCTGAATTTGTAATTCTGTCGGTGCGACCAGTTGAAGTAGGGCTCGATAATTTTGTCGCTGAAATAAATAATGAGTACATATTTCGGTTTCCTAGGTCCGGAAAAGAGGCTCAGATACCTTTGGAGGTTGAAATTGAGATTTTACAGCATTTGGCAGATCAGGTTAGTTTTGAAATTCCAAGTCCTTTATATGTGGGTATTCAGTATGAATATGCGGGCTATCGAAAGATTGTTGGAAAGACATTGGACAGAGAGCTGTTTACCCAGTTGTCGTTAGATCAAAAACATAAACTGGCTTTCGATATCGCAACTTTTACGCATGAACTACACGTAGCGATTTCTGAAACGCAAGCGACTACTCTTGGGATTCAGGGCGCTGACTTTTCACATTATCTAGTTGGCGCAGAGGGAAAATTACGTATTAATCTCGCGCAAACTGATTTATGGTCGTATTGTATAGATGTGCTCGAGCAATACAGCCAGATCAGAGAGCAAAGGCAAGACCAGACTTTTATACACTGGGATTTACACCATAACAACGTAATTATGGACCCAGTTACAAAAAAGTTGGTTGGATTTATAGACTTTAGTGATTGCGCCGTAGGTGATTATCATTTGGACTTATATGCTATGTATCGTTTAGACTTGGATTTTATGGAGATGGTGGCAAGCGCGTATGCACAAATTTCTAATTTTTCTGTTTCTTCCGAACGATTGCTTTTGTACGCGGCCATAAATGAAGTTGCATATCTGGTTGAGCTTGCAAATTCTCCACTTTCAAATAGATATTTACTTGGATTGAAGCGTCTTACTGAGCTTCAAAAAAGGAAGGTGGCAGTGCTTAAATAGCGGTGGCGGTTAACGGCACCTCTCGCAAAACCTGTTTTGAATTGTAATTGCATTACCAGAGGTCTACGTGTTCGACGAAGAATAGCTTGTGACGAGGATGCCCCTCGTCAACGCCCCTCGTCAATCTGGTGCGGGTGTAGTTTGAAATATTATTCTAAACGCAGTATGCTATATCGGCATTCAATTCCCACATGTCCGAATCAATACCTAAGCACATTGCGATAATACCTGACGGGAACCGGCGCTGGGCGAAAGCTCAGGGTCTTGAACCGTGGAAAGGGCATGAGGTAGGAACGAAACAGTTTGAGGAAGTAAGCGAAGCAGCGTTTGCTGCAGGCATTGAGTACTTTACCTTTTGGGCAGCGTCCGAAGACAACTTAAAAGAGCGCCCAAAGCTGGAAATAACTGCGCTCATTTACCTTATCGAGAAGTATCTTTCGACTGAGTCGGTTATCCAGCGTTTCGAGACGAATAAAGTGCGAGTGCGGGTGCTGGGGCGTTGGCAAGAGCTTATCCCAAAAGAGTCGGTGCATAAAGGCATAGAGCACCTGCAGCAGCGAACGGCTAACTTTACGGATAAAAACTTAACTATTTTGCTTGGGTATGATGGCCAAAGTGAAATGGTAGCAGCGCTGAATCACCTCACAGTTACCAAACAAGCGGTGGACGCAGCAACACTTCGGGCTGCTCTCTGGACGGCGGATTTACCACCAGTTGACTTAGTTATTCGGACTGGTGGCGAGCCACATTGGTCAGCGGGGTTCATGATGTGGCACGTAGCAAACAGCCAACTCTATTTTACCGAAGATTTGTGGCCAGATTTTGGTCCAAATGAGCTCTTGAAAGCTTTGGAAGACTTCAAAACACGAAAACGGCGGTTTGGAAAATAGGTTTTTTGCTGCTTGGGGAGGGGTTCGATTTTTTTGGGGAAAACCTCTTATTTTATTGGGCTTTTAACCCTTGACAAGTGTGTAGGAATGAATTAAGATTGATTTACGATTTTTGCACATATTTATGAGTACACAGAAAACCTTTTCGTTCTAACTGCGGTCAATTCAGTAGATTGACAAGAACCGCAGATGCGGTTTTTTTTGTGACCTTCGCATTAGAGGGTTATAAGTGCGAGAACTGAAAGGTCGCAATCTGCCGTAACTTTAGTGAAGGCAGATGTGGCTCAGGCACACCGAAGGTGGCTCTAAAAAAATCGTTCGCTCTTTACATTTACAGGTACATACTTACTGCTACACGGATATGGCGGCCATTCCAATTTACTTTGGGAATACAGGTTTCAGCTTGGCTCTAGTGGGCAGTAGCTATGTGACTATAAGTAGACAGTTCATAAAGTTTCTAAAGTTATAAAGTTTGTAAAGTGAAATACTTTAAAAACTTGCCACTTTAAAACTTTATAAACTACTTGTCGTCTGTACTTTAAAAACTAAATAGTAATGGTAGTTTGTTCTTTAACCAAAAGAACAAACACTGATAAAGTTCAAACGAATCAAATATAGTAATTGAAACATCAAGCCAACGAGCTTGGTAGTTACCAATTGCTAGTTAACAACATTGGTAGAATAAACAGAGAAGGGTATACGGTGGATGCCTAGGTACTACGAGCCGATGAAAGACGTGATAGCCTGCGAAAAGCTTCGGGGAGCTGGCAAATAAGCTTTGATCCGGAGATGTCTGAATGGGGAAACCTATGCACTTGAAGAGTGCATGTCTACATGCCGTGGGGTATGTGAGAACGGGAACCATGCGAAGTGAAACATCTCAGTAGCATGAGGAAAAGAAATCAATCGCGAAAGCGAACGAGATTCCCTTAGTAGTGGCGAGCGAAAAGGGAACAGTATAGCTATGTATTCGTTGTTCAGTTTCCATATGGATAGCGAATACAAAGCTTATCAGCCCAAACCTATATTGTGTTGTCAAAGTCGCAAGATGGAGATTTAAAGCTTACCGGCCTTGCAATATTGGTGTAATAAGAGTAATTGTCGTGTCTCGGTAAAGACATGAAGAGTAGATACATTTTATAGCAGAACATGCCTGGAACGGCAGACCAAAGAGGGTGATAGTCCCGTATCGCGAAATATTTTGTACACTCTAGATTATATCTTGAGTACAACCAGACACGAGAAATCTGGTTGGAATTAGGGTCGACTAAGATCCAAGGCTAAATACTTGTAGTGACCGATAGTGAACAAGTACCGTGAGGGAAAGGTGAAAAGCACCCCGGAAGGGGAATGAAATAGTTTCTGAAACCGTATACTTACAAGGAGTCAAAGGCCTAAGGTAGAATCGCAAGATTTTGCCAGGCTAATGGCGTGCCTATTGAAGAATGATCCAACGAGTTAGTCTTGTGCGGCTCGATTAAGCTATTAAATTAGCGAAATCAGAGTGAAAGCGAGGATTAATAGTCCGCATATAATTTATAAAGTTGTCCGCCTTTGGTGGGCTAACTTTATAAATTATAAGGTCGCACGAGCTAGACCCGAAACCCAAGTGAGCTACCCATGACCAGGCTGAACGCTGTGTAACAGCAGCGGAAGGGCCGAACCCACTAATGCTGCAAAATTAGGGGATGAGTTGTGGGTAGGGGAGAAATTCCAATCGAACTGGGTGATAGCTGGTTCTCCTCGAAATATCTTTAGGGATAGCGTCGAGAGTTCCCTGCAGAGGTAGAGCACTGAATCGATTACTGGTGCGCAAGTGTCAGTGTCGAACCAAACTCCGAATTCTGACAGGTCAAGATCTCGGCAGTCAGTCCGTGGGGGCTAAGCTCCACTGGACAAATGGAAAAGAATCCACACCGCCGTCTAAGGTCCCCAAATCCGAGCTATAGTGCAAAGGATGTGGGATTGCTCATACAACCAGGAGGTTGGCTTAGA
>CAZTCH010000010.1:0-36724 GCA_964612745.1 uncultured Candidatus Saccharibacteria bacterium | reverse complement strand
CTAATAAACAGTAACGGCTTAGACTGTACGGGCAAATATTTTGTGAACACTTTTCCGAGAGTGTCCACAAGTGTAGCCAGCCTATTTTTGAGTGAAACCATATTTATTTTTCATGTGCACTGGCTAGCAGTGCTAATTTAATACGCACTAAGTAAGTACTTTAATTAAAGCACATTTCCCACATATTGCAATAAAAAAAACACCCCAACATGTGGAGTGTTTTAAAAATTAACCTTATTCAGCTACTGCTGGAGTTGGTGCTTCTGGCGTAGCTTCTACTTCTGGTGCAGCAGCTTCTGTAGTTGGCACCTCTGCTGGAGCGGCTTCTGCTTTCGGAGCTTCTACAACTTCCGCAGGAGCTGCTTTCTTTGGCAAAGCAAATGCTTTTACTTTAGCTCCTTCAAGCAACTTCTTTGTTACAAACAAATTTTGTACACTTGGAGAAATTTGAAGACGCTGACCTAACCAGTACTCAAGTCTTTCTTGGTTTTTTATAACCAATTCTTTTGTACGTGGGTTGTAGCTACCAAGAATCTCGGTAAACTTCTTCTGCGCTGCTGCTGTTTTAGGGGCAACTACTACGCGAAATTCTGGACGATTGCGCTTACCTGTGCGCTGAAAACGGATAGTTAACATGGGGAATATTTGATATAAGTAGCATTAGTCTACCAAATACATAGACTTTCGTCAAACCACCCGGAGGCACAGAAACATACAAACATATAAGCATCTAAACATAGTAAAACGGGCATGTATGCCCGTCTTACTGCTATCCCCTGTTTAAATGCTCACATGTTTTGATGTTTTGATGTCTCGATGTCTCGATGTTTACATGCTTACTTGGCGTAGGCCGTTGCTTGGTCAAACTTCAGACTTAAAATCTTGGAGACTCCGTCATCTCCCATAGTAACCCCGTAGAGCATTTTACTTTGCGCCATGGTCTCGCGGTTATGGCTAATGGTTACAAATTGAGTTTGATGCGACAGGGTTCCCACAATCTGACCGAACCGAATGGTGTTTGCTTCGTCGAGCGCAGCGTCAACCTCATCGAGCACTACAAATGGGGAAGGGAAACATGCAAGCAAAGCGCAGAGGAGTGCTATGGAAGTCAGCGCGCGCTCACCACCTGATAGCGCTTGTATGGCTGCTAACTTTTTCCCCGGAGGGGTCGCTTTCATATCGACACCTACCACATTACTACCACCAGACTCATATTTTTGTACAAGCTTTTCTTCTGGTCTTTGTTGTTCTTTTGTAGTATCCTCGCTCTCTTCAGCAGTATCTTCAGATTTTGACTCATCGGCTGCGCGCACCAGAGTGAGCTGCGCTCTACCACCGTTAAACAATACTCTGAAATATGATTCAAAGCGCTCGTTAATCTTATGGAACGCTTCGTTGAACCGAGTCTTAATGTGCTCATCAAGCTCATCCATGACCTGCTTCAGATCTTCCATACTGCGTCGCAAATCTTGAATCTGTTCAGATAATCGAGTAAACCGTTCTTCGGTCTCTCTGTATTCTTGCATTGTCATTTCATCTACCCCACCAATCAGTTCCAGTTGGTGTTTTACTTTCGCAATGCGCTCAAAAATATCGGGAGCAATAGTACCAGTATTTGTCTGCAACACCTCGCCTGCAACTGGCTCTGTAAAGAATTGTTTGATTTCTTGTACAATTGCGTCTCGCTGCGTATCGAGCCGTGCTTTTTCTACCGCCAGTTTACCCTCTGCGTCACGAAGCGTATTGATATGCTCTTGAATTGTGCGCATCTCTTTCTCTGCGTCTGTCACAAATCTTCGGCGCTCTGACTCATTACCATCGAGCTGCGCTGCTTTCTCTTCTAATACTCTAATTTCGTTTTGCAACTGGGCAATCCTCTGGTCAACTCCACTCGACTCTGCAGTTAAATCATGTACAAATGTATCGGCAGCAATACCAGATGCTTTTTGTAACTCTAAACGAACATCGAGCTGTTCTTGCAGCAATGTTTGTCGTTGTTCTTCTATAAGCCGCTTACTGGTTTCTGCACTCGCTCGGCGAACCGACAACTGCGAGAGTTGCTGTTCTAGAGAGGACTTCGCTGCGTGCAATTTCTTGAGCTCTACCTGAGCTTCTTGTACTGCAGCGGGAGCAGACCCCGAAGCAAGTGCTTTTGCTTCATGTCGTAACTGAGAGTAAGTTTGTTTGAAAGCAGAAACTGTATGACGAATTTCAGCAATCTCTGTTGCATTTTCGAGTGTTGCTAAAAATGCATGTACCGCACCGTGAAGCTCTTCCATAACTCGCTCGTACGCACTTTCATCGACTGCAACTGGCGCAGAAAGAATTTGGTATAACTCTTCCAAATGCCGCTCGACTGCTGCTTTTTCTGTTTCAGCTGAAACAGCCAAAGAGTGGCTTTCTTCAAATAGACGAGAAGCCTCTGCCAGCTGAGTATCTAAAACAGCTAACTTTGTCTCTATTTGTGATGCCTGTAGCTGTAAAGCCCTTGGATCCCCCGCAGCGCCCAAACGAGCCCCCGCAAGCTTACCTTGTAAGATGCTCCGTTGCTCAAAAAGGCGATTTTTCTGTTCTTGTAGAGCAAGTAAATCACGACGGATAGTTGCAAGAGCAGTCAGGTCGCGCGAAGCCTCTCCAGAAAGACCTTCTAACCGCTTACGGCTCAGTGAAATCTGTTCTTCTGCCGCTTCCCGCTGTTGGACAAATGTTGCAGCACGGGTAGAGAGCTGCTCTATTTCCTGCGTTAAATTGAAATACGTACCACCCAGTCGTTCTCGTTGGAGGACCGAAAGCTCTAACTCCAACCCTTCGCGCGCTTCCATACGCTTTGCTTGCCGACGTAAGCTTTTCAGACGTGGTTCTAACTCTCGCACAACATCTTCGGCGCGCATTAAATTCTGCGCTGTTTGTTCCAATCGCTTCAGCGTCTTTTCTCGTCTGGAGTGATATGTTTTGACCCCACTCGCTTCATCGATTAAGCTTTTTATTTCGGTTGGCCCAGCAAGAATGAGTTGGTCAATAGTCCCCTGACCTATAACCGTATATCGGGAAGTGCCAATATTGCTTTTAAGTACAAGGTCAATAATATCCAACAAGCGGACCCTGCTCCCATTTATCAAATATTCACTCTCACCACTCCGGTCCACTCGACGGCCGATACTTACTTCTGGTGAATCAATAGGAATTCTTCTGTCTGCATTATCAAAAGTCGCCGTGACCTCTGCAAAGCCACCACGCGCACGCTTATCGCTTCCCGCAAACACAACGTCATCACTCTTTTTACCACGAAGCTGCTTGGCGGATTGTTCACCCAGCACCCAACGCACGGCATCGGATACATTACTCTTCCCACTCCCATTTGGTCCAACAATAGCGGTAATGCCAGGTTCAAACTCGAGCACGGTATTCTGTGCAAAAGATTTGAATCCGTGAATTTCTAGTCGTTTTAAATGCATAGAAAAAATGCAAAAGTCAAAATGCAAAAGTCAAAGCTGACACACTCTACATTCCAAAGTTATAATACTCAGAACCAGCTGTACTCAGGAGCACTGGACTTTCAGTAAATCGAAACACTGCTATATATAGTATAGCAGTGCCGAAGAGATTTATATACCTAGATTTTTTAACGCATTTTCTGCTGCAGCAATTTCTGCTTCTTGTTTCGAAGGTCCCGTACCTCTTCCCACTTCTCCTTGCTGCACAAATGCTGCAACAACAAACACTTTGTTGTGGTCTGGCCCTGTTTCGGAAACAACGCCATAGGTAGGTGTCACGCCTTTCCGTTCTTGTACAATTTCTTGCAGCTTGCTCTTTGGGTCAACGTATTGGCCCGACTGAATAATGTGCGGAAGTTCCACTAAAATTTCTCGCGTAATAAAGTCAGTAGCAGGAATAAACCCAACATCGAGATAAATTGCGCCAATCACTGCTTCTATGGCATTGGCCAATATAACTTGCCGTGCTCTACCAGTATCTTTTGCTTCGCCACGAGACATAAGCAAATATTGTTCAAGCCCGATACGATTTGCAATCTCAGAGAGCATCTTATAGTTCACCAAAGCGGAACGAAAGTTAGTAAGTTCTCCTTCTGAATATGGGTATGTTCTATATAAATGTTCCGTAGCTGCCAACTCCAACACGGCGTCCCCCAAAAATTCGAGACGTTCGTTGTGGGGCAAAGGAAAACTCCTATGCTCGTTTAAATATGACCTGTGCGTACATGCAGAAATATACAAATCTAAGTTAGAAATTTGTATACCCAGCATTTGTTCTGCTGCCGTTTTCGTAATCATAGCATCTTGCTTTCAGCAAAATGTAGAATGTAAATCACAAACACCAAATAAGTAACGGGTCGCAATTATCAAATTCCAAACTCAAACGCATTTTTTGAATTTCGAATTTGTAATTTATTTGGGATTGGCTCTTTGTGATTTGGTATTTACACTTGTACTGGTTTTATTTTATTACTAGTGAACACCATTGCTATAAAAGCATTATGGTGGGCAGTATAGGAATCGAACCTATGGCCCTCTCTACGTCAAAGAGATGCTCTACCCCTGAGCTAACTGCCCATATATTTCGCACAAACACAGCATATACTGTGGTCATATCGTACCATACGAGCCACAGAAAGAGCAAGAAACACCAACAAAACAAAGCAAAATACAGAAAACCGCCCCATTACACGATAGTGCAGTAGGACGGTTTATTTATTATAGAGTAGTTTACTCTACCTGTTTTACAACACCTGACTCTGGTGTAGCCTCTACAGGCGTTTCTATTGTTTCTGGTATATGCGCCGTAGGTGCAGATGGGTCCATGACCACTTCTTTAATCTTGCTTTGTGGAATAACTGCTTTCACCAACTCATGGAACTGCTCTTGTTCAATAGTTTCTTCTGTAACCAACACATGCGCAATTTTATCTAAGTACTCTCGATGAGTGGTCAACACTTGCGTTGCCCGCTCAAGCTGTTCGCGCATAATCCTTCTAATTTCAGCATCTACTTCTGCTGCTACTACTTCGCTATAGTTCTTGTGTTCACCTAAATCTCTACCAAGGAAGACTGTTTCGCTTGACTCGGTCAACGTGACTGGTCCAATTGCCTCGCTCATACCATAGGTTGTTACCAACTTACGTGCCATGCTCGTTGCTACCTTCAAATCGTTCGAAGCACCAGTAGTGAGTTCTCCAAATACTAACTTTTCTGCTGCGTAGCCCCCCAACAGCGCTGCAATTTCATCGAGGAAGCTAGCTTTGGTTTGCATGTGCTTTTCTTCATTTGGAAGCTTCATGGTGTAGCCAGCAGCTCTTCCACGAGAAAGGATGGTTACCTTGTGTACTGGATCAGCCTCTGGCAGTACTGCTCCAATTAATGCATGACCACCTTCGTGGTACGCAGTCACTTTCTTTTCCGCTGTACTTAAAATATGGCTCGCCCGTTTTGGCCCAAGCATAACTTTCTCTATCGCTTCACGCAGATCCATGTTGGAAATATCTTGCTTCCCTGCTCGCGCTGCAAGAATTGCACCTTCATTGAGTAGGTTTGCTAAATCAGCACCAGAAAACCCTGGAGTTCGTTCTGCAATAGTTCTCAGTTTCACGTCTGCAGCAAGTGGCTTGTTCTGGGCGTGGACTTTAAGAATCTCTTCTCGGTCCTTCATATCTGGCAAGTCCAACACCACTTGTCTATCGAACCGCCCTGGTCGAAGCAAAGCTGGATCTAGTACGTCTGGTCGGTTGGTTGCAGCAATGACAATAACGTTTGTTTCTGTTTCAAAACCATCCATTTCTACTAAGATTTGGTTTAAGGTTTGCTCTCGTTCATCGTGCCCACCACCAAGCCCAGTACCCCGTTGTCTCCCCACCGCGTCAATTTCATCTATAAATACAATACATGGGCTGTTGCGCTTGGCTTTGCGGAACAAATCACGGACACGAGAGGCACCAACACCGACAAACATCTCTACGAATTCACTTCCAGAAATATGGAAAAATGGCACGTTCGCTTCACCAGCTACCGCCCGAGCAAGTAATGTCTTACCAACACCTGGGCTACCCAAGAGCAAAACTCCTTTTGGAATTTTTGCACCGAGTTGCAAAAACTTTTGTGGGAATCGCAAAAAGTCTACTACTTCACGCAGCTCTTCTTTTGCTTCTTTTGCGCCGGCAACGTCAGAGAAGCGCACTTTATTTTTTCTTTCGTCCGAGAGCTTCACACTGCTTTGTCCAAAAGACATCGCTCTATTGTTCGTCCCTTGTACTTGGCGCATCAAAAAATAGACGAACAAAGAAATAAGCAAGAACGGTAACAAGATTGGCAAAATACTCGACACAAAAGTACTACCCCACCCTGGGAGCTTGTAGTCAATTTGCAGTGCTCGAATTCCTTCTGCTGTTACACCGCTATCTTTTAGAATTGTGATAAACTCGGTATTTTGGCCTAAGTTAGCAGTAAGCTTTGTGTCGCTTTCTTTGACTTTGGCAATTACTCTTTCTTGATCTACGACCACAGACTCGACCCTACCGCCATTGACCAAGTTTACAATTTCACTAATAGATACTGACTTTGTCTTTTGATCATTAGACAAGGAAGAAAACCCAGCCATAAGAATCAAAAAAACAACAACCGTCAGTACAATATTTCGGATAAGTTTAAACATATTACTAACGTCTAATTTAAAAATAAACGAGCGCTCTTCTTTCTCTATACTACGAACTGAGCGTACGTTTTGTTACAAACATATGGTGGCCGAGGAGGGACTTGAACCCTCATGAGATTTCTCTCGCTAGCTCCTAAGGCTAGTGCGTCTGCCAATTTCGCCACCCGGCCGTGGTCTTTTTTTGATATATGCTCATACATGCATATACTGTATGCCTATTCTATCAGTTCCACACAAAGATAGCTAGTCAAAAATGACCTCCTCCCCGGGTACCGCAAAGCCTTTACCCGGGGTATCCTTTTAATGGCGCATTCAGGAATACGTAACGTGCTTTTCAAAACGGGGATGGTTTTGAAAAGAGCGGTTCCATTCATCCACGGACTCGTGCTGATGCAACGGTTGACTGCGGGGTTTCTATAGGGGCACGCGTCCGTGGTTTCCTGGTAATTAAAAAACCTCGATTCTATGCGAATCGAGGGACGTATACCCGAAAGAATTTAGTTAAACAATACGCCTTGTGTGGCAAAGTTGGTAACGACTGTGACCAACATATACGCCAAGAGTACAGCGATAAGTCCAATAGCGGCGTAGGTAATTGTCTTGCGACCGGCTTTTGCTTGGTCTTCTGCACCACGGGAGGTAACGTACTGGTACCCGCCTAAAATAATCATGAGCACAGCCACCACCCCAGCCAAAGTCAGTAAGATATTCAGCACTCGACGAATGAGCCCACCGAGCGTTGTCTGACCCGCCAAGCTATCTGCACTGGCCTTGTACGGGTTCGTTGGCAAGCACAACCCGCTCGCATTGTCATATTGCAACCCCTGCTTCTGACACTCACCGCGTAAGTCTGTCTCTATGGGCTGAGTTGGAGGAGTAGCGCTACCACTACCCGTTGGAGATGGAGAAGCACCGGAAGGCTTTGGTGTTGTGCTCGCAAGAGGAGTTGGAGTAGTAACCGGAGTACAACCCTCGTTAATACAAACTATATCTGCACTATACGGACTTGTTTGATTTGAATTGTCTTTTGCAAGTACGTCAACCGGTCCCTCTTCATCCCGCAACTCTGCTGGCATTTTTAGAACCAATTGTGAGGATTTTATCAAATACTCAGTTGGGTACTGCTTTCCTGCAATACTAATTTTAGTTTGTCCTGTAAAACCTGTTCCAGAAATTAAAATGTACGGCAAATCCACACTCAACTGCGGGGAGCATTCATTTGGCGTTGGTGGATTTGTAGCAAAAATTAGTGAAACACAACTTTGCACACTTGATACATTAAGCGTTTCGCCCAAAGCAAAGCTTGGTGAGTAGCTTCCTATAAAAATAAATACACCTAGGGCAATAAACGAAAAATATTTTTTTACTGTGTTCATAAAATTAGATTTGACCGTCTAGTGCATTACTTATAGTAGACACCAACATGTAGGAAAGTATCACTATTATCATACCAGTTACTGCATAGGTAATAATCCGACGAGCCTTCTTAGCTTTGTCCTCTGCCCCTGCTGCGGTGACATAGGTGAAGCCCCCAAAAATTATCATGAGCACAGAAATCGCCATGAGCAACCCTAGTAAAACGTTGATAACTGCGACAATCACATCTCCAATGGTTTGCGACTGGGCAAGTTCACCTTGGTACTGGAACTCACCCGCTATGCCTTTGAGACCATCTTTCACACTGCCACCTGCATTTGGATTTACCGTAGGCTTTGGAGTAGTGCTGCCTCCACCAGATACACCACCGCCAGATGCGCCACCTCCACCAGTCGGAGTAGTGCTTGGTACCACCCCTCGGATAGACAGGTTCACTGGCGCGCTCAGCACATTTCCTTGATCAATTCTTACAGCAACTTGGTGTGAAGAGCCAGGCTCTATATCTTGTGGCAACGCAACCACAACTGTGGCTAAGTTTGCCCCGTTGATTTCAAATTTTTGCTGTTGCAGCTCAGTGGAACCATCCAACAACACCTTGAGCGTGTTGTACTTAAAGACATTACTCACAACAAGTACAACGTATTCGCTTGGCTTCATTTGCGACAAACTAAAGCAAGAGTTTGCCGGAGAAGAAATTTGTGGGCATGCACGACTTTCTACGATCACTGGATCACTCGCACTTTGTTGCCCGTACGCCGTCAGCGGAGTCGCTACTGCAAAGAGTAAAACAAAAAAAATCCGAGCTACAAAGAAGCTCCGAGAAAATGAACCAAAATTAAAATTTCTAAAAAGCATATCTATTTGTGTTTAGAAAAATAAACACGGCAGTACTACTAATATTTTCTTAGAAGAAATCCCGCGTATATTTTTCTGTTTAACCGGTTCGCCTTCACTGCGCCGAGTGGCTGCAGCCAAGCTCTAGAAGAGAGGTAACACGACGCAGTGTAGGCGAAAAACGATTAGGACGATGTATTTTCCGTACTAAAGAAGTTGGAAACCACGTTGGCAATTACGTATGCCAAAATGATGATTACAAGTCCAATGATTGCGTTGACAACGGTAGCACGACCCTTCTTTGCGCGACCTTCGTCACCAGCAGAAGTTACGTACAAGAACCCACCAATGATAATCATGAGTACGTCAACAGCCAATACAATCGCCAAAATCCAGTTAATGATTCTGATGATAATACCGTTGAGAGACAAGTTATCGGTACAATTCAAACCGGTAGCACAGAGCTGGCTTGGAGCCTGCAAACGTGCAGCACTTACAGTAACTGGAGCAAGGATAAGAGCAAATACAAGCAAAGCTTGAGCCCAACCAAGCCAGTTAACATTCTTCAACATTTGTTTCAAATCTATTCACCCCCTTCCTTAAAGCGCGGGATCCCCACGCCATGAATACTTTTTGAGTATACCACATTAGTGGCAATTGCGCCAGTAGCAACCCACAGGAATTAGATTGTCGTTCGACCCTGAGCTCACGGCCGAAGGGTAGGTTGTAGCAAGACAAGTCGAAGGTTGTAGGAGTTAGATGGGCACCATCTGACATACAAACTTTTTATTTGCTTCAGTCGGTACATCACCAAATCGTAACTGTAGGAACGGTGCTAAGACGAGGGGCATCCTCGTCAGCGGCTGACGAGGATGCCCCTCGTCGTGACTTGTACTCCTTGTAATTTGTTTGTTATTTGGTGCTTGTAGTTTGGTGCTTCTTACAACAAAGGTTACCTTCGTAGAGTACGAAGGTAACCTTTGTTTTTACTACCACCTACCCTTCGGCCGTGAGCTCAGGGTCGAACGACAACCTAATTCCTGCTTCCTAAAAAATCGTGCTTTGTGTCGCAAACCGAGTTGCGATAGCCACAATAGAATACGCAAACAGTGTCGCTGTCAAACCAATCAAAGCCCATTGAATTGTTTTCTTGCCCGCGCCTGCTTTTTTATCGTCCCCTGCGGAAGTCATATACTTGTACCCACCAATCACGATAAACAGAACAGCGAGTATACCAACAAACGTAAACGCAAGTCGAATTATTTTGTCTAATCCTTGCCCGGGGCTGTAGCAATTCAATGACAGCGACCCAGGAACACTTCCTCCAAAATCACTAAAATTTTGGGTCAGCTCTTTACATTCTTTGGTGAGTGTATTTGCATACTCCCCCTCTACGGTAGTTGCTCCACCAGTTTTAACGGTACCGTCAACGCATGGACCAGTTTTCCCAAGTCCTGGTTCCAATGAATTCCATGTTTCTGGCCCTACCACTCCGTCCTTACAATTTAGTTTGTTATCGTTTTGCCACTTCTGCACTTGAGTGACTGTTTTAGCATCAAACACAGGTGCTGTCTCCCCTTCTAAATCAAAGGCAGGAGTCGGTGTCTGCTTGTTGTTTAAGTGCCATTTAATCCTTTGCACACATGTACCACGACTTCCTAATTTTTGCTCTGGGTACTGCGGACACGCAAAGGGGTTCGTGTTTTGCGCAGCAACTGTTTGAGCAACAAAAATGCCACAAAAAATAAAGCCTACTACAACAGTAGCCCGAAGCAAATTGAGTAAAGATTGCTTTATATTCATCGTTTAGTTACTCCTACCAGCCACAGTGTAAATCTGTGCCCTCATTAATAGTTTGACGAGCCCCATACTGCTTACAGATAGCAAGTATATTTGCCGCATTTGTGGTGTTTTCCATATCGAATGCTTTGCCATTATAATGAGCGGAGTCTTCTGCGTGGTCGCTACCAGCAATAGAACTAATTCTACATACACTTGTATAACCAGCATTATAAATTGCTAGCATTGCTTGAAGCATACGAGGTTCCAGAGTTGTTGTCTTTCCTTTAGCATCACTATACAAACTAGTTTTAGCTGCACGACCAGACGCAACATCTCGCATGTTGTCTATAGCAGTAGCACCGTCACCTACACCAAGGCCACTGAAATGGAAGTCATAAAAACAATTTTCACCAAGTATTTGCAATACTTTTTGAGCAAGTTCCTGAGACGAACCAGATGGGACAGGCTGTGTACCAGTTGTACCAGATGGCACTGGTGTAGGATTGGTACCACCACTATTCTGCCCAGGATTAATAAGCTGGAACCCGCTATTTGGATCGGTAAACCCACCAGGGTTAGACAGCGGTGCGTCGCCTCCTTGGAAGCCTAATATAGTAAACACACTGCGAACCAACAGAAATGCAACAAGTATAATAGATAACCCAATCACCGAATTCTTTACTGACTTCTTGCCAGTTTCCACTTTGCTTTGATTGCCAGCGGAAGTCACCATGAGTCCGCCACCCCAAACCACGCCACCCACTGCAGCAACAGCCGCACCAGCAAGCATGTAGTCGATGAACGCAATAGCAGTGTTAAAAAAATCTCCAAACTTACAGCTATCCCCAATCTTGCCAGCATCGCCATTACCACACGTAACCAGTGCAGCGTGAGCTGTGTTGGTATCCACGAGCGCCAAAACGAGCACGAGCAAAGCTAGTGAGCCAAAAAATATGTGAGCGTGTTTTGTGTGTACAAACTTCATACGGTTGTTTAATTTGTAAAAGGCATATTGCCAAAAACCGTTATTGTCTCTGTAAGAAACTTTGGACGAGCGCAATGACTGAGAACGACATAAGCGCAACTATCAAACCAATAACCGCCCACTGAATAGTTTGCTTACCAGACGTAATATTTTTTTCGTTCCCCTGCGAAGTTACCATCTTTACCGCTCCCACAATAATAAAGAACACCGCAAGCGCACCAAGCATGGTCAAAATAAATCGTATCGCCGCAACCAAAAGTTCACCAAGGGAGTTAAATGGAATTGGGTTTTGGATTGTGGCAATCACCCCTGGTGTGAATGTTGGCGAAGGTGTTACAGATGGCGTTTCACCAGTGCCAGATGGCGTAGGAGTCCCACTAGGGGCTGTGCCAGCAACATTAATGGTAGTAGTTGCTGAGTATTTGAAATTGTCCCGAAGTGATGCGTCGCGAAGATTAATAAATCCACGTACTTGGATTTTAGAGCCAGCCTTAGGCACACCACCTAGCGTATCGGATAAATTATTAGCAGTGATATTCTGTTTCACTTCAAAAGTGGTCGGGCTGATTGCAGAAATGGTGCCATTTCCTACGTATTGATTTGTGTTATTTACAAGCAAATAAAACCCACGAAAAGCCGTCACACTAGACCAAGTAGACGTATCACATTTCGTAGCATCATTAAAATCAACTTTCATATACAGTATCAAACCAAGCGCTCCTATCTGCGATGGCTCTAGTTCAGTAACAGCCTTACCCTGCGTATCAGTCACAGCAAAATACAAAGTAGCGCGGCAATCAGAAGCAATACTAACCGCAAAACTAACGTTTGGAATTAGCATAGCTGCTAATGAAACTACAGAAAGAAGAATTCTGATATAGGTTTTATTTTTAAACATACACTGTTAAATTATTGCTACAGAAAATTTTACTATGCCACTTACTTTTGTTTCAAACATAGCATACCTAATAGGAAAGACATCTCTTGTTTTTAAAGCATATCACACCAATATCACTTTAAACAATGTAAATAGCAAGCCGTCCAACCCAATACAAAATATAGTCAGGATAAATTATATTGTTTCATGCCCAGAGTAATACACTAGCAAGTACCGCTAGTACTTCGTAGATTACCCATTAAGAGAAATGCCGCCACGATGATCTGAGCACTCACATAGCATTATATCTTCGTTATACAATATTATTGACAAATTACATAATTTATGATAAAATGAGTAAAAATTATGTTTGCTTTAGTTGGTGCTCTATCTTTCTGAAAAATGGCTTAATTAAGTGCATTATTTATAATACTGAGAGTATTTATATAAAGCACTTAACCCTGTGAGCCATTTTTCAGCAAGATAATCCTTGCTGGTATGTAGCGAGCGCTACGTACAGACGTTCTTTAACAACTGAACTAAAACAAATACCGAAAGGAAGATAGTCCATGAAAAGCGTATTAGCTTTGGTTCTTTTCTTGGTTTTGACTGCATTGTTCTGTACTATTATTGTCGCTTTATGGAAAACCATTGCGACAAAACTGGTACAGAGACAAACAGCCCCTACCCCAAAAGAAACCACCTCTACTGCAACCACGAAGCCCAATTTCTTTGCTACTTTCGGCACCGTGCTCAATACATATTTTGCGCAACGGTTTCGTATTGCAAACGAAGTTCGAGAAACTAAAGCTCACGCAGAACAATTGCGGATTGCAAATCCGCATTTCATTCCGCCAGCGCCACTGCAAGAGCAACTACTCCGCTTTGCGGATAAAACTCTTGAAGCTCTATTTCTTAGTTTGGGCAAGTGGGTTCGAACGTGGCGACGAGTGCTCACCCCACTGCGCGTTGTCAAATGGCAACGACGCAGGGAGAGAGCGCGAGAACGCGCCGCCCAAATCTCAACGCAACCAAATGTACCATTCTGGAAGTTGCGAGACTTCCAACTTAAGGCTCTTTTCTGGTGTGCGATAATAGTTTCACTATTTCTCGGACCAAGACACTTTTGGGCAGGACTAACTCTGTTTACTGTGACTTTGTCTGTTACCGCTACTTGGTGGTTATACAAAAAACACCAATCAACACGTGAAATAGCAAACGAGCCAGCAAACGAAAATACCCCAACACAAACACGCCCTGCGCTGCCTGCTTTTACAAAAATAATCGCAAGCATTGGCGTTCCGTGCGTGCTTTGTGGGATCATATTCCCAAAACTGGGCCTTCTCGGTGCTGAAATTCTTTTCCTACTCATCGTGCGATGGGTATGGATTAAATGGCGGGCTTGTGAAAACTTTGTTTTCCGACCGCTGCTCATGGGACTATTCGTCTTTACTACCTTTATATGGGTGGCTACAATTTGCACTCATGTAGGATCGGAGCTCAAATGGCAAACAAGCAAAACAACCAACGCACCCACCAACAACCCGCTGCCGTATCGGTAGACTTTGCTTTCGACCCAAATCCTGTTGGCGATTTTCTGATGACAACTATTAAAGTTCGGCGCGGCAACAATGCCGTAGCCGGAGCTTCTGTAGGCGTCACCAAGATGCCATTACCGGCGACTTGGGAAGAGAAACTTGTCACAAACAGTAGTGGTCAGTGCACATTTCTTGTGCCGCTTGCCATCACTGAAACCAAGATACTTCTAACTGCGCAAGTTACTATTGGTAGTCAAATACCAATCAACACCAGCGTAAATTGGACACGGCCAGCGATCTCTCCACACAAGTCTCAATTCTTAAGAGTCACAGTCGAGCAAACAGATAATCCCGCGCTCGCCTACTTGCAAATATTTACAGCAAGTGACGAAACAGGGAATGTGGCCATAGCAGATACGGTCAAAATCACCTGTTTGGGGAAAAAAATCCGTGGTGGTCCAATTTCTGACTCCGCTGGCGGAACTCCGTGCAATGAAGTCGAAATTGAAACGCAAGCAGACGGAACCGGACTTGGTTGGATTGAGCTGGACGAGAAGGGAGAAGCAACAATTACAGTTAGCCTATCGGGAGGACGCAAGCCTTTCCAATTCAAGTTGAAAAATGAGGAGAAAAAAGCTAATAACGATATCTCCGAATTATCACTTCATTCCGACTTCACGATTAGTCCGATATTCATTAAGGTGAATGCTAAGTTAGTAAAAGTCGGAAAGCCCGGCCAGTGCAAGCTGGTTGCCACACAGAATGTCAACGCCACTATAGTGGGCGGACCCAACGTTTGCAGCAATGCAAAGGAAGGTACGTTTACAACAAATGGCGAAACACAGATACAAATCAGTCTTCCAGATGGTGTGGATTCAGCTACTGTTCACATTGAATCAGTAGCGGATTCCTCCATAATGACAAAGACTATAATCATCAACAAACGTTCATAGGAGGTGAACAATGCCACTAGTAGCTGGACTTCCCATGCTCAGCGTTGTAATGGACGCCTTAAGCCTAGTACCTCATATTAAACAATGGGTAGTAGAGAAGAGGCTTCCAAACAAAAATGAGCTAGAGCCACTCGCTCGCGGAATACAAAGTCTTGAAGAGCAATTTAAGAAATCACTCAAAGACGAGATAAAACTTAAAATGCTTGAAAGAAAATTGCGTGAATCGGACCCGCTCCGAGCAGCTCTAATCTTCAAATTCCTAAAGGATAACACCGTCCCAACGGCAGATAAATTATTGTTTCGGGAAATTCTGTTTTTTGCTGAGGAGATGTTCAATGCAGACGTTGCATATAAACAACTCTGTGAACTACTCTCTTCAGGTACCGTAGAAGGTATTCAAAGCACCCTCAACGACTACCGATCAAAGCAACAAACAACAATGTCCCCAGAACAACTCCTCGACGACGTCAAGCGGCGTTGGAAAGAGTCTGACGAAAATGGCTTTCGCCGCAAATTCCGTGAATGGATCATGAATGCTCGCGGAAACGTTGCGGAATTCGACCAACGCGTCACCGATGAAGAATTGGTAGACGCCCAAAATGAAATCAAATCACTGTTTTGGTTCTTACGGTAAAAGGAGCTTCGTATGTTGGTTTTTGTAGCTACTGCAGCATTCTACGCAACTTTGTTTGGATTGGGGATAAAGTTTATACCCCGCCAACTCACGTTCACCGTCGGTAATACCATCAGAGCAGGTAAACGTTCAGCTGCTACTGGCTTAGCAATAGGTCAACAAGTGGTTAGCGTAACACTGTACACCGCAATCACAAGTTTACTACTTGTGGTATGCAGTGGAATTTCTCTAATTTTGGCTGTTTGGTCAGGATCAGAGTTCTTATTCTGGTTTGTATTTACAGTCTCGATTATCCCTATGGTAATTGTGGGGCTGGCGATGTATGCTGTCGCAAACAGCGTAAGCGGAATCGGTGAAGCACTGACAAGCGTCGGTGAATGGGCAGCAAAAAACAAATTTTGCCTTATCACCATAATCCCAGCACTGCTCGGACTTATTGCTTGGGCAGCAGGATTCGGCGTGAAAAAAATGGGGGCCGCTTCAAACGCGCTGTTCCAAATGTTAGGTCTCGCCAGTGTCTCGTGCTACGGTCTTGCAGCTATAGTACTCATGGCCAAGTTGTTCGGTTTCCCCGAACGAGTGGCTAACTTTCAGTTCCTAGCCTTGTCGGTCGCGCTTGGCGTTTTTGCTGCCATGTCGCACTTGCTTGGACTGAGCACGTTTCACATCTTCACGTGGAAAAGACTTTCGAGTTTCGTCATGGTGACCTTCCTTGTCGCCATTGCGCAAATCATTCTTCCGCAAACAATCAACCCAGTGGTCAAAATCGCAAAAAACGGATATGACCACTTAACACACGGCATGGGCTGGGCCGTAGCCAGCTCTACCGCAGGTAACGACTTAAGTTTCCGTCGCGTAATTCAAAGCGGCGGCACACAATCATTCACGCAAACTCCATCTGGCGGCTTTAAAGCCACAGGCGGACTTGTACCTTACGGGCGTCACTGCTTGCTGGATCAAAACCCGCAGGAAGTAACTTACAACGGCATCAAGCTGTTCAAAGGTTACTGCCCTGCAGTAATGGACCCCGCAACAGCACTCGACGCACCCAACCACCCGAACGACTGGGTCTGGCTTCCTCTGCAACAAACAGAAGTTGCTGCAGACCCACTTGCAGTTAACAAACCATAGGAGGGACCTATGGAGACAATTCTTCGAGGACCGCCGCCATAACTTATATCAAAAAGTTATGTGCAGGCGGTCTTTTTTTGGACAAAAATCCCAAATAGTGGTATAATTAAGCTACTAAATACCTTAGACTTCGATTATGGACATAAGACAATTTATCCCGTTTACAGAAACGAACAAAAAGTATAAAGAGCTACAAAAAACTGAGGCAAAGCTTGCAGAGATCCAAGCTGAGCAAGAAGAAAGGCTTGCCCAAGCACAGGAGGCTTTTAAAAGTGACGAATTCATCACTATCCTGTCTGAGCACCCAGATTTTGAGCCTGAAATGATAGATGGTTTAGAAAATAACCCGAAAACAGCTGAATTTATCACAACGCGTTTTGAAGCATTTAAGGAAAAGGGTGCTATAACCAGCGAATTCAAAGCCGTATTCACAGAAGCTTTTACAGCGGAGCTAAAAACCGTCGGTATTGAAAAGCCTGATGCATTAGGGCAAGAATTTTGGGATAAAGTTAGTAAAGAAATTGACAATGAAATTCGCAACAACCCAGAAGGACTATTGGACCTACGTAAATCACTCATAGAGCATGCTGAAAACCAGAAACG
Source organism: uncultured Candidatus Saccharibacteria bacterium (assembly GCA_964612745.1). Lineage (GTDB taxonomy): Bacteria > Patescibacteriota > Doudnabacteria > UBA920 > UBA920 > JAEUSE01. The sequence goes on along the minus strand of CAZTCH010000010.1, from coordinate 19,348 downwards.
GATTAAATCACTTGAGCAAGAACTTCGAAAGCTCAACGCCCCAAACCCAGAACAACAACAGTACATGCGAATACTGGATGGCATAGATCCAGATCATGTAACAGATACCAGCAAATTAAGCTTAGACCAGCGGCAAGCGCTTAAGGAACTTGGCAAATATTTTGGCGAAAGAAACTCAGTACAAGTCTTAGCAAAAACCTACCGTGCGTTAGATGATTTTTCAAAACTCGAACAAGCAAGCGAAGCGAGTGATAAATTAGATGGCCTAAAAGAGCAAGCTCACAATTTGCGAGAAACAATCTTTGCACAAAACAAATATAGAGAAATTATTAATACCCAACTCGATACTGCACACAGCAAACACTACGCTGATTTAGTAGCGAAAGTAGATGCGGGCAACCAAAGAGATTTGGAAGCATATCTGGAGTATAACCAAGCATTACTCGAACAACGATCTGAGTTCGGTTCAGTTGAACGAAAAATAGATTCACTTGCACAAGGGAATAAATCAGGTGAAGAAATACTTGCGATGGCAGCCGAAGCGGTACAGAAACATGCTGAGCAGAAATATAAAGACGAAGTAATTGCCGCAGTTCAAAAACACCAAACCTTCAACAATCTTGATAAACATTTAGACCAAATCATAGCCACAACACGTATTGGTGCAAAGAAAAATGTAACTGAGATACAAAGCATTTTGGAAGATGTCTTTGCAGAAATATATAAGAATCCTCTTACAACAAAAATCCAGAAGACACATCTAAGAATTTACCTTAACAAACATAAACTCAATGGAAAACTCTAATCAAACCCCTAACTCATCTAGCGCAAACGTATCTGACCAAGACATAGCAAAGTTAAAAGATTTAACCGCTGCAGCTTTGAACGATACAACCCCAACGATCCTAGATGCAACCCGTGCTTATCTCGAAACGGCAAACGAGGCGCAGAAAAAACGGGTTGCTGAACTTACAAAAGAAATAGAAATGCTCAAAACAGCAGATAGAGCAGAAGCAAAAATAGACGACATGCAAAATCTTGATGCAGTGAGAAAAACACTGAGCTAATTAGTGACCTCCTCCCCGGGTACCGCAAAGCCTTTACCCGGGGTTTCCAACTCGGCATGAATACCAAAAGCTTCGGATAATGAGATTCGTTAAAAGAGTCTGGTTGTCTGGGGCTTTTCTTTCTTACCTTGCCATTCAATATATTTTCTAACTTGGTCATCATCCAACCCATTGGTTGAAGAGAAATACCCCACACTCCAGATGCCGTCCCACTCTAGGTACATTTCTTTGATGAATTTAAACTTTTTCTGGATGTGGATACTTGCGTTCATCTTTAGTCTCTGGACGGCATCTGCAACAGCCATGTTGGGAGGGATTTCAATTTGGAGATGCACATGATCTTCATCGGTATTAACTGCGGTAATGTAGAGTGTGGGATATTTCTTGCAGGTTTGGTACAGACTAGTTTTTAGTTCCGCTTTGACGTAGTCCTTAAGCCACTTCCTGCGGTGTTTGGTGCCCCAGACAATGTGGTAGAGGTGGCGGTAGGTGCTGTGATTCAGGCTTTTTGTCTTCATGCAACCAGCCTACCACGAATTCCAACGCAATGGGAATTCGTATCCGGGATCCCATTCATCCCCGGACGGCGGCGACCCAAGGATTATCTGCTGTGCTTTCTAGAAGGCCGCCCGTCCGGGGTTTCCTGGTATGTAAAAACCTCCCAGTTGGGAGGTTTTTTATTCGTCTAGTTTCGTCTAGGCACTGCGAGTGCTGCTGCCTGCGAGACGACGTCAGTGAGTGCGTCTGTGGGGCGCCAACCACGAAGAGTAACGTTGTCTATAGCTTTAGCCATAATCGCGTCGAACTTTGCTTGGTCAGGACGGAAGAAAGATTTTGCCGTCAGGTTTGCATCTGCAAACACACCAATGTCTGGGTCTGCCGCTTGCAACTCCACCAAGTCTTTTCTACTGGAAGGCACTTTTCTGCCTGCGTAGTACTTATCGAGCGCGTCTTTGGTAGTAATAGTTTTCACAAAGTTCCATGCCTCTGTTTGATTCTTACTTTGTTTGCTCACTACCTCTCCCCAATAGTTCGCAAAATTTACTTTAGGATCATCAAGGTTTGGCTGTGGTACTGGCGCAATGTCGTAGTTTAGAGTAGCCGCTTTTTGAGCAATAATATCGCGCGCATATGAGTAGTTAATCATGAACGCTGCTCGACTATTTGCAAATGCATCTATAGAGTAGTCACTTCGGGTATTCCACGTGTAGTACTGCGAATTTGCGTTAGCAAAATTGGTGTAGTACTCAAGTGCTTCTGTTGCAGGAGAACGCTGCCCCCCTGAACCGTCTGAGACTGTTTGGTTAAACAGCGGTCGTGTGCCATCTGCTGACCACGCTTGCGCTCCTTGCTGCAACATGAAGAGGTATACAATATCCTCTGCCCTGTTTACTTGCCCCCCTGGTGCTTGGCTGGAAAGCCCCGCGGCAATACCACTGCGACTAAAGTACCCTGTCAGATTCTGCCGTGCCAATTTCTGTGAATCGCTTGCGAGCTCATTCCATGTCTTTGGTGGCACTGCTATCCCAGCACTCCCCAACAAACTCTTGTTGTAGTACAACGCCAAACTATCTACCGAAATTGCAGCGCCGTATATTTGCCTATCCCGAGTGAAGTCTGTAACGACTGTATCTACAAACGTATTTTTAAAATCTGTAAACGACCACTGCGCCTCTGGCGCGGGGACAACTTTGTCTACGTACTGCGGTAGCCATGCATTGTTTATAGAAAATACATCTGGCCCTGTTCCGGAAGCAAGCGCGTTCAGTAGCTCAGTTTGATAATTTTCTACATCTTTTTCTACCAACGTCACTTTGACATTTGGGTATTTCTTTCTAAACTCTTCCAAAAGTGGCTGGAAGTGAGTCGTGTCTTCAAACACCTTCCACACAATTAATTCAGCAGGCTTTGCAGGTGTGCTACCACCACCGCAACCCGCAGCGAGTAAAGCAACTGCACAGAGGGTTACGCATGTTCGAAATAGTCTTGTACGGTTTTGTTTCATAGAAATAACTCCTTAGAGTAAGTATAGCAATAGTTAGGAGTTAGAGGCTAGGTGTTAGGTGTTAGGTGTTAGGTGTTAGGTGTTAGGTGTTAGGTGTTAGGAATTGAAAGCTGCTAGCTTCTAAGCTTTTTAGCTTCCTAGCTTTCAGTAAGGGACATTAAGATAAAGGACATACTCGTCAGTAGCTGATTACGGACTTGATGGGCACCATCTAACAACTAGCTTGCTACTTTTATAAAGATGGACTGTTGGCAATATTCTAATCTTAGGGCCATGTTAGATGGTGCCCATCAAGTACATCCCGCCTTGCAAAAATTCAAAATCACAAGCACATACAAAGCAGACTAAATCCGAAATAACAAGCACGAAATATCAAATAAATTCTAATAACAAATAACCAAACAAATACAAATTGAACTCAAAAGTCAAAACTGAGAAGTCAAAACTTCAACTCAAAACTGTTAACTGCAATGCAATTCGGTTTCGAGTTTACAGTTGCAGTTTTGCGTTTTCACTTTTGAGTTCTTTGTGCCGTTAGATGGGCACCATCTGACAACGTGCTTACTATTATGGCATGGTGATATATTGACACCGTAAACAAAAAGTCGGAATGTCAGATGGTGCCCATCTAACTCCTCCGACTTTATGACTATAAGACTTTAAGACATGACGACTCATCGTTCTTCCGTTCGACGTTACGACGTGAAGACCTTCGACTTCCTATTACGCTATTCCCTTCAGGAAAGCCGCGAACTCATCCCGCAAGTCTTCATGTGCCAACCCAAACTCTACTACCGCTTTTAAGTATTCGAGCTTATTACCACAGTCGTAGTATTTTGCGTTTGTAATTTCTTGTGCTAAAACCTGCTTGCCTTCTTGCATTAAAATATTGACCGCATCGGTATAGTACAGTTCGCGCCCAGATGTATCACCTTCCAATTGCTGCATGGCTTTCCCAACAGCACCAACCATTTCTGGACCAAACACAAACCCTGACACAATCGCAAGGTTAGAATCAATGTTCCCCACCCCTGGTTTTTCTACCATCTTGTGCACCGCAAAAGAGCCACCAGCCAAAGACTCGCCTTCAATATACGCGTAGCGCTTGTAATCCTCTGGTGCAGATTTATGAATACCTCCTAATACTGCAACAGCACTCGACTGTTCATATGCAGCCACTAATTGCTGTGAGCGGGTTGGTACAGCTGTAATAAAATCGTCTGCCCAGACATACAAAAACGGATCGTCTCCAATAAAACTCCGTGCATTCCAAATTGGCGTACCATTACCATACGGACCTTTTTGGCGAATGTAGTGGAAATTCGCCATATCGGCTATCGCTCTGACTTGTTGAATATACTCAGGCTTCCCCCATTCCAAAAGGCGTTTTTCTAACTCAAAAGGATAATCAAAATGATCTTCAATGCTTCGCTTGTGCCAACCAGTCACAATAGCGATATCTTCTATCCCCGCAGAGACTATATCTTCTACAACATACTGAATAATTGGCTTATCGACCAAAGGAAGCATCTCCTTCGGCATTGCCTTAGTTGCAGGTAAAAATCGAGTCCCAAACCCCGCAGCTGCTATGACAGCTTTTTTCACTTTTCTAGTCATGTGGTCTTTTCCTTACGTACACGTATTGTCGCCGAATTGGAGCATAGTGTCAAAACCCACAAACTACATATCTGCTCGAGGCCGGTACTGCAGCGCTTCTGCGATATCTCCAACTTCGATACGTTCTCGCTCGGCAATGTCAGCAATGGTTCGCGCTACCTTCAACACCCTATGCACTGTTCTTCCTGACAAGCGAAATTTTGCAACCGCTTGCGATAACAAAGTACTGGCCACGTCGTCCAGCTCACAGTATTTCCGTATTTCAAGCAGCGTCATCTCGCTATTTGTTTTACTAAAGCCCAAACGTCGCGTTTGTAGCGTACGAGTACGCTCTACCCGCGCACGAATGCTTTCGGAGCTATCACCATTGGAAGCTGTACTCATCACGGCGTACGAAAGCCTGGGTACATCTATATGTAAATCTATCCTATCCAGCAAAGGACCAGAAAGCCTTTTTTGATATTTATAAATCTGTGCGGGTGAACACACACAAGACTTGCCACCAGTATCTCCATAGTAGCCACAAGGGCAAGGATTCATTGCCGCGAGCAACATAAACTTGGCAGGGAATGTCAGTGTATTTTTAGCTCGTGACACTGTCACAATCCCATCTTCTAACGGCTGTCGCAAAGCCTCTAACACATTTCGTGCGAATTCAGGGAGTTCATCAAGGAACAACACCCCTCGATGCGCCAAGGTAATCTCCCCCGGACGTGGTACCCCGCCGCCGCCAACTAAAGCCACGCTAGAAGTAGTATGGTGTGGATTCCGAATTGGCCTCTGCGCCATTACACCCGAATTTGGTAATTTCCCTGCAATGCTATATATATTTGTGAGCTCTAAGCATTCAATACTATCCAACGGCGGCAATATACCAGCCATCGCTCGTGCCAGAAGCGTTTTACCAGAACCTGGCGGACCAGACATAAGCAAGTTATGCCCACCAGCAGCTGCAACTTCTAACGCTCGCTTCGCTGTTTCTTGTCCCGAAATATCAGCTATATTGGTTGCCACTTGTGCCTCTTGCGCAAACAGAGAGACTTCCGTCTTCGGAGTAGGTACACACTCCAACACCCCCGCAAGATGCCCTAGCAACTCCGAAAGTGACCGGCAGCCATACACCGTCACCCCAGAGACCAATGCTGCCTCTATTGCATTTTCTTGAGGTACAAATAATTCACGCACACCTAATTCTCTCGCCTTCAAAGCAATTGCCAGAGCACCTTGCACTGGGCGTATCGCTCCGTCCAAGGCGAGCTCACCAGCAAACCATCGTTTGTCTGTAGAAAATAAAAATTGCCCAGATGCGAGCAAAATCGCAAGGGCAATGGGAACATCAAACACGGTTCCAATTTTTTGTGAATCAGCAGGAGCGAGATTCACCGATACTCTGGTTTGGGGGTACGAACACCCAGAGTTCTTTAGTGCGCTTTTTACCCTTTCACGACTTTCTTGTACAGCCGCGTCGGGTAAACCAACAATTATCGTAGCAGGCAAGCCATTACTTACGTCCGCTTCGACCTCTATTTGCTCTGCAGCAAGGCCAATCACAGATGCAGTGAACACTTTACCTATCATGCGTTCCTCCACATGGTAGTAGGACGTATCGTCACGATAAGCCCGAGGACTACCCACACACCATAGAACAGTGGCAAAATGATTTCTGGACCGAGAGGCAAAGACACTGCTGCACGTTCATACGCGTGCAGAAATCCAATAACTGCTGCCCCCCACCAAGAAACTTGCGACACAGTAGTCGCGAGCATAAGCTGGAACAAAACTGGACCAAGGTCAGAAAAAGACAAATCAGGATCGAGTCGCGAAAGTGCTTTCTTCAATTTATGCAACACAAAACCATTTACACCAGCAGCTAAAACCAGTCCAAGCTTTAATACAGTCGCTTCGCCGACATGACCTATCTGTATTTGCATGAACGTTCCTGAACCTATCAGCCCAAGAAAACCTATCCATATGAGTGGCTGTGTTATGTCTGCAACTCGCAGCACACTACCCAAACGCACTGTTCTTTTCTTTACCATCCAGAGTAATCCTGCACTGTCTACGACCGCAACTGCGCCAAAAGCGATAGCAAAAAATATAATATGCAAAAATAGCGCAAAACCAAAAGCAAAAGTGTCCATGCTATGTGTGTTTAATACGAACGCTGAGAATGATCAAAAGTATGATCCCAGCAAGAATATATACGTCACCAATATTACAATACCCATGTGCCACTTTAATAAAATCTCTGACGTATCCCAAAAAGATTCTATCGAGCATATTCCCAGCCGCCCCGGTAAGAATAAGGACAAAAGCAAATTTTTCTCTCCACTCTGCCACCCTCCACCGAGTAACTGCAGTGTATATAAAAAAGAGTAGGGCACATGCTGTTACTAAGAATATTCCTACAGTAGGCAAAGCAATACTGAACACAAACCAATGATTCTGGTAAGGCGTCAGTCCAATAAAAGTACGCACCCCGGACGCGCAATAAGCAAAACAAGCATACCGTAAACTTAAGTCAGTAAACAGTAAGACCACAGCAATAAATGGAAACTGGAGCACCTGTACGTATTGCATTGAGTACTACTAAATTGCTTTTTCCGCTTCCGGATACACTTCTAAACGAGCTGCGTCTATTTCGTTGCCATCGGCATCAACACCGTACGTACCATCAACCATTTTGGCGAGAGCTGCGTCTATTCTACCAATGTGCTCTTGAATTTCATCTCGAGTCATTTTATTCGGTAAATCGATAGCAATTTCCATTTCAGCATCGCCATAATCACTACCAAGCTCAGTATGCTCCGCTATTCCAAGCAGCTCTGCTTCTAACTCTGCTTTCTTTGCTTCGAGCTGGTTCTTTCTTGCTGTCAAAAACTCTGGTGTAAACATATAAAAGATTTGAAGATTATATAAAAAGTATATGAGATATTGTAAAAAAACAAAAGAGCCCCTACATGGGGCCACGGTATTAAAGTGCCCTGTAGAGGCTCAAACCTCGAAGTTTGAGCAACTCTACACAGTAGGTAAAACATCTAATCTTTAGATACTTTACCCACTGTGCAAGGTTACATTTTCGTCACTTCTTGGTAACCCACTTTCGCAAATTGCGAAAACAGGATAGCGTCTGACATTCTAGTCTTCGGTGCCAAACTGAACCTTAAGCTCTTCTTACGGTGGTCTTCCACCTTAAACAAATTGTTCTTTTATTTTTGACTAACACTAACTTTTTATTTTTTTGATTTTTTTGGTCCGATACTTATCGGAAAGAACCTACATTTTATTTTTGTTTTCAATCAGCCTTGACTAGTAAGGCTATGACGAAGAGGCAAAAGGAGAGCTGAGCTTGTCCAGATGTATGACCATAACGATAATTATACTCAAAGATTTTGAATATAGTTATCGTCATCGTCATAATCTACCAGCGCAGATTTCCTTCGTCCAATTTAAATCCAAACGAGCTTGTTGGAACGACACCGACTGAGTTGTTAATGTACTACTTTTCCTACCTACAATATAAGTTTAAAACGAATGCGCATACGTGTCAATAATTTGTACCAAAATATCTATATTCCATCATAACTAAAAGGATATATTTTTTTGAAAGTATAAAATAATATAATTTCAAAATTTTTGTGCACAATCAAATCTGTGGATAACTAACTTTTCAAATACTTTTCCACAGAGTTATCCTCAGCAACTGTGTTGTTGGTTGAAGAGAACACTCGAATACCCCGAACACAATCCCAATCGAGCACACGCAACACTCGAGTTAACACTACTTGCTTCTTTCGCGCTTCCAATTCATCTGGAGTAACGCGCATAGCCTCTGCAACAGCAGTTGTGTAAGGGTGGGCAGCCTCAGTAGTAACCATATCGACAATCAACACGTGCTCAACTTGCAACCGTTCGCCAGTATATGAGCTCAGAGCTTGCAAGGGAGCAAAAACCACCCCTTTCACTGAGCTATTAAAGTTTCGTAGTATTTTGTGCACACCACCATGCAAACCTACTACTAAAGCAGGCGGCAAAGAATCGTCTTTGGCATATACCGTATCGTAAAATCCGCGCAATGTTTCAGCCGAGTCAAACAGCACAAGGGCCGAAGCTGTAGTCGTAAGCGCTGCAACAACTTCTTTATGAATACTCTCGGTTAGAATAGTTTGTACGTTTACTTTTTCAATCGTATTTGCTCCAAGAGTAGACTGCACTTCTAACGAAGTTTGGCCCAGTCGCGTCTGTAACATAGCCAGCGCCTCACCTTGTGGAACAAAAGTATGGTACACACAAACTTTGCAGTTTTTAGTAAATTCTGTATGAAACACAGAAAAATCCTTAGGCTTTCTAATAAACGTGATATTTTTTTCTGAATATTCAACCCAAGCGACATCTGTCGACATGCCAGCATCTAAAAACTGCTTCAAGTTAGCAACTTGCCTCAAATAAGACTGTTGGCTCGCTAGCACCCCTTCTACAGACTCTAACTTACCAACCAAAGCACGAGCACCGGACACTATTTTATTCCAATAGTACGAACCGAGGCTCTCAGCAGAGACAGAACCAGTACTTTTTCTACCATCTGCACGCAACAACAGCATAACTGAGCCAAAATAAACATCGACAGCAAGCGAAATACTCTCGATTTCTGGCATAACTTGGCTTAAATCCTCCCCTTCGGCATACTGAGCTTGCCTCACAGACCCAAGCAAACTAGTCCAAGACGTAGCCACAGCAGATTTTTGCTCTAGCCACTCGACATAATCTTCCAAATTCCCCACCCAAAGCTGACGCTTTTGTTTATAATCCTGCACTGACCGATAGTCACTCACCGCCATACCATGCGGTATCCGTGGCGAAAAACCACCTAAGAATAACTTTTTTACTTCCGTCCCCACTATTGACCAGTTAATCTCAGACAAAAGCCCAAATGAGTTAAATAGCTCTTTCCAAACTAATACTTTTTGTACAGCGAGCGCTTCTTTTGTTGAAAGAGACTTACTATTACTTACTAATTCCTCCAATACTTGGAAAGAAGGGTATTCAAACGCACCCAAATAAGGTTCAATACCAAACTGAGAAGCAGTTCTAAAAACCTGCTCTCTTTCTTGGTACGCGAGTACCCATGGTGGAAACGCTCCTTGCATCAGGGGTGCTGCAGGCATGATTTGCTCATACGCAAAAGGGCTGCTCAAAACACAGCTCTTTTCAGGAACCGGCAATTCCACACCCGATTTTACTGAGGACGCTACTGGAATAGTGCTTTGTTCTCCTGTCCCTGCCTCGAATAGCGCTGGCCAACTCTTTCCCTGCTCGCGTCCTATGCCCGCCACAGCTTGCTTCGTCGCCAAAGAGAGCTTATTGAACACCCCAATCAACCCTCGCAGCACCTCTACTGTCGCTTTCGCGTCCCCCAACGCACGGTGGACATTTTGATGGTTAACAGAAAAATAATTACCCAAACCTTCTAAGTTATAACTATGGTAGGTAGGTAAGAAAATTTGCGAAAGCTCGAGAGTATCTACAACGCCTGCAAAATTTGTAATTCCCGCTTTTGCGAGAAACTTTCTATCTAAGTCTAGACCATGCCCAACCAAAACAACTCCATCAAGCAAACGAGCCACTGTTGTGCTTACCTCTGCCCATGTCGGAGCTGCTGAAATTTCTTTATTGGTAATCCCTGTTAAGCCCACTATTCGCTGCCTTACCTCACCAATATTTGGTTTAACCAGCGTAGAAAACGTTTCACCTGTTACGAACCGACCGTTCTGGATAGAACATAGCACAATGCCCACCTCGATAATCTCTTCGGTTTCTGGGTCAAATCCACTTAGTTCTAAGTCAACGCTGGCATATACCAACTCAGTATGCATAATACTTATACTATATAGTTATCTTCCAGTAAAAAGCAAACAGCCCCTTTTGGGGCTGTTTTAACGTTTTATTCTACTTCTTCTTCAGGGTCAGCTACAAGCTCGACTCCTGCTTTTACTTTTTCACGTATTGCTTTATCTAACTCTACTAATACTTCTGGGTTCGACTTCAGGAAAGTTTTAGCATTTTCACGTCCCACACCCAGCTTTGTACCATTGAAGACATATGTGTTACCGTTCTTCTCTAAAGCCTTCAATACAACACCGGTATCCAGCGCATCCCCCGCAATAGAAATACCCCAATTCCCTGGTTGGTACATTATATCGAACTCAGCAGTCTTAAATGGAGGCGCTACTTTATTTTTCAGCACTTTAACCTTCACACGACTCCCAATAACCGTTTCCCCGCTCTTTATTTGAGCAATCCTTCTGACATCCAGCCTAACGGATGCATAAAACTTCAGAGCATTACCACCTGTGGTAGTTTCTGGATTACCAAACATCACACCAATTTTCATGCGGATTTGGTTGATGAAAATAACAGTTGTTTTGGATTTAGAAATAATACCAGTCAGCTTTCGTAACGCCTGACTCATAAGCCGAGCTTGTAAACCCATGTGGCTATCGCCCATTTCACCTTCTATTTCCGCTTTTGGGGTGAGCGCCGCAACAGAGTCAATAACAATTAAGTCAACAGCATTACTTCGAACCAAAGTTTCAGCGATATCCAAAGCCTGTTCTCCAGAGTCTGGCTGGGACACCAGCAAATCTTCTACTTGTACACCCAAATGCTTCGCAAACTCTGGATCAAGTGCATGCTCTGCATCAATAAAAGCAGCAAGTCCACCTTTTTTTTGCACTTCTGCAATCATGTGCAAAGTCAATGTGGTTTTACCAGAGCTTTCTGGTCCATAGACCTCTATAATTCTTCCTCTCGGTATTCCACCAACACCAAGTGCCAAATCGAGGCTAATACTTCCCGTTGGATACGACTCGACATCCATTGCCTGAGAGTCAGAAAGCTTCATAATGCTACCTTCTCCGAATTTTTCTCTGATCTGATCGAGAGCGCTTTCTACTGCTTTCCACCGACCCACTTCACCGACAGTTGCAACCGCCTTATGTTTTGTCTGTTTTGCCATATCGTTTTTCCTAAATTACAACCAAACAAAAATGCAGCTATCAATGCACTCTTGTTTAGCAATAACTACTTTGCAATACCAACAGTAAGGAATTGACCACTCGCTTCACTTTCAATCGCTCGTTTGGGACCGGTTACATCCATTGCTGTATCTTCCACAATAAAGGTAACAGATTTTTTACTCTCACTACCAAATCTACTTCTTGCGACCACCTCTATTGTTTGTGCTCCAGGCAACACATTAACCGTACTGGTAAATGCTCCATCAGCCCCAACAAATACTACTTGGCCATTTAACTCTACTTCGCTTCCAGGAGTGGCGTTGCCGGCAACAACGAGTGCTGCACCAGAAATTCGTTCATCCTGCTTCGGGTTATCTATTACCAAAGTTGGAACCCCACCAATTGCAACAATCTGAAGCACGCAAAAACATACAAAAACAAATCCAAGAATGCATGAGGTAAGCAAGGCCCAGCGTCTAGGAGTGAGCCGAGAGGCTAGAGTTTTCCAATCACGAGCAGCCTTACTAACACCTACAGTCTGTTCTAATGAAATTTCTCTGTAATACTCTGCAATCAAAGAATCTGAATCTACAGAATACACTCCTGCTAGTTTTTTCAGAAACCCAACTACATACACTGACTCAGGCAGAACTTGAAAATTTCCTACTTCCAAAGCTTCCAGGAACTTAGCATGTATACCTGTTTTTAAAGCCACCGCTTCTACGGTGAGATCTAATTCAAGGCGAACTGACTGTAAGTACTCGCCAAGAGTCTCTAGTCCTAGTTTTTGTATCTGAAAATCTACCATACTAGTAGTATACTATATTGCTTCTGTACCCCCTAAAATAACAGCACCACATATACCTGTGGTGCTGTTATTGCATTTATAGACTGGTGCTTAGCTTAAAACGTATGTTCATCCGGGGGCTGACTTGCTTCGCCATACCCTTCATCTCTTGGTGCTGCCCCGTAGACTTCTCGAGGCTTTGCCCCTTCACCAGGGCCGATTATGCCTTGCTCTTCAAGTAAATCGAGCAAACGAGCTGCTCTCGCATACCCAACCTTTAGCCTTCTTTGCAAGAAAGATGCGGACGCCTTACCAGCACGCAACACCTCTGCTTTCGCTTCTTCGAGTAAATCGTCTCCGGAATCACCAGAACCATCAAACCCAGGGATATTGAGTGCATGCTTTGGCCTTTCGGTAACCTCATCGTTATAGATAACCGCACCGGCTTGTGATTTGAAGAAGTCTACTACACGATGTGTTTCTTTATCACCAACAAACGCACCTTGGATTCGGTGTGGCTTGTTAAACTCTGAAGAGATAAACAACATATCTCCATTACCGAGTAAGCTTTCAGCACCGCTCATATCCAGAATAATACGACTTTCAATTTGGCTTCCTACAGCAAAAGAAACTCGAGAGGTAATGTTTGCCTTAATAAGGCCAGTGATAATATCTGTTCGGGGACTCTGCGTTGCCAACACTAAGTGAATACCAACCGCACGAGCCATTTGCGCCAAACGGACAATCGCTGCTTCAATATCCGCTTGTGCTACCGCCATTAAATCAGCCAACTCATCCACAATAATTACAATATAGGACAACTGTAGTGGCGCTACTGCATTGTATTCCAGAATATTTCGATGTTTACTCTCTGCAAGGAGCTTATAGCGACGATCCATCTCGCTTACTGCCCACTTCAGAGCATTCACTGCTTTTTCTGCTTCAGTAATTGGAGGTGTAAGTAGATGTGGGATGCCATTGTACACAGACATTTCAACCCGTTTCGGATCGACCATGATCAGTTTTACATCTTGTGGAGTGTTCCGATACAGGAGACTCACTATGAGCGCATTGAGTGCCACACTCTTACCTTTACCCGTAGCTCCAGCAATGAGTAAGTGGGGCATTTTAGCTAAATCTGCAACTTGTGCCTTTCCCGCAACATCTCTCCCCAGCGCAAACGCAATTCGACTCTTGTGATTTATAAAATCTGTTGTTTGCAATACTTCTCTCAGCGACACAATGCGACTCGTCCTGTTTGGTACTTCAATACCCACCAACGGCTTCCCAGGTATTGGCAGTTCCATACGAATTGCTTGCGCAGCCAAGGCTAAAGCTAAATCACTCTTTAACCCAGCTATTTGAGCTAGTTTTACCCCTGTGGCAGGACGCAACGTGTATTGCGTCACCGTAGGACCGACATTCACCTCACCCATTTCTACTTCTATATTGAAATCGGCAAGCGTTTTCTGAATAATGGCAACATTAGACTCTATATTTCCACTATCTACTTCTGCTTTATGGTCATCGAGCAAGTCAAAAGGTGGCAATTTCCAATCTTTCCGCTCTTCAATTACCACAGCATCTGGCAAGGTCACATCGGAAACGGAGGAAGACCTGTCTTGTATTGGCACAGGCTTCTTTTCGGGAGAGCGCATTGGTGGAACCTTAACTTCTGAAATGGTAGATGCTTCGAGCCCAGCCTCTTCCGGAGAATTAATCTTGATTGCTGCAGCAGCAGTAGGTTTTACACCCAGCTCTTGAGTCTCTGACTTTCTAAAGATAAATGGAACGTTTGAGGCAATAAGCAAACCTGCTATGAGCAAAACAATTACTATAACCAGCCCTGCCCAAAAACCAAAAAGGCTGACCAAAGGGACAGCAAATAGCGCACCGAACACTCCTGCGCCTTGGCCTTCAGAAGCGGCAGAAAAACCACCAACTCCACCTAAACGGGTAGCAAGCATATGGAAAGCAGCAACGAGTGCAACTAACGAAAAAACAGAGCCGACCCAAAAGCGTTTACCAAGGCCACCCGCAGAAGCATGCACTGTAGTAGGCCAGCCAATAACCACTGCCCAAAAAAGTAAGACAAGCGGAACCGCATACGCTACCTGGCCAAACAAAACAAGCAGCGTCTTGGTCCAAAACATACCAAAACTCCCCGCAATTGAAGCAAAGCTCATGATTGAGAGTAGTGCGAGTGCAATAAGTACAACAACAGTAAGTGCTTTTTTTGTTTCAGGGCTTAAATGAAGCACAAAGCTTTCGGCTGCAGCCTGCATGGTCGACGGTTTTTCGGATTCTTTTCTTTTTCGAGACATAGTGTAAAATCTCTGATTTTATTCCATTTTATTGTAACACGGGCACAAAAACAAACAAGCACCGCGCATAGACTACGCTGGTGCTTGTATCGGACCTACAAACCTTTTACTTTGATTTTCTTAGTCTTTGCCTTTGCAGCTTTCGGGACCACTACGGTCAAAATCCCATCTTTCAAATCTGCTTCAATGTGCTCACTATCTATATCCACTGGGATTATAACGCTCCGGCTAAAGTTTCCCCAGTAGCATTCTTGATAAAAATAATCATCTTCGGACACGCTCTCTTCTCTCCGCCTTGCTCCCTTGATAGTTAGCATGTCGTTCGCTACCGTGATATCCATATCTTCTGGCCTGACTCCAGCAATGGTCGATTTTACGATAACGTTATCTTTTGTCTGGTACATGTCTATATTTAGTTGGCCTTCAAAATCAGAAAGCCACTCTTCATGTTGTCCAGACTCCATTTTCTGTGGTTGAGACTCCTGCACAGGCTCCACAGAGGCAGTTACTGCACGCACCGTTACCCGCTCTTCACCTTCTTCGTCGTCTATCATTTCTTCTTCTAGGCCTTCTGGGTCAGTAAGGAGTTCCATTTCCGCCTCTTCTGCATCCACTTCATCAGCTTCTGGAGATACCCCCTGATCAGGCGTAGTTTCTTCTACGAGATTCCCACCAATTATTCTACCGAAAAATGTTCTGTCTTTCTTTGGCATACGTTCACTACTATATTTTGTATACTGAGTATTTCCATATTACCTTAGGACACTGCACACGTCAACCAAGCAGAACGCCTCGCCAAAACTACTTTTTACCGAGACATGCAGACAGAAACTCGGGCAGTGCTGCCTCGATATCTGGCGCTACAAGCGCACGCGCCGACCCTACTGGTTGGCCACCAGAACGAACCATGCCCAGTATGCACTGCACTGTGGTAGGAGTGTCTGAGAGGGTTAAATTTTTTACCATCCCCCGCTCTTCTAAATACAGAAGGTTAATATCTTCTTGGCCAGGAAGGGTGTGCGTAATACAGAGAGGAACCTCAAACAATAACGCCTCTGCTACACTGAGCCCACCAGGCTTCGTGATGAACACAGAACTAATTGCGTACATGTCTTCCATGGGCTCGTAGTATGAAAGAGGCACGAGCCACTCTTGCCCAGCAGACGCTCGGGCTTGGAGCGATTTATACAACTCGGCATTCCTTCCGCATGCGACGACTACCTTACCAGTAATACCTTCTACGGCAAGCAAACGAACCACCTGCTCCACACTATCAAATAAATTTTGCGGCACCCGCACTCCAAGGCTACCACTACCAACTAAAATAATTTTATCTGTGTGCGCTACTCCAATTTTTTCTCTGACAAGATTCGTATCGATCCGTGGCAATGGAGGCAAAGCAAAACCAATGCGAAATATTTTTTCCTGCGTCACACCCAGAGCAAGAAGGTGCGCTGTCTGCTCTGGAATATTTGTCAGATAAAAATCTGCCCGAGGGTATACCCATGCCCTATGAAAATGATAATCACTAAACGCAATACCCCACACACCCACAAATGCACCACTCCGTTTCAGCACACTCATGACTGCCGAAGGAGCTGTCTGAGTAGTCACGACGATATCTGGCATTTCAGATTTCACACACTTTTCAATTTCTGTTTTTTGTAGCTGTGCAACTAAGAGTCTCCAAGGCATCATGAAAATCCAAAAACCATATCGGTACAAAAAATTCCACAGCTCGGGCACATGCACATTTACCCAAACATGAAGTTGTAAAAACTTTTTCACGAGAGGGCTCGGATTCGACTTGAGCACTTCTTGTAATACAACCACACCCCCTGCACGCTGCAACCAGTATCCAATATTTTGTGCGATGCGCATGTGCCCACTCGTGTGTGCAGTATAGAGTAGTAAAATTTTTTTACCTTTCAAATTTGTATACATTGGTTTCGTAAAAAATGAGACGCGATAAGCGTCTCAAAAAAAATTATTCAGAATCAGCAACGGGAAGCTGCTCTCCCCCAGTAGCTTCTGCCGCTGTCGTGTTTCGTTTTTGAAATTCGGCATCGAGTGCTTTATTGAACACAGATGCAAAGTCGCTGGTAAGATTTGGATCAGCAAATTTTTCTGCGATGCTTTCCGCGCTCACACCTGCAGCCATCGCAACTGAAATAACCAACCGGTTTAACGTACTTACATCTTGTTGCTGTCTGGCTAAAAGAGACTCTAAAATTTCTCTTTTCGATAACTGATTTAACTGTGACTTGTTGCTCATATAATTTCGTTACTAACGTTAGGAACTAAATGTTTTTGTATGAACGCCCTGCCCGATCCAGACTTCAGATACTTTTCAAATGCGAACGCTCGATACTTATCCGGCACCGCAAAATAAAAATCTAGAGCTACTGGCCGTCGCCCCTTGGTTGCAGGAACGTATCCATTCAAATGTTTCTCAAAGCGCGCTTTGAGGTTATCTGTACAACCGACGTAATACCCGTCTCTGCACTTAAGACTGTAGACGTAATACATTTTTATTTTACTACTAAGCAGAACATGCCCGCTTTCGCGTGTCTACATGGCGGACTTCGTCACGCCGTATACAAGCTTTAGTGGCAATGCCCGCTTTCGCGTGTCTACATGGCGGACTTCGTCACGCCGTAGCCACGCTTCAGCGTGGCGATGGCGGAGAGGGAGGGATTCGAACCCTCGGTACTCTTGCGAGCACAACGGTTTTCGAGACCGTCCCATTCGACCACTCTGGCACCTCTCCATAATTACTTTCCATTCGACTCGAAGACTCGCTCATAGTCTGCGACCCCAGCAGTTTAGTAAAACACCTTGACGCTGCATCGTTTTTTTTGGATATGCACTCTGACAAGAAACCTAAAGCTGCTTCCACCTAGACAAGCCAAAATGCACCTTCAAGCATGTTTCATAGACCGTGAGTCAGAAGCTCCATACACCTGCGAAGTTTATGAAACAGTAGTAAAACATGAATGTTCTCGCTACTGACTCTACATACTATACCTATTCGTCACCCCACTCGTCAATTCGTCCACAGAATGTTTTACGGTGCTGCGGACAAAGTCCATAGCTACGAATTGCCATTCTGTGCTCTCTCGTGCCATACCCCTTATGCTTTGCAAAACCATAGTGCGGATATGCCTTGCTTTGACGTTCCATGAAACTGTCTCGATATGTTTTAGCCAAAATGGAAGCAGCAGCTATAGAGAATATTTTAGCGTCACCCTGAACCACCGCTTGTTGCTCGTGTGGTAGCCTGGGTAGCAACGCACGCCCATCTACACACACATAAACTTTTTGTTTCGCAGTTACCTGTACTCGTTCCACCACATCTGCTACTGCACTTCGCATAACTCGCATGTTCGCTTCTTGGATTCCGATAGCATCAACAACTCGAGCGGGCACACTTTTAATACTCCACTGGAGTGCGTGCTGTTTAATATGCAACAGCAATTTTACTCTTTCTTTTTCAGAAAGTTTTTTACTGTCTGTAACTTTTCGTAACTCGTACGGGACTGCTTGGAAGTGAGTTGGAAAAATAACTGCGGCGGCAACAATAGGTCCAGCAAGTGGACCCCTCCCTACTTCATCCACACCAACGACCCACGAATAACCTTCCTTGATTTTTGCTTGCTCGAAATCTACAGACAGTCTAGACATACAATCTTCAAAACAACTTTAAACCGAAACTCTAAAATGCGGGTAGCATGTCATACCAAAAATTTTATAATCTTGAGTGCCAATGTCGTGTACCACCATTTCAAACATGCCCTCGAACACCATTAGTGTTTGATCAAAAAATTCTATAGTACCCCTCACCACAAAAAGTCCGTCTTCAAGTGTCACCGTCGCTTTCGGTAAAAATATCTTTTTTGGTGGGTTAGTAAGATATGAAACAAACCTGTCGTAGTCCAGTTCTTTGGGAAGCAAGTCCGTAACCGTAACCGATTCCAGAATTGCTGGCTGCCAAACTTCTCTACTTCCAAGGTTCACCGCTTCTACCCAAGTTTCAAACCATCGCCGAAAAGCAAAGCGTGGCTCTGTACCAATTCCATCTGCGAATTTAATTTGTTCCACACCGGTTTGAAACATACTCGTAACTTTCGTATATATAGAAAATTTTTTCACGCCAAGGAGAGACACCAATACACTCGAACAGCCAAACTTCTATTACGCTCTGAAATCTCTTTCACTTATAGTAACTCACTTGTAATAGACCAACCCTGGTCGGGATGCCGAGAATTGAACTCGGTCTTCACGCACCCGAAGCGCGCGTACTACCGGTATACTACACCCCGTAGACCAGTCACCCTAAATCAACACACCCCAAAAATTCCGCGACTCAGAATGGCTAAATTTTGACATCCTGAAACAGATACCACGTGCACTATACAATCAGCTCTCAAAGGCATAAAAAATGAACTCTCCGCTGGTGGACCATACCGGATTCGAACCGGTCACCTCTTCCATGCCATGGAAGCGCTCTACCAAATGAGCTAATGGCCCAA
>CAZTCH010000009.1:0-38472 GCA_964612745.1 uncultured Candidatus Saccharibacteria bacterium | reverse complement strand
TGATATTTCTACTCCACGAAGTAAGGAGGTAGGATTTATAAAATTCTTGGTTTCACACACCGCAAGAGTCGCTGGTATTCCTGAAAAAGTCGTATTTGAAGCGTTTCTCCATGGTAGAACTATAATGAATCCAGAAGAGGACGTATTAGAAAAGTTTATATCAGATATGTATGGCGCAGATATTGCAAGAAAATTAAAAAATGTTACTGCTGCTAGTGATTTAGTACATATTCAGTCTATTATAGAGACTGAATTCCCTACCGAAGTTCAGAGTGACCTACCAAAAAAACCTAGTTTGTTATATCAAAAATTAGAGAAATGGCTTGATAGGCTTAAACTTAAGCAAATTAATTAAAAGTAACTCATAAGAGTCCATGAAGTACCTAGAAAACTTCTGTCCGTTACGAAGGTGACCATGGTAACGGATGCCTGGTGAATTTGCTCTCTTATCTAATTCTTCTTTCTATTCTCTACTCTCTATCCTCCCTCCTGCGCTAAAGCTTCGGCGGGCTCCGCTTCTAAAGCCTCTCACTAATTCTTCTAATTCTTCTAACTCTTCTAATTCTTCTCTCTCTCATCCTATGAACTCATACTCTTGGTACGCAACGCTCGTTAAGCCTTCATGGGCACCACCCAGCTGGCTCTTTGGTCCAGTGTGGTCAGTCTTGTACGCGGTTATTGCCGCATCGTACGGGTACGTGGCGTACTTACTTATTCAAAAGCGCATCTCGTTTTGGGTAGTAGTACCGTTTGGTTTGAATGTCGTCTTTAACGCACTGTTCACACCACTCCAGTTTGGACTTAGGAGCAACTGGTTAGCGTCGGTAGATATCGTTCTGGTGCTTGTGACTCTGGTGTGGGCAATGATTGCTATTTTCCCCCATGCTCGTTGGGTCGCACTCCTAAATATTCCATATTTACTCTGGGTCTGTTTTGCCACTGTCTTGCAATTCAGCATTACGTTTTTAAACAAATAACCATGGTATACATTTTTGTACTTGCGGTCATGTCGGTGCTGGACGGGGTGTGGTTAAAACTTACGTCCGATGCGTTCTACAGGCCACAACTGGCGCATGTATTTGCTCCAACGTTTACCTTTTGGCCGGCGTTACTGTTTTACCCGCTGTACGCTTTGGCAGTGTATGTATTTGTCGTTGCTCCAGCGCTGCAGGGGAATGCAACGCTTGGGCACATCGCTCTCCGTGCTGCTCTGCTTGGTGCCGCCACCTACGGCGCATATGATTTTACTAACCAAGCAACTATTCGTAACTGGCCAGTGGTGGTTACTTTTGTAGATATTGGGTGGGGGATGTTCGTTACAACTCTAGTGAGTCTTTTGGTTGTAGTTGCAGTCAGAGCAGTAAACTCCCACTAACGAACACGAGTATGAAATATATTTTCGCTTTCTTGCTGCTGGTGGGTTTATACTTCGTTGGAGTAGTTTTCGTGTTTCTATACAAAAAATCGCATTTGCCCGAGTTGCCCACTCTGGTGCACACAGAAAGTGTTGTGGGCCAAGGGCAGCCGCTTCGCTATATTGCCGCTGGGGACAGCACTGCAGTGGGGGTTGGCGCAAGTGAGTTGGCCGCAACGTACCCCATGCAGGTAGCGGCAATGCTCGCACGCACTACCGAAGTGAGTTATAAAAATGTTGCGGTGTCTGGGGCGAAGACAGAAGATTTTATTGCTACACAACTGCCACAAATTCTGGAATACAAACCAGATGTAGTAACTATTTCTATTGGCGCAAACGATGCAACACACCTTCGTTCAAACGAGCGAGTATTGCAAAATTTCAAAACAATTCTAAACACACTTGTAGAAAAAACAGATGCGGTAGTATACGTTGCAAATATTCCTAATTTTAGCGAAGGCACGTTGCTGCCGTGGTTCTACCAGAAATTGTTGGAGTCTCGCTCGGTGTGGCTCAACCGGCAGATTGCGGAGCTGGCCACAGAACGAGTGCGAGTGGTAAATGTGCACGACACGCTACTGGTGCAACACAACGACCGTAGTAAAACATTTGCCGCAGATGGCTTCCACCCAAACGACGCAGGGTACGCCAACTGGACTGCAGCGTTTCAGGCAGAAATAGAAACAAAATAAAAAGACAGGGTCGACTCATGCGAGTGACCCTGTTTATGCGTTCAGGTTACTTTCTTCTATACGAGCAAAATTTAAACCCACTTCCAAAAATGGTAGAAGTTTTAATCCATTCCGCCCAGTTAACTTCTGGGAAAAAAGTGTCTCCAAGTGGGCGCTGCTCAACATGTGTTATGTACATAGCCTCTACTAGAGGTAGTGCTTCTTCGTAGATTTTTGCGCCACCAGCTACTACGATGTCACGGTGTCCGTATGCTTCGATGGCTTCGCTGAGCGTGCGCGCGCAGGTTACGTTGTTTGCTGTTGTGTCGAAATTAGGATTTCTTGTCAGCACTACAATCTGTCTTTCCGGCAAGCAGATGCCCTCTTTTTTTGGTATTGACTCGTACGTGAGTCTTCCCATTACCACTACTTTTCCCAAGGTGGTATTCCGAAAATGGATTCTATCCTCAGGTATGTCCCAAGGGAGGCCTCCTTGGTATCCAATGACACTATTTAGTGCCACTGCGGCGATTAGGCTTTTCATTGCGTATTTCTCCTCCGTAAGTTTTCTACCAGCGAATCTAGCTGGTAGTTTTTGTTTTGCAGCGCTTCGAGCGCTGCCAGTGCCCAAGGAGAATCCAAGGGTTTAGTTTCTGGCGCTGGAACTGGTTCCCAGTGCTCCAGCATCGCCCTTGAGCCATCCTTCATTGCGTCGCAATCGGTGCACGCATGGCGCATGCGCTTGCGAAAATGCGTTGTAGTTTCATTTGGGAGCAAACACACCTCTTGCTCAATTCCGCTTTCGCGAATGAACAGTGTGGTAATGTCTGCTTTCCACACTATCCAAATACTTTGGTCTGGTGTTTGCACCCACAGTGCTTCGCGATCACAGCGGACCGTTTCGAAGCAGTGTGAGTTAAACCAAACTTTTTGCACTGGTGCTGCGGGTGTTTTTGGTTTGGCGGTGCGAGCCTTGCGTCTTTGGGGTAGCGTGCTACCAACAAGGAGCACTGCCACGAACAAAGCAATTACGATTTTCACAACCACCTCCAAGTGGGGAAGTGCCCGACAAGCTTTTGCTTGCCGGGCTAGAGAAAGAATTAGATTGTTTGTTTTAGCCAAAAGCTTTTGGGCGTTTGGCGTTTAATTTGTTCCGACAGTTCCACTGGCACAAGTGCACAGTGCGTGCATTCGTGGTGCGTACAGACCCAAGCCAATTGACCTTTCACCACACGAAGGGGGAGAGGACTGGGGTGTGTTGGACACCAGACTGCGCTATCGGTTAGTTCGGCAGCAAGGCGTGCGCGTGTGCGTAGTCGCTTTGCGCACCGAACTTTGTTTTTGCGAAACCGCTTGGTTTCGGAAAATATCCAGACAAATCGTTCGGGGAGTTTGTTCCCAAAGACAATAGTCTGGATGCGTACATTTTTATCCGGAAGTACGCCGTCTTTGGTTACCGCAGTCCAGATGATAGTGGTAAGCCATTGATTTTTGGCGGCCTTTCGAGTGAATTTGTACTGGGCGTTGGCACGCCGAGATTTGGGTTCTAGCCAGGAGAACCCTAAGCCGTGGTATACCTCTGCCAGTACGTGCATAGCTTTCTGCGCAGTCATGAGCAGTACCCTCCTTTTGGAAAAAGGTGAATAATGCCAACCCAGCGCATCAGAAGCTGGCTATAGCGTATGGTTTTGGCTATGGTTTGTCAAAGCACTACGAGTGGCGCTCCAATGCATTACCTAGTAGAATACTAGTACTTTTAGCAGTACATATGGAAATACTAAAAACAACTACAGAAGATGGCTTGAAACTTTCAGGTTTATATTTTAAGCCTGTAGAGCCTTCGCAAAAAATTATTATTCACGTGCATGGCATGGCGGGCGACCCGTATTCAAATGCCTTTCTGCAGCCTATGTTTTCCGGCTATCCTGCTGCGGGGGTTGCATTTTTGTCGGTGGAAAACAGGGGTACGCATAGCGTGACTCAGTTTGGTACTACCGAGGACAAGATTCGTTTGGCAGGGGACGCGTACGAAAAGTTTGAAGAATGTGTTTTTGATATTGCGGCATGGATAGGTGTTGTGAAAAAGTTGGGCTACACCGAGGTGTGGTTGCAAGGTCACAGCTTGGGTTGCTCAAAGGTGGCGTACTACGTAAGCCAGAAAGCAAGAGGGGAAGTAGCAGGTGCAATTTTACTCAGTCCTTCAGACATGATTGGTTTGGTATACGACCCGGTGGGGTACGCTGACCACGAGGTGTTGTTTACTGAGGCGACGGAGCTGGTAAAAGAGGGCCGGGGTGAACAGCTACTCAGTAAACTCTTGTGGGGCGAGCAGTTGTTGTCCGCTGCAACGTACATAAATCTTTTCTCAGATGATTCTGCAGACGCTATTTTTAACTTTGGAAAGCCGGAGCTTGGTTTTGCCGTAGTGAATGCCATTACTTCACCTGTTCTTGCCTTTACCGGAACACAAGATGATGGAGTTGTGCCAGTGGCTGATCCGCATGCTGCTATGCAAACCTTGGAACATGAGTTGGTACAGTCGCCGCGAGTTCGCACGGTTGTGTACGACGGTGCAAAGCATGACTTCGCTGGGTTTGGAGATCAGATTGTGGCAGAGGTATTACATTTCGTACATTAAATTTATAGAACGTATGCATATTGTTTTGCAGGTAGTGTTGTGGTTTGGCGCAGCATTTTTGTTTGGATTTGCCTATCGTGCAGCTGCACGGAAAATGGCAAAGCCAGGGGCTGTAGCAGGTAGGGCAAAAAACATTGGCACTCCAGACCGTCTGTTCAGAGCGGGCATTGGGGTGGTGCTACTGGTGGTAGCCGCATTTACTGGGTGGGGTCCCGTGCTTCTGTTTGCCTCCGGTTTCTGCTTTTTCCAAGCAATCTTCAGCTGGTGCCTGTTCAACCAGCTCACTGGTCAAAATACCTGCCCCCTCTAACTCATGGGCTAATTCGTGCGAATAAGCCGCTCCAAAGAGTCTGTTCCTTAGGCTCTTTTTTGTTCGCCACAAAATGAAAAATGGAGTAAAATCAGGGTATTAGAGTTTTCATTTTTGAGATATTGAAGAAAGATTTAGTCGGTGAGGCTTCTATGCCGTGCTTGGTAAAAAACAGCCTTCTGGGATAAAAAATCTATTTATGATAAAAATCAAGGACATTCCAAAATACGATAGACCTAGAGAGAAGCTAGAAAAATATGGTGCAGGAAAGTTGTCTGATGCTGAACTTTTAGCAATTTTACTTCGAACAGGTACCAAAGATTTAAATGTATTAAAATTATCTCAGAAAATTTTACAGAAATTTGGAAATGAAAAGTTTATAGATATAACTATAGGTGAATTAAAGACAATTCATGGATTAGGTACAGCCAAGGCGTGTGAAATTATTGCTTGTTTTGAGCTTGGGAAGCGCATGTTGAAAGATAAAAAATCTTCTATTATCTTATCACCTAAAGATGTTTGGGAAAGAATGGAAGATATTCGAGGGAGTAAAAAAGAGCATTTTGTCGTTTTTTATTTAGATAGTATAAATCAAGAAATACAAAGAGAAATTATTTCAGTCGGCACTCTAAATGAGAGCTTGGTTCATCCAAGAGAAGTGTTTGAGGGCGCAATTAAAAATAATGCGTCTTCGGTCATTATTGCCCATAATCATCCATCGGGAGACTTAGAGCCTTCTCAAGCTGATATTGAAATAACAAAGAAGTTAATTCATGCAGGAAAAATTTTAGACATAAAAATTGTTGACCATGTCATTTTTACAAAAACAACGTATGCTGTTGTAAGTATTTAATTGTTTATGTCTTCTATAGAACCAAGTATTAAAATTATAAAACTCATAGTCAAAAACTATCGAGGTATAGGTCCAAAAGGGCTAGAAATTGACATTGATGATGTTGTTATTTTGGTTGGTCCAAATAATTCTGGTAAAAGTACAATATTAAAAGCATTTCAATTAGTTACAACTTCTTCAGATACAAAAATAAAAATTGATGATTTTTATAATAAAATAGAAACAAATAAACCTGAAATAGAAGTCTGGTCAAAAGTAATTGTTCCCTCAAGTGTGACAATAGCAACTGAGAAGTGGGTTAACATTGATGGGATAGTAAAAGAAAAATGGCTATGGGAAAAAGCAGACGAATCAGCAACTCGTTATGGTTTCCGTGTTGATCTTAATGGTGGGCGTTGGGCTATTTCTAGTGATGAACCAAAAGCTCCTTTTAGTAATGATGGCGCAGCTACTGCCTATAGACCATCGCCAACATATATTTCACCATTTGATCAACCAGAAAAACAAGTTGATGAAATAAAGAAAATAATATCTGCTGATATCTATGACTTAATTAAGAAAACAAAGAAAAAAGATTCAAAATATATTAAACTCATAGAAGATATCGCCGCACTTCAGGATGAAATCAAAATTGAAGCTACCGCAAAAGAGAATGACTTAGCTACGGGTATTGGCACTATATTAAATGAATTATTTTCTGGTACAACAATATCTTTGCATGTGCCACAAAATAGTCCTGATTTGCTTTCTTCATACGCAAATACAAAAGATATTGATTTTAGAATAAATGACTTATCTTTGGAAAATCAAGGGAGTGGCATGCAACGAATGTTGCTTTGGTCTGTTTTAAAGATGATGGCAGGACGTAAGAAAATAGAAGTGAAATCAAAAAAAGTTACTTTCAAGAAAGCAACTCCAGAGGGAAGCAATGTTGAAGAATCTCAACCAGAAAGATCTAAGGTTCTTTTAATGGACGAACCTGAGATATGCCTACATCCTGAATCAATAAGACAAGCAAAAGAAATTTTGTATAGCCTTACAAGTGGAAATGAGTGGCAGGTAATGATTACAACTCATTCCCCCGTATTTATTGATTTGTCAAAAGATAACACGAATATTATTCGTGTTCAAAAAGAAGATGAGGCAGTTAGTCTCTTTAAAACTAACGACGCAGGGCTGTCAGTTGATGAAAAAGAACAGCTAAAAATGCTTAATATTTTTGACCCTTACTTTGCGGAATTCTTTTTTTCGAAAATTACAATTCTTGTTGAGGGCGATACTGAATACACTGCTTTTAGAAAAATTATTGAATTAGATAAAGTAAAATATAAAGATATTCATATAATTAGAGCAAGAGGAAAATATACAATACTACCTGTCATTAAAATTTTAAAAAAATGGGGTAAGAATTTTTCAGTACTTCATGATAGTGATGAAGAAACAAATGTCCAATCATGGCCTGCAAATCAGCAAATTTTAGACTTAGTTAATGGTGATGTAAAAATTAAGCTACTGGCTACAAAAAAAAATTTCGAGTGTGCTTTTTTTACAAAAGAAGTAACAAAAGATAAACCTTATAATGCATATATTGAGGTTAGTAAGCCGTTGGTTTTAGCTAAAGTTAGCAAGCTTCTAGATTATCTATGTAATATAGATAACAATTTGCATACCGACTTGCAAAACTCCGTTTGCGAGTATAAAACTATAGATAGTCTAAAAGAATTTATAAAATGAAAACATACCAAACAAAAGAAGAAGTGCTGGAAAAAGCCGAAACAATTCTGCATAAATCTTTGCGAGGAGTTATTTCAGTTGGAGTCCTCAAAAATATAGAGACTCAGATTGGAGAATACGGAATGAAAAGGAAAGGTTTTTTAGGTGACTTAACAGAAAAATACTTTTTTGAGATTAATCCTGGAAATGTTAGTGAACCCGATTTTACAATTGCAGGAGTAGAGCTTAAAACAACACCACTAAAGAAAGGTGGCAATAGTAAATTATCGTCAAAAGAACGGCTAGTATTTTCAATGATAAATTACGAAACAGTTGTAAATGAGACTTGGAAGCAAAGCTCCTTTTTGAAAAAGAATAAGTCCCTGCTATTGATGTTTTATCTATGGATAGAAAATCAAAGCATTCTTGACTATGAATTTAAATTTGTTCATCTCTTGAATTTACTAGAAGATATTTCTAGTGAAGATGTTTTTCAGATTCAGAAAGACTGGGAGTATATTGTTTCAAAAATAAAACGAGGGGAAGCACATCTTCTATCTGAAGGTGATACTTATTATCTCGGTGCTTGTACGAAGGCGGCGAATAGTCGAGTCATAAGAGATCAGCCAATGAATCGTACCCCAGCAAAGCCTCGTGCATTTTCTTTCAAGCAACAATATATAAATTATTTAATCCAGACAAAGCTACTTGGCGAAAAAACAAACACCGATTCCATTTTTAAGAAGCAGAGACGAATTGAAACCGTCGAAGATCTAATAAAGGATAAATTTTCTGCATTTATAGGTAAAACTGATAAAGAGATACTTAAGGAGCTTGGCTCAAGTCTTGGCACAAAAGCAAAAAGTTATAAGAGATTGATTGTTAATAGAATTCTTGATGTTAATTCTAATAATATTGAGGAGCTAGAAAAAGCTAATATAACTCTTAAAGTGATAACATTGGAACATACAGGAACACTCAGAGAGTCTGTGTCGTTCCCAGCATTTGATTACAAAGATTTAGTAACTCAAATATGGGATGATGATGACGAAGAATCTATGGCTGATTTTCACTTACAGCTTGAGACTAAAAAGTTCTTATTCGTAATATTTCAAAAACAAAAAGATTCAGAGGGATTAATCCTTAGAAAAACTATGTTTTGGAATTTTCCAATGAAAGATATAGCTGAGGCAGAAAGTGTTTGGCAAAAAACTGTAGATTGTATAAATGAGGGTAGGTATGATGAATTGCCTAAATTGAGTGACAGTTACGTTGCGCATGTGCGTCCGCATGGCAAAGACTCAACTGACACGATTGAAACACCTCAAAAAACACAGGAAATGAAGCGTTGTTTTTGGTTAAATGCCAAATATATACAAAAAGTAATTGAGTAAAGACCAAAATTGATCAATTCGTTTTTGTTTGTTAGAATGTAGATATGAAGAAAATTCGAGTTGTTGAATTATTCGCTGGTGTCGGAGGCTTCCGTCTTGGGCTTAATTCAGCTAGTAAAAAAGATTCAGGATATGAGACTATTTGGAGTAGTCAATGGGAACCTGGCGCTACTACTCAACATGCCTCTGATATATATACACAGAAATTTGGAAACAAAGGGCATTCTTGTGAAGATATCCAAGAAGTTATTGAAAGAGATTTTAAACAGATTCCCAATCATGATTTACTTGTTGGGGGGTTTCCTTGTCAAGATTATTCTGTTGCGCGAACCGCAAATCAAGCAAAAGGTATCTACGGGAAGAAAGGTGTTCTCTGGTGGTCTATCTATAATATTTTAAACAATAAGGGCAAAGATGCTCCTAATTTTTTAATGTTGGAAAATGTAGACCGACTACTAAAATCTCCATCGGCACAAAGAGGTAGAGATTTTGCTGTTATGCTGGCTTCTCTATCCGACTTGGGATATGTGGTTGAATGGCGTGTTATAAATGCGGCAGACTACGGTTTTCCTCAAAGAAGACGCAGGGTTTTTATAATGGGATACAAAAAAGGTTCTAAAGCTTACAATTTAATTAAGAAAGAGAAAGAAATTAAAAATTGGATTTATAACGATGGAGTAATAACAAAAGCTTTTCCTATAAAAAAAGATTCTGCGGTCTTGCACGATTTTAAAATAGATGGTGCTTTAGAAAAAGTATCTGAAAAATTTTCTTCCGATAAACCATCAAAAAGCCCTTTTGAAGTTTCAGGAGTAATGATTGATAGACATGTTTATACAGTAAAAACAACTCCCGACTATAAAGGCAAGGTTACTTTACTAAAAGATTTAATTATTCATGATGAAAGCAAGATACCAGAAGAATTTTTTATAAAAGATTCCGATAAAAAAAGATGGGAGTATCTAAAGGGTGGCAAGAAAGAAGAGAGAAAGTCTAAGGATGGTTTTGAGTATAACTATTCTGAGGGTCCTATGGTTTTTCCTGATTCATTGGATAAGCCATCCAGAACAATAGTGACTGGTGAGGGTGGAAGTTCTCCCTCTCGTTTTAAACATGTTATAAAAACCAAGTCAGGCAAATTACGCAGACTTACCCCCCTTGAATTAGAAAGATTGAACATGTTCCCAGATAATCACACAAAAATTATGAAAAATGGAAAAGTTACCCCAGATGTTAAAAGGGCATTTATTATGGGTAACGCTTTAGTAGTTGGAGTGATTGAAAAATTAGGGAAGTCTTTACTTAATTTTGTTTAAATATGAATTTTTCTTTAGATGGGCACCATCTAAAGAAAGACTTTTACATTAGTCGCTAGGTAAGTAGGGTTACTATGGGAAAAATGAAAGCAGTTGTATACGAGCGGTACGGGGAGCCGGAGGTTATGGAATTAAAAGAGGTAGAGAAGCCTACACCAAAGGCGGGGGAGGTGCTTGTTTGTGTGCGTGCGACTACGCTGAATCGGACGGACTGTGGTTTTAGGAAACCGGAGTACGGGTATATTATTCGCCCTATTCATGGTTTTTTAAAACCAAGGAAGCAAGTGCTGGGTACGGAATTTGCCGGAGAGGTAGAAGCTGTGGGGGACGGGGTGACAAGTTTTAAACTGGGGGACCAAGTGTTTGGGCTTAGTACGTACAAGTTTGGCGCTCACGCAGAGTACTTGTGCATGCCAGAAAACGGGTCCATAACCCACAAGCCCACAAGCATGAGTTACGAAGAAGCCGCAGCGGTGTGTGACGGGCTCATGCTTGGGATGAACATTATTCGCAGTATAGATTTTACAAAAGCAAAGACAATTTTAATAAACGGTGCGTCGGGCTCCATTGGTTCTGCATGTGTGCAGCTCGCTGTGCGCTATGGCGCAGAAGTTACCGCTGTGTGCGCACCACAAAGCATGGAGCTTGTGCGGTCACTGGGTGCGGTGGAGGTCTTGGACTACACTGCACAGGACTTTACACACAGCGAGCAAACGTACGATGTAGTAATTGACGCAGTCGGTAAAAGTTCATTTTTCAAGTGTCGGAAATTGCTTAAACCCAGCGGGATATATTTTTCTACTGAGCTAGGGTATCTGCTACAAAACGTATTTCTCGCGCTGTTCACTCCACTGCTCGGTGGTAAGAAAGTTTTATTTCCTATTCCAAAAGACAGCAAGAAGGACATGGAGCTGTTCCGAGAACTTATAGAAGCCGGACACTACAAAGCGGTCATAGACCGAACCTACCCCTTGGAGCAAATAGTAGAAGCAGCCAAGTACGTAGAAACCGGACAGAAAATTGGGAACGTTGTTCTAGTTGTTGGGTAGTAATATGGAGCACAAGGAGTGTGGTACTCTGTAAATCTGCCTACAGGCTTATTCGCACGAATATGTCCTGCGAAAAAAAGAGGCCCCGGAGCGACAAGTCGATCCGGGGTTTTTCAATGATAAAGAAGAACCAGAAAAACGTGTGGGTTAACTATTCTGAGGGCACAAGCCGGTGCCATCGCAGTGAGGGCATGGTTCTTGCGAGCATTCAGAATCTGCATCGATGATTCGTTTGCCATTACAAAGATGGCAAAGTATTTCTTCTTCGCAGTGTTTACACATCACGTTCCTCCTTTCGCTTGGGAGGTGCCCAAGCAGTTGTTTGAAACAGTATTCCATGTAAATATTTGCAAGTCAAACTCTCTTGCCCTGCCGGCATATTCGTGCGAATATGCCAGTAGGTATAGTGTGGTGAAATAATGAATAAATACGAACAAAAACCAGATCGGGTCATAGACTTACACGGGCTTACCACGACGCAGGCGCGGTTTGTTTTGGATGAATTACTGGAGCGGGGGAAGGGGAAAATTGTACGGGTTATTACGGGCAAGGGTGCTTTGCGTAACGGTCCGGTTATGCGCGAGTTTGTGGAAGGGTACCTGAAACACCGTCGTCTGGAATTTCGTGTAGCAAAGTTGGAAAACGGCGGCGAAGGTGCACTAGAAGTCTATTTACAGAAATAATATGAGCAGAGAAACTTCAAAATACAGTTCACCGGAGCACGAAGGACTACCAACACATGTAGAAGAACTGCGTCATGGCATGGACATACATAGCTTCTTTCTTTCCTTGGCACAAAGCTACGGTATGGTCTCTGCCGAAGCACGGGAACGCGAGGCGCACTATTTAACTTCGCATTTAAGCAAGAACTATCTTTTCGGTGTTCGTAACGAAGGCGAGGTCATTGCGGGAGTGGAGTTGAGCATCCACGAACGGAGGGGTAAGCGGTGTGGGTATGTATGGCATAAGTTTGTGTTACCCGCGCACGAAGGGCAAGGCTTAGCAAATACCGTGGATGCCGCCGCAGAAGCAAAAGCAAAAGAGCTCGGGTGTGCGTACATATTTTCTTTGGTGGACCGAACAAGGACTCGGGCCGTGCGTGCAATTACTTTGGCTGGGTACACGGTTTCTTTCAGTCCTGCATTTCAAGACTTGCGGGCAAAATTTCCGGAAGATGATGTTTACATTAAGGTATTGTAAATTCTGTGTACACAATCTCATTTCGTTCGGAGTTGTGGGTGTGTGGCGGTGAGGGTGCGCAGGAGGTTTTTTAAGAAAATAGGGCATGAAAAATTCTACTGAATTTGGTCGGGTGGTGTCAGAACCAGAAAAAGAGCAGGGCGTGGAGCAACGTGTTGCAGAAGTATTGGAGGTTTGTTCATCTGGAAAAGTTATAGATATGAATGCAAGAGAAGTCGAGAGCGCTGCAACAAAGTCAGTGCTTGTCTCTCTTCCGCCGTACTTCACTGCTTCTTCTATTAAAGATGCAGTGGAATATGCACATGCTCATTCAGTAGAGGCCTCTGCTACTGAGCGCGACAGTGCGTCTGCAGATGTACTTGCTTCGGAAGTATATGCGTATACACAAGAGCAACTAACCAACCTGTTTTCTAGCAGATCTTTTTCAGATGTGTCTGAACAGCGAAGTGGTTTAGAGCGGCGCGTGCAAGAGTGGCAACAAGAGCTTACCCCAGAACGCAGGGTAAGTCTTGTCCGTCACTGGCATGAGCGGGGAGTGTTTCCGCAAGACGATATGCTGGACATGGTTCTGGGTATAACTAAAACTTTGCCTGCATTGTCATGCAAAACAGCGCAAGACTGGGAGCGTTACGCGGAAGAACACGTATTCTACCCAAGTACGCCTTACGCATATATTCGTAAAGTGGTGCAAGATGCAGACGCCTCTGGATATGGCTCCATGCTGGATGCTGGATCTGGTGTGGGCCGGTTACTCTTGTATGGTGCGTGCGTATCGAAAATCAAATTTTCTGGGTTGGAGACAAATGGTTCGTTGGTACAGCAGGTGTCAAAACAGGCAGCTGCATTAGGGGTGCATGTTAGTGTTGAACACGGAGATGCGCAAAGAGTTGATGCGAGTGCGTTTGATGCGGTGTATTTATATAACTCGTTCGAGGGTCCAGACGAGCAGGCAGTAAAGCGCCAGACTGCAGACTTTGCTGTGCAGTTGCTCAATAGTGGCTCTGCGGGTTTGGCGGTGTACGGGTTTGGGTTTAGTAATACGGAGATTGAGCGGTTTGCTGCATTTGAAGAAGACCAGTCATTTACATCGGAAAATACTTTGGTTAATCCACTGCACCATGCTACTGTGGTGCGTGAGAAAGCTTTTCGACTTCGAAAATTTATTGTGAGTCCCAAGAAGGGTGAGTAATACTATGAATGGGTATACTATTATTTTTAAAGCCAAGCTGTGGCTCTACGGCGGTGAAGTAGGTTGGCACTTTGTGAGCGTCCCTAAAGTGCATTCGGCTAAGATAAAAAAGGCGTTTGCTGGTATGACGCGTGGCTTTGGTTCTGTTCCGGTACTTGTGCAAATAGGGAGCAGTGAGTGGAAGACTTCAATATTTCCAGATTCCAAAAGTGGGATGTATTTACTACCCGTGAAAGCAGTAGTACGAAAAAAGGAGTCTTTGGTGGCAGGTAGTTTGGTGTCGGTGCAATTAACGGTACAAATTGACCAGCTATGAAACGGAGAGCAAGAGTACAATTTGCAGTGGTAACCGTGTTGGTTGTAGTAGTAGGTTATTTGTACTGGGTGCAGAGTGTCCAAGCGCCCATGGCAACACCCACAACAACACCTGTAGTAGAGCAGAAGACTCCACAGTCTATGATACTGCCCGTACCATTTGTCTACGAAGCTCCGAGGGGGAACTTTTCGGGACCATGGAAAAATGGTTGTGAAGAAGCAGCGGTTGTCATGGTAGACGCGTACTACAAAGGTGAGCGTGTTGTTCCAGTGGAGGTTGCAGAGCAGAGAATGCGTGTTTTGTTTGAAGCGCAAGACAAGAAATGGGGGAGCAACGCCAACTCAGATGCTGCCAGAACAGTCGAGCTCATTCGTGGCTTAACATTGTTTGAAGCACGGGTGGTAGAAGCGCCTACTCTAGAACAAATACGCGCAGAGATTGTCGCTGGCAGGCCAGTTATTTCTTTGCACCGTGGTTTTGAGCTGGGCAATCCCAACATTCGCTTTCTTGCGACTGGGTCTTCGTACCACATGGTAGTACTAGTGGGTTACGACGACAACACTGGTGAGTTTATTGTGCAGGATACTGGTGACGCGCAAGCGGGTGAAAACCGGCGCTATACGTATGCCGTCTTGCTCAACTCTGTGCACGACTATAACTATAAAACTGCTAAGGCGGATGGTCCTGCTCGAGTTATTTTTACCAAACCAAACGAATAATAAAAATGTAGTACACTACATATATGCAAGATTTTTCTTTTGTACTCACACTGTTAGTAGCAGCTGTTAATATAGCGGGGTTTGCGTTTGTCGGGGCAGATAAAAAACGAAGTCGGAACCATGACGAGCGATACCCAGAAGTTTTGTTTTTCTTTGTCGCGAGTTTTTTTGCAGCGATAGGAGTTTTTGTGGGGATGTTTGTGTTTCGTCATAAAACGAAAAAGATTTATTTCCCACTTGGTATTGGCCTGCTCGTTGTGCAGCAAGTAGTATTGCTCTGGCTTTTGTCGGGACTGGTTATTTAAAAGCAGAATGTATGAAGCAATTAAGGATTCGAACGGCTCTTTCTGTTCTTGGCGTGGTACTGCTGATGGCGGTACTTGGGTTTGTTGGTTGGCAGAGTAGTCTTACCCCACCTGCACAAGGGGATTGGCAAACACATTTGAATATTACCTCTACCGCAGAGTTTGCTGGTGACTCTGTCACAGTTCGCAATGTGCGAAATTTTCGCTATGGTCCAACAGAGGCAGATATGCATCCTGATTACTACACAAAGACATATGATTTAAATGGTGTGGAACGAGTCTGGTACATTACCGAACCGTTCAACGAGCTCAAAGTTGCAGCGCATACCTTTTTGTCTTTCGAATTTAAAAATGGCGACTTTCTAGCCATTACCATGGAAGCACGGAAGACTAAAACACAGGAGTACAGCATGTGGAAAGGCATGGTTCGGACGTACCCACTGGTGTACATTGCCGCAGACGAGCGAGATGTTGTTTTAGTTCGGGCAAATTTACGGAAAGATAAAGTATTTGCCTATCCGGTGAAGTTTTCTAAACCAGAAAATGCCCGAGTGTTGCTGGTGGACGTACTGGAACGCATGAATGAATTGTTGGTGCAGCCAGCATGGTACAACACATTCTGGTCTAACTGTACTTCTAACATTGCGTACCACGTGAACAGGATTTCACCTGACCGAGTTTCACCTTTGTCGTGGCAGTTGTTACTAACCGCTTCGGCAGACGAGCTGGCTTTGAAAAAGGGGTTATTGGATATAGACTTGAGCATTGAACAAGCACGCCAGAAATACGAGGTGACACAGCTCTCGCAAAGTACAGGAGACGTACCAGATTACTCCAAACGCATACGCCAACTTGCTCGGTAGTACTCTATGCTTTTTCTTACGCATTTCTTTGCTGAATTTATCCATAGGCTTATTCGCACGAATTAGCCTATGGTGTGGATAAGTTTGGGGGTTATAATAAATGCATGGACGAGCTAGTGAAAGAGTTAAAAGCCATGAGCAACTTACGACGGCTGATGATTTTGAAAAATCTTCAGTCGTACGAGGTGTTGTCTGTGGGGGACATTGCAAAAAGCATACACTTGTCAGTAAGGTCGACATCACGACATTTGGCAGTGTTGCGCGCAGCTAGGATTGTGAGTTTTGAGCAGAAGAGTCTGCTCATTTTTTATTCCCTAGCGGACAACCTGCCAGACTCCGCTCGGTACATTTTGACCTTACTCTAGCCTCGGCTTATTCGCACGAATATGTCCCAAAGAGTGGATAAGTGGGTTGCGGTGGTTTTGTGTGGTGCTACAATGCAAGCAAGAAAACTAATACTGATCTCGATATTAGAATGAATAAAAATTATAAAATATTATTTTGGATTGGGCTTCTGTTATTTATAGTTCCTGAATTACTTTGGTCTCCAGTTGCTAATGTCTATTACACATTTTTCCAGAGCGGGAGTAATATTGTTCTACTTAGAGATAATTTTATAACCTCTGCCGGCTACAACTTAGTCTATAAGGGGCTTATTCTTTTGGAGGCTTTAGGTTTACTGACAAGTATTTTGTTAGTTTGGAAATATGTAATAAGTGGCAACCAAAAAAAACTGGGCTATTTGATTTTAATTCTTCTATTTATCGCTTCCGCATTATCACTTTTAAGTTTTTATGCAATAACTTTTATTAACATTAGTTTTCCATAACTAAGCCATGAAGAGAATAATTGTGTTGATTGTTCTAAGTTTAGGGTTTGCGCACACGGCACAAGCAGTAGTTCTTGCGCCGTTTTTTAATTTCACTGTAGTGCAGCAGACTACTTCGGGGGATACGACTTTTGACTACCAATTTCGGGGTGCAAATTCGTATAGTGCTTTTAACCAAGACTTCAGCATTGTCACTGTAGCAGGGCGAGGAGAACATACTGTCTTTACTATGACGTCACCAGGGAACTTGTTTACTCTGGATACAGTAAGTACGGGGTACCGGCTACAGAGCGTGGACTGTACAAGCTCTAACGCAGTCATAACAACTCAGATAGTGGGACAAAGATTAGAGATACGCGCACAGCCATATTCATCTTTAACTTGTACGCTCACAAGTGCTCCAGCTTCTACTAAAACACCCGTGCTTATTGTGCCGGGTGTTTTAGGTAGTGACATTGTTGATGGTGGGGATAAATTGTGGGCAGACTTACCAAGAATGCTGGGCGATGTTGGTGATCAGTTTATGGATCCGCTTGGTTTCAATAATGATTTAACCCCCACAGATTTGTTACAAGTGGGCGATATTGTAAGGAAGCCTATTCAGATTTTTGATTATTCTGAGGGGCTTATCAATGAATTAAAACAAGGTGGTTATGTAGAAGGGCAAGATTTATTTACGTTCCCTTATGACTGGCGTTATGGGGTGAGTGGTAAAGATGCTCAGGGTAATGTAGTTAACGAACGTGCGCTGGAAACAAAGATTGCAGAGATAAAACAAGCCACTGGTAGTAGCGTTGTAGATGTCGTAGCGCACAGCACTGGTGGGCTTTTGGTTAAAAGCTATGTCATGCATAAGCCAGCAACGCATGGTTTGGGCAAGGTCGTGTTTGTTGGTGTGCCAAATACGGGTGCGCCAAAAGCAATCAAGGTGTTACTTACGGGAGATAACTTTGGGGTGCCGTGGCTTTCGGAAAACGAAATGAAAAAGATAAGCCAAAACTTACCTGTGGTGTACGACTTGGCGCCTAGTCGTACATATGTGACGCAAAAAGGAAGCTTCTTAAAAACTATTGAGCAAAAATTTCTTGCGCCGGATGTCGTGCGGGATTTGTCGTACGACGAGGCGTGGAGTTTACTTGTGGGTGAGCGAGGGGTAAATGCTACAGCGTTACTTGGCGCAGAAGCGTTGCACACTACTGCATTCGACAACTTCGACCTGCGTACTGCGGGAGTAGATTTGTACAACATCGTCGGTTGTAAAGCTGGGACCATTGGGCAGATTGTTGAGCGGTATTCCAAATCACTGAGTGGGGAAGTGCACATAGGGTACGATGTACCAACCAGAGTCGCGGGTGACGGCACAGTACCTTTGGAAAGTGCTACAAAC
Source organism: uncultured Candidatus Saccharibacteria bacterium (assembly GCA_964612745.1). Classification (GTDB taxonomy): domain Bacteria; phylum Patescibacteriota; class Doudnabacteria; order UBA920; family UBA920; genus JAEUSE01. The sequence goes on along the minus strand of CAZTCH010000009.1, from coordinate 20,306 downwards.
GTTCCGGTAGACGCGAATAAAAAGTACTATGCACTCAAGGGTGAGCATGGGAAAATGTTATCGGAGGGGGGGATTCGCCAGCAAATTAGTGCTATTTTAGCTGGGGCTACGAGCGTTGCAGGCAATATGACGCAAGATATATCGGCTTGTAAATTGAATGGTAGGGCGCATGCCATTTTTAGTCCGGTGGATATAGAAGTGATAGATGCGCAGGGTAATCGGCTAGGGGTTTTGCCAGATGGGAGTTTGGAAAACAACATTCCAAACGCAGACTTCGCAGTTTTTGGTGAACACAAGTTTGTGTATTTACCCGAAGACGAAGGGCAGGTATATGACATTCGTTTGCGTGGGGTAGATGTCGGGTCCTTTTCTTACAAGGCCACAGAAATAGTAAATGACGCACCGGTACAAACAACAGTCTTTGCGGATTTGCCGGTCACTCCTGCATTGGGAGTTGCGGTAGATATGCACGGGGCCACTTTAGATGTGGATGCAAATGGTGATGGTACCGCAGAGCAGCGCGTACTTCCAAGTGCTGTACTGTACGACGCGGAGCAAGTAGATATCACAGCACCGCAAACAACCATGGAGCTGCGGGGTGTAGAGGGTGACGCTGGGTATTTTCGGTCTACGGTAACGGTAAACTTGCACGCGGAAGACGCAGAATCTGGGGTGGCGAGTCTTTGGTACAGTTTGGATGGCGCAGATTTTGTGCCGTACACACAGCCGGTGGGGGTGTCCGCAGAAGGGGAGCACGTAGTCCAGTTTTATGCAGTAGATAGAAATGCTAACCACGAACTGGTGCAGTCAAAAACATTTTCTATAGATACCACCCCACCGGAATTACGCATGTGGTTTAGTGTAGAGGACAAAGACTTTGTATTTACCTGCGCAGGAGAAGAAGTTGGTTGCGAAGTTGTGCAACGGCGGGAGATGGTTCGTTTGCAAGATAAGGCAGGGAATACCACCAAGGTAAAGTTTGAAGAAGAGGACAGAAAGCGATCACAGAAAGCAGAAATTGAGTCTGTGTGGTACAACGGGGTAAAAAGCACGGTACGAGAAGCAGCGTTCTCTGCGCGTTGGGAGCTACGGGCTGGTACGCTCGTGCGTCTGCTTGAGCGGGCAAGGTTGAAAAGTAATTTCTCAGTAGTGGCAGAATTTACAAAAGGAGCCACAGAGATTGTAAGTAGGGCAAGCGGAGGAATTCCAACTGTGGTGCGGTACTCTGGCTTGAAGCAGCTGGAGCTGGTAACGAGTAAGGGTGACTTTGTGTGGTCGGTGCGCTAACTGGGATACTAGCAAAAAGTGGGGTTAGGAGTATACTGTAGGTGTATTCAGAATGACATTAACAGAAGAACACCTATGCAAGGATACGTAGAAAACATTGAGCAATTATCGCTCGTTAACAACAATTTCCGTAGAGTTTTATACACGGCAAAGAATTTGCAATTAGTGCTCATGAGTCTTTTGCCAAAGGAAGACATTGGGGAAGAGATACATCACCTAGACCAGTTTATTCGCATAGAGGCAGGGCAGGGAGAAGCAGTGTTAGATGGTGTGAGTCATGCCTTGTCCGACGGTATGTGTGTAGTTATACCTGCAGGCACAAAGCACAACATTGTAAACACTTCAGACACATTGGCGCTTAAGTTGTACAGCTTGTACGGCCCACCAGAACACAAAGATGGTGTAGTGCATAGCACAAAAGCAGAAGCTGTAGAAGAACATTACGATGGTGTAACCACTGAGTAATACCTTTGTGTTGGTAAGATGCAAAACAACCAATGCGTGCATTGGTTGTTTTGATAAGTAATAAAATTATTTAAAACGAAAACATATGACAGAAACAGCAGTATTCGCCGGTGGATGTTTTTGGTGCTTGGAGGCTGTGTTCCGACAAGTGCGCGGTGTTGAGCTAGTAGTGTCGGGTTATGCGGGAGGGGGAGACGGCAACGCTCCTACATACGAGCAAGTAGGTATGGGTTTAGTACATCATGCAGAAGTTGTGCAAGTTCAGTTTGACTCTGAGCAAGTAAGCTATGAAACGTTGCTAGATGTATTCTTTACCATTCACGACCCAACCACTTTGAACCGGCAAGGAAACGATGTGGGTGAGCAGTATAGGTCAGCAATCTTTTACACTTCGGAAGCACAAAAAGAATTAGCCCAAAATACTATTGCTACTTTAACTACTTCTGGTGAGTTTAGCGATCCAATAGTGACTACTGTAGAACCTTTGGATAGATTCTTTACCGCCGAGGAATATCATCAAAACTACTTTGAAGCGAATGAGTCGAAGCCATATTGCCAGCTGGTCATTTCTCCAAAAATAAAGAAGTTCCACCAAAAGTTTGGAAAGTTACTAAAACCAGAGTACCAATAACTTTGGGCAGGGCAACAATTTCTCCTGTTTTTCCCAACAACGGCTAATTCGCACGAATTAGCCGTTGTTATTTGGGGGTGGTTGGCGGGGAAGGGGGTTTGGTTTACACTAGTACTATGAAAGCTAAAATTACAAAAGTCATACCAGAAGTGGCATTGCCCCAGCACCATACTCCAGAGTCAGCTGGGTTCGATATTGCCGCTGGCGAAGATGTGGTAGTGGAGTCAGGGCAGGTTAAAATGATTCGCACGGGTTTGGTTATAGAAGCACCAGCAGGACATTTTTTACTGCTTACATGTCGGAGCAGTCTTGCTTCTAAAAAGGGATTGCACCTTGCGAACGGTGTTGGCACTATTGACCGTGACTACAGTGGCCCAGAAGACGAAATTAAAATAATCGTGCACAACTTTACCAACGCACCAGTGAAGGTGGAAAAAGGTGAGCGACTAGTGCAAGGGATTTTCCTGCCAGTTCAACAAATAGAATGGGAAGAAGTGGCACAAGTGCGCGCGGAGAGTAGGGGTGGGATTGGTAGTACGGGAGGGTATGTGTAATTGCAAAATGCATATTGCAGATTGCAAAATAAATACAAAAAATTGCACACGGGGGACTGGCTTAAGTAGGGAGGCTTAAGCCAGCACCTCGTGTTGGGAACATGCGACTCAAGCGAGTCGTTTCTTTAAAATAAAATACATCAGCCAAAAGGAGGGCGTGATGCAACAGTACTTAGATTTACTTCGGGGAGTTATGCTTGATGGCGAAGACGTGACCAACAGAACTGGGGTGGCAACACGTCGAGTCTGGGGGCAAATGTTTCGCCACAATCTTGCAGACGGCTTTCCACTGCTCACTACAAAGCGTGTCCATTTCAAGTCGGTGTGGATTGAGTTGTTATGGCTTTTGAGCGGCTCAACTAACATTCGCTTCATGCGAGAGCATGATGTGACTATTTGGAACGAGTGGGCAGACGAACAGGGCGAGCTGGGGAGAGTGTATGGCTGGCAATGGCGACACTGGCAAACTCCAGAAGGGGAGATAGATCAGATTGCGCAACTGTTGGATAATATCCGTGCGGTAAAGCAAGACCCTTCGCACCCAGCTGCGCGAAGGCTCCTTGTATCTGCTTGGAACGTTGCAGACATTGAGCATATGCGCTTACCGCCGTGTCATTATGCAATGCAATTTCAAGTCTCTGGCGATAAACTCAATTGCATGGTGCACATGCGTTCAGCAGATTTGTTTCTGGGTGTGCCATTCAATATTGCATCGTATGCAACTTTGACCATGATGATTGCGCAGGTCGTCGGTCTTAAACCAGGAACACTTGTTTCAACACTTGCAGATGCGCATATCTATCATAACCATTTTGACGTGGTACGTGAACAATTGCTCAGGGAGCCAAAACCATTACCGCATCTCATGTTAAGCTCAGGCGTTACTGACCTGTTTGCCTTCCAACCGTATGATTTTTCCTTGGAAGAGTACAATCCAGACGGTAAGTTGGCAGCTCCAGTAGCGGTCTAGGTGCTGAAGTGATTAAAGCTGTGCTTGTACAGTTCACACCTGTACAAGCACGCTTTTTTGTTTATACTAAACCGTATGGAAGATTTGGTGTACGAAATAAAAAAATATAAGCGGGCAAAGCACATGCGGTTAGTGGTGAAGCCGGGGGGTAGGGTAGTGGTGACCATGCCGTGGCGACTCCCGCAGTACCTTGCTGCTGATTTTGTTAAGAAGCAATACGACTGGGTCGTAAAAGCGCAAGAAAAAATGCGTACTGTGTTACCCGTGCAGCGTGGCGGCACAGATGCGGAGTACAAAAAACACAGAGCTCGAGCGCTGGTAGTGCTTTCTACGCGTTTAGAAGAGTTAAACCAGCATTACAATTTCCCGTACAAGCGGGTAAGTATTCGGAACCAAAAAACGCGGTGGGGAAGCTGCTCTCGTACGGGAACTATTAGTCTAAGCTATCGATTGCTGTTCCTATCACCAGAACTGCAAGACTACGTGCTTGTACACGAGTTATGTCATGTAGTAGAAATGAATCATTCTGCGCGGTTTTGGGGATTAGTCAGTAGGCTGGTGCCAAACTACAAAGCACTTCGTGCCCAGCTCCATACTCACGTTGAAGGTATGTAAATGAAAAGCGATAGGCGAAATATGTCCCGTGGTGGGCATCTTTCGTCTATCGCCGTTGTTATCGGCCGTAGCGATCTTTATGATCTTCCGGCTTTGGATGAACTTTACCCGCCAAGTGGCTGCCAAGTGCGAATAGCGCTAAAAATAGTAGCACTAAAAAAAACTTCCAATTTTCCAAGTTAGTTTCCTCCTGACAAAGTTGCTTTTTAAAGCGCTAACATTGTAATATATATTAGCTCTTTTGTCAAGAGTAATTATCTGGAATCTGGCCATATATTGCTTTTTTTTGGCTAATATTGTAATATATGAAGGCTATTTGCATAACTCGCAACTAGTTACTAGATTTGCTGAGGGTTCCCATTTTGCTTGGGCCGTAGGTTAAGCGAAATGGGAAGAGGAGCAGTTTCAGAGACCGTGAGACTTTGGCTTAAGCCTAAGTCAAACAGGCGTAGAAAACTGCGACGAGGCGCCATCGTCTAGTGGTTAGGACACTAGGTTTTCATCCTGGGAACCGGGGTTCGATTCCCCGTGGCGCTACCAAAGAAAAACACCCGACTTTGTTCGGGTGTTTTTCTTTGGTAAGGCTAAGCGAGGGGAATCGAACAGGAACGTTCCGCCACCAGCGGAATTTCATGCGACTATTTGGAGCATGAAATAGTGGCGGGCCCGCGTTAGGCGCAATGCGAGACGACTCCAAAGGAGTCGAGCATAGCCGTGGGCGGGTCGATTCCCCGCATGTGCGCCGTAGCTTTAGCGAAGGAGTGTAGCGCTACCAAACTAAAATACCGAACTCTAGTTCGGTGTTTTAGTTTGCGCTGAGCCTGTCGAAGGGCTTCTAAGGCTTTCTAATTTTTAGTGAGTTTAATGCGAGCGAAAAGAACGCATTGTTACTATAATAGGAAACACTACATTCCTTTGACCAGACCGTCTTTTTCTGGCGCACTATGCAGTTTACTAGATCTTAAAATTTAAAGAGGGATTAAGAATCATTTTGCTTTAATATAAAACCTTTGGTAAACTCTAATTATAAATTTTCTTATAAATATGGCAAAATTTACTGCAGAGCAAATATATAATCTTTTGATTAAACAAAAAATATCGGACTATGAAGGTGGTATTAAGTTTGAGTTAATGGGGATTACTATTGATGTTTCGGATAAAAGTTCCATTGGCTATTTATTTCAAGAGTGGCTAGCCCGTTGGTTTGAGTTTAACAATATAGATTTTAGAGTAAAATCGAACTCACAAGAATTCCCCGATTTTTTACTTGATTCTGATTCTGATCAAAAAGATTTATTAGAAGTAAAAGTCTTTGATAGTCAGAATAGCCCTAATTTTGATGTGGCAAATTTCCAGTCATACTGCAGGTCTTTAAAAAAACAATCGTATAGAGTTGACGCAGATTATTTAATATTTTCTTACAACTTAGTAAATAGTAGGCTCAAAATTACTAACGTATGGCTAAAAAAGATCTGGGAAATTACAGGTCCAAGCGAAGCTTATCCAATTAGGACTCAGGTTAAACAAGGGATGATTTACAATATCAGGCCAATTATTTGGTTCTCTCAAAGAAGTAAGTTTAGACCTTTTGGAAGTAAGGAGCGATTCTTGGCTGCTATACAAGAAACGTTAATGCTTTATCCTCAGACAACCACTGAGTCGCAAGATTGGTTGAGTGAAGTAAGTAATAATTATAACTCTCTAAGTACCGCTCGTGATTTAGCCAACGAGATTTTGGATTAGTTGTTTTGAAACAAGCTTAATCACTGGAACAACAATACTGTTTCCAAGTAGGTCGTAAGCTTGTTTTTCTGGTAGTTTCATTCTGTACTTTTCAGGAAAGCCAAAAAGTCTGAGCCCTTCTCTAATCGTTAGCCTTCTAATGCCGCTCCCATCAATTATTCCTATTTTACTCATATCAGTAGCCACTAAAGTAGGGCTAACCCCTTTAGGGTCTAGTATTTGACTAAATTCGAAGCTGAGTTTTCCTGAGACGATGTTATAACCCTTAATTCCATTAGTATCCCTAACTCTTGAATGGGTTGAGTAACCATTCTCATCAGTATGGCTGTGTAAAATCTTAGGCTCTTCATATGCTAAGTAACCTTTTTTTACAAGGTCATCAAGTAATATTTTAAGCTTAGCTTTGCTACTCTGTTGGCTTGATGGTTTATAGAAAGTATGGATCTCTTCAAGGGTTAAAGGCATACCATCCATCCATTTAATCCCTTTGTCCTTTGCCCACTTCTTTTTTCGACGCTCTTTTAACAGTTCCTCTAGCAACTTTCTTTGTTCAGGTGTCGTCTCGCCTTTAAGTCCTATGTCCCAGCTGTGGATGTTTTCAGGGCCACCTCTTTTATCCTTAATAGATTTGCCATGTAATTCTTTTGGGCTAAAATGGCTTAAAAGTTTTTTTGTAAAATCTGTATCTAATAATGATTTTCTACTTTCAAGAATGTCAGCAACTTTTGATTTAGTAGTAGTGAGATTATCTAAATTGATTAAGTTATTTTTTGAGCCGACTATGTATACTCTTTTTCTTCGCTGAGCTACCCCAAAATCTGACGAGTCAAGTAATTTCCACGATACTTTATAGCCTAAATCTTCAAGTGTAGTAATAATTGTTGTGAGCGTTCTTCCTATTTTATCTGTTGGACGCTCTCTGTCATGGACTACTAGTCCTTCAACATTTTCCAGTACAAAACCAATAGGTTGCTTTTCTTTAAGTATGCGGGCAATGTCAAAAAATAAAGTGCCTCTGGTATCCGCAAAGCCTCGTCGTTTTCCTGAAAAACTAAATGCTTGACAGGGAAAACCTCCAAGTAATATGTCAAAATTTGGGATTTCTTTTGCCTCTACTTTCGTTATGTCTCCTGTAATCTTTTCATTAGGGAAGTTGTTTTGATATGTTTCAACTGCGTGCGCTTTTATCTCAGAGGTGAAAACACATTTAGAAGCAATTCCTAGTTCTTGGCATGCTTGTTCAAAGCCTATCCGGGTTCCGCCTAGGCCGGCAAATAAGTCAATAAAGTTTATGGTTTTTCTCTTATATGGCATTGCAACAAAATCAATAATCTGTCTTTAGACCGCTGTGCGATGTGTTAATTAAAGTATACACAAAGTTTTAAAATGGGTCCAGAGGCAATTGTAGTAAATAAGTCTTGTTAAAGCATGCTATCAAATTGGCTTTTTTGAGGAAACCTGCTTTATTATTGGTATTTACTTATCAAAATCAAAGTTGGTTGCTGTTATGTTTTGCACAGCTGAAAATTTAATACATGAGTAAATTATAACAGTAAAGTCTTTTGGTTGATTTCGTCGAACTTTGGTGCTTTGACCACAGCCTCTTTTTCTGGCACACTATGCAGTACTAGCGAGTAAAAAATATGAATGTTAAAAATATAGTTCGATTGTATATTACAGGGTTTGTCATGGGTACAGCAGACTTAATCCCTGGGGTGTCTGGTGGCACTATTGCCTTTGTATCTGGTATTTACGAAGAGCTGTTAGCAGCGATTAAAACGGTTACAGGTACGACACTGCAACATATCCTTCACTTACGGTTTCGTGAAGCGTACGCTTCGGTGCCGTTTCGTTTTGCGCTACCACTTGGGCTCGGTTTGGCTACCGCACTATTTTCTCTCGCAGGCTTACTTACGTATTTGCTTGAGCACCATACTGCTTTGGTGTGGGCGTTCTTCTTTGGTCTTGTGGCTGCATCCACGTACATTGTGGCGAACCGCGTAAAGCGTTGGACTCCAGCAGACTATATTGCATTCGTAGCTGCGGCAATCTTTGCGTTTGTACTCGTAGGGGGTAACGCGATAGAGTTGCCACACAGCATGCTTATCACGTTTCTGAGTGGCGCCATAGCCATTTGTGCCATGATACTTCCGGGGATCTCCGGTTCGTTTATCTTGGTGCTGTTGGGTCAGTACGAGCACGTGCTCGGTGCGGTGACGAGCTTCGATTTCGTAACACTTGGTATTTTTACTCTTGGTACCTTGGTTGGTATTTCACTCTTTTCTCGAGTGCTCTCTTGGTTGTTTGCACACCACCACGACGTAAGCGTTGCACTACTCTCGGGGTTCATGCTTGGTTCACTCAGGAAAATCTGGCCATTTGCAGGTGCTGATACTGCTGCCTACTTTAACTGGCAGGTATGGGCGCTCATGCTTGTTGGCGCGGCGATTGTCGTTGTGCTCACTCGGTTCCAAGCGCTCAAAGAAAGAACGGAAGACATAGATACACAGCCTACGGCGAAGTAGTAGCTTGTATAGTAAAAGCCAGTACAAAGAATGTGTACTGGCTTTTTTTGTTAGGCTACTGTATGCCGCGTTCTTCAAACTCTCGGAGTACTTGCTTGACTCCGTTAATCCAGTTAGGACTTCCTGGTTGTACATAGAGTCCAATAAACTTTTCTGGGGGAACGTTTTTATATCTTCGTTCAAGGAGGCTGTCGAAATCCTTGACCCAATCGGCGTAACTGTTGTATTTGCGCAGACTTGGGGGAGTACCACCAATACCGCTACAGTTGTGGTAGTAACAATGCTGTCCAAAGGTGCTTTCGACAAATGAAATTGCTACCATCATTTTCATGTTTTTGGAATTCACAAACGCATCGAGTGTTGCATCGTCTTCGGCAAATGGAGACTTCTTGTCTTGTAGATATTTTTTCAGTTTTCGTTTTTGTGTCGCCAGCTGTTCTGCTTCGAGGTCTACTTCTTGCCTATTTTCGCTAATAAAGGTGGCAAAGATTGGCGAGGTAATGTCAATCACTTGTTGTGAGAACACCCGAATACCTTCTTCTGTGGTCGTAGCGGCTGTGGTGTAGAGCTGGCTGTTGGCAATTGGCTCAGACAGACGCAAGACAAACAGTGCGCCTGCGGCGAAGGCTACAGCAATTAAGCACAAGCCTGCAAGTACGAGTCGTTCAGCAAACCATGCAATAGTTGCCGAATAGCCGTCGGGGATTCCAGTTCGCTCAATGAGCTTGGTTACAATTTTTGTTCCTTTTCGAATCTTTCGTTTGGTTTTTGGATGCAAAAGCATAAGCACGAATTAAGTACTTACAGTATAGCAAATGAATTTACTAAAAAGTAAACACCCAGCAGTTGCTGGGTGTGTGTTACTCTCGTTCGTCTCTCTGTTCAGTGTGAGAATCTTCAGAAGAACCACGATTGTCTTCTTTGTGTGAATCTTCTGTTTCTGTACGAGCGTCCTGTAGAGCATCGCTTCGGCGTTTCCGAAAGTCCTCGAGTGCTTTTTCGATTTCTTTTGCCTTGTCGTCTTTACCACGTTTTTCTAGTTCAGATTTTGTTCGCTCTAAAAATTGTGCCGCTGTAGTTGCTTCTTTTTCTGCTCGTAGCTCTCTGCGCTCTTTGGTGACTGGCTCTCTGCGGGACTCTTGCTCGTCGCTGTCGCTTGGGGTTGGGGAAATGCTCGGAGTAGTCTGCACTGCTTCTGGTGGGGTAGGGGTTGGGACTGTAGAGCGAACGCGTTCCGCTTCTTCGAGTCGTTTTTGAGCAAAGTTTACTTGGAGGTTTAATTTTTGTTCCTGCGTTGGCGAGACAAGTACGCGGATATTTTCCACCTGACGTTTCACTGGATACAGAATGTCGCCAGGAGTTGAGTCTGCCGAAGCAAGCGCTGCCCCAAAACTAAATACCAAAATGAGCAAAGGCACAAAAATGTACCCGTGCAGAAAGACTCTACTCATGCGGTACCATGGCGTGGGGTCTACTCCCACTTCTGTTGTGGTAATAGTTGCAAGTAGCTGTTGCTTGAGAGCTTCCTTTCTGTTTGGAGTGAAGCGAGCTCTCTGTGTTTGGAATAGTTGTTTACTGCGTGGGTTCATTTCGTGTGTAGATTTCTTCTAATTTGCGAAGCGCTCGATATTGCAATACCCGAATGCTTACCTGTGATTTACGTAAAATTGTTGCGACTTCTGTAATGCTTAAATCTTGAAAAAAACGAAGCTCAATAATTTCTTTGTACTGCGGTGGTAGTTTTTGTAGCGACTGTCTGACTTCTGTTTCTCGAAACCATGCATCTGTGCTTTGTGCAGTATCGCTTGGAGCTTCTATATCCATGGTTGGGTCAAGCGAGGTAGGTGGTGGCGCTCGAAATAGGCTGCGATGGTGGTCAGTCGTGGTGTTCGCTGCAATTTTGTACAACCATGCAGAAAAATTTAAATCTTCTAACCGTAGTCGTGCTGCGCCGCGCCATGCTTTTATGAATACTTCTTGCAGTATGTCTTCTGCTTCTTCTTCGCTTCCAACTTTATAGCGAATAAAGGTGTATATTCTGTCTGCAAATTCGTCATAGAGAGCAGCGAAAGCACTGTGGTCGCCAGACTGCATAAGACGTACTAAATTGAGAATCTGTTTTGGTTCCATTGTGCTTTACACTATATAACGCAAGATGTGGGGTGCTGTTACAGTGTAGTATAGCATGGCAGTGTAGTAAAAAAACCTCTTAATTGTAAGCAAAAATCTGGTGTAACGATGCGTTGTTCCGTACGATATATGAGGTACCTGTCACAGAAGTGACACATGGTAACTAAGAAGTAACAAACAAACAATGCGAATTTCAAAGCAAGTTATGGCGGTGGCAATGGTATGTCTTATGGCTGGTGTGGTAGCTCCACATGCAGCATTTGCACGTGGAAATGATTCCAAACGTGATGCTGCAGAATCTGGTAAAAAAACTGGATTACGGATTTCTGATGATTCCAAGCACGACGATGACGACTCACGACGAGGCGGACTCCCTGGGTTTTTCTATAAAGGAGCTGTCACGGCTGTCTCTGCTACTGGATTTACTATGACCGACTCTGCAAAAATGGCTAGTGTTGTAGATACTACCACTGCAAAGCTGGTTCGTGTGCCTCGTGCGACTATTGCACTTGCAGACATAAAAGTTGGCGACTCAGTGTGGATTACTGGTACAAAGACGGGAACAAATATTAGTGCTTCCGTTGTCTATGTCATGGCTGCCACGGTGAAGCCTGCCAAAGCAAAAGGTACCGTTACTGCAGTGAGTGGCTCTACCGTTACGGTACAAACCAAGCAGGGGACAGCGGTTACCGTCCAAACCACTGCCGATACACAAGTACAAAAAGCAGATGGCACTACCGGCGCTCTGTCCGATGTGCAAGTTGGTTCCAAGGTGAAAGCTCGAGGCCTGTGGGACTCTGTCACGAGTGTGCTTTCTGCACTCAAGATTAGGATTCGATAACTGGAGATTGCTACAATAAAACCCCGCACACAGCGGGGTTTTGTTATGTAGTACGTGATTTGCTCTTGCAACCTTGTGGGCAGAGGAATGCTGCCCCTTGTTCTTCTTGGCAGCTTGCACAGGCAATGCACTGTCTATGGCAGTCGTCATTGGCACAGTTGGTGTAACGCTCGCATGGTATGCCGCAGACTTGGCACTTGCCAACGATGTGGTGCTTTGGGTCGTCTGTGAAAAAGCCCATGAGCATCCGATCATCAAAGACGTACAGTTTCCCTAAAAAGTCTTCGTTAGGAAATTGTTCCATGTAACTGACTATGCCGCCATCGAGTTGGTATACATCGGTAAACCCATTTGCACACAAGTAGCCAGAAGCTTTCTCGCACCTGACACCTCCAGTGCAGACAGTGACCACTGTTTTCTCTTTCAGGTGAGCAATAGACTCCAAGAATTTTGGCATGTCTCGGAAGTTGTCCATGGGTGGTAAGATAGATTTTTCAAAGTGACCAGCTAGATGTTCGTAAGCATTACGCATGTCGACTATGAAAAATTCTTTGTCACTTCGTAACCATTCGTGCAATTCTGCGGGGGAGAGGCGTTTCCCTGTTGTGGTATTGGGGTCAATATCACAAGCGCCTAAGCCAAGTGCGACAATCTCTGGTTTTACGCGGACAATGCATTTCGCAAAAGCAGACCCAGTACCCGTGCTTCGCTTTATGTGCGTTGTGGCAAAACGGGGGTCAGCCAAAAACACTTCCAAGTACTCTGCAATATGCTCGACAGCACCTTCCAAAGTGGCGTTAATCCCTTCTGAGGCAATCAGGGTCCGACCCGTTATATTCAGGCGTGTTTGCAGTGCTCGTTGCTCTGCAGCGAGTTGTTCAGGGTCTGTAATATGTACATATTTATAGAATAATATGATTTGGTGGTCAGCTTTTTCTGTAGTCATAGTGAGCATAGTGTAGCAGAAAGCAGCGAGTCAGATAAGGGGGTGGTATAGTAAAAGTAATGTATTATTTCTACTTATTTTTATGCAAGGATGGTAGCCTGTACTCGGGTATTGCTACAAACCTCGATGCGCGGGAAAAGCAGCATAACCAAGGGGTTGGATCAAAGTATGTCAGAAGTCGTGGGGGTGGGGTTGTGGTATATAGTGAACAGCACGCAGATAGGTCAGAGGCTCAGAAGCGAGAAGCTGCGGTGAAGCGTTTATCCAAAAGTAAAAAGTTAGAGCTCATTCAGCAGAAAAAACTACCCAGATGACTGGGTAGTTTTTTTAAACGAGCGGGAGCGGTTTGGTGGGGGAGAGTACAGCTGTGGGGTCTGTTTTCCACACATCTGAAACATCGGCATATAGCTCGAGCTCGTTACCGTCTGGGTCTAGTACGTACAAGCTGTGAGTGACAGTGTGGTCTGCGCTGCCAACTATGGGTACTCCTTTTTCTTGGAGCTCTCGGTATGCGTGCTGTATATCTTCCGGTGAGTTTCCAATTTTAAACCCGATATGGTACAAGCCAGTCTGGATTGGTTTTGTGGTAGGTGGTTGACCTCCGATTTCAAGCAGGAGCAGTTCGTGGTGGGTTCGGCCGCTGGAAAATAGAGCGTATCCTGCGCCTGCGCCAATTTGTGAAAAACCTAAGAGGTCTCTGTAAAAAGATGCCACAGTATCTATATTGCTTACATAGAGTACGACATGTCCAAGTTCGTGAATACGCATGGTGTTGGTTTAAAAGCCAAGAGGTTCTTGTACCAACAGGATGTGGATTGGTCGGTTGGTAACAGGGCTCTCTTTCTTGTAGAGAAGTACTTTGGAAACCGTAGTACCCATGCCGTATTTTTGCCTTATGTTTACATCTTCGAGTGGTACGACATGCTCTTCAAGACGTGCGAATGCGTCTGTGATAGTCGGCACGATTTTTTGTGTGCCAACAACAAAGATAATGTTTGGAGAAGTGAACACAATGTGTGGGAGTTGGCTACCTGTGTTGGAAGCAATAAGGAGCTCTCCTGTTTCGGTAAGAGCATGTACACTGCCAATGTAGTAGTCGGAAAGCACTGCTTGCTGGCGCAATGCATTTTGTTTTGCAGGGTCAGTTTCTGCCAAAATAGCATCGTGCAAGTTGTTCCAAGGATGTTGTTTGGTATGGAGCAGCTCGGTAAAACCAATTTCTTCGAGGGTGCGGGAAGAGCCGTTCATGACCGATTTGCCTGCGGGGATCAATGCTTGAATCCGCGCGAGCGCATCGGCTTTATTGGCAATAACCTCTGGTAAGAAACTATTTGTTTGCAAGGCTTTGACTGTTTTGTCTAAGGAGCTTGCATCTGCTACATGTGTGTATTCCATGGTGTTGTTTTGTTAGTATTAATATATTAGCATTTACTTATATATTGTCAATAGTGTGCAGAAGAGTATAAAACATGCTAGTATAAGCCTACTATGTCTGATTTATGCGGAGAAATTGAAAAATTTGGAAAAGCCATGGGCAACGCTTCACGGTATCGTATAGTGGAGGCCCTCTTTCGTGGCCCAAAAACAGTGACCGAGCTTGTGCATATTACTAAGTTTTCTCAACCTTTGGTATCGCAGCATTTAAAAGTCTTGAAAGCGTGTGAGCTGGTGTCTGATCAACGGCAGGGGCAAGAGGTGCTCTATACGGTGAACTCCGAACATACGATTCGTTTATTACAGCGCTTGACTGGCGAAATGCAAAAAAGCAAAAAAAGTGTTTCAAAATAAGAGAAGGGTTACCCATCGTACGTACGGGTAACCCTTTCTACTTGCTAAATTCTATTAAAGGTATATACCGAAGATGGGGGAGTAATACTATATATATGCAAAATACACATTATTATGGGGATACGGTCAGACTGCTCTTTTTGGCTGCAGCTTTGGTTATTCTGGTGAGTTTGCCACTGTTTGCTGACTACACACAACTACCGTTTTTTGTGTCAGTGTTAGCTATTTTAGGGCTTGGATTAGTGGCGGGACTGACAAACCCACAGCAGTTGTGGGACGCCGTTGTGAATACGTGCATTGCGGTGGTAGGTACGGTGGTGTTCGAGACGTATGCGGTCATTGCCTTTCGGTCGTACGGTGGTGCAAATTGGTATTTCTTTACAAATTTATTGCTCGGATTTTTATTTTTTGTGGCGCTGTATTTTAGTGTGAAAACAACTCGGTGGCTGTGGCGTTCACGCTAGATAACACGAACGAGCATGCTTTTTAAGTACTCTCCTTCAGGGAAGTAAATGCTCACAGGGTGGTCTGCTGCCATGTGGTGCAAGCTCAAAATTTGTACTTCTCGCTTGGCGTCTTTGGCTGCGTTGAATACAATAGTGCGAAACAGTGCGGCGTCAATATGTTTAGAGCATGATGCGGTAAGGAGTAATCCATTTGTAGGGAGGTGCTGTAAGGCTAATCGATTGAGTTCTCGGTACCCACGTGCTGCATTAGTGACGTCACTGCTGCGCTTTGCAAATGCCGGAGGGTCGAGAATGATGAAGTCGTATGGTTGGGGGAGGGGGCGGTTGAGAAAATTGAATGCATCTTCAGAAATTGCGGTGTGTATCTCTGGACCAAAACCATTTGCAGCGACGCTACTTTCCGCTGTGGCAAGTGCTGCACTGTCGACGTCTAACGTATCGGCGCGAAGGGCGCCTCCAGCTAGTGCGTACACGCTAAAGCCGCCGGTGTAGCCAAAGCAGTTTAAGACAGTTCGATTGTTGGCGTACTCTTTGACGAGTTGTCGTACTTCTCGTTGGTCGAGAAATGCTCCAGTTTTCTGACTGTGTGAGAGATGCACATCAAACGAAAGCCCGTGCTCTAAAATGTGTAGTGGTTCGGGCGCACTTTCGTAGAGCCAACCAATGGCAGGGTCTAATCCTTCTTGTTTTCGAGTAGGGCTTGTGGACTTTTCAAAAATAGCGAGGGGTTTGATCTGATCTATAAGTAGCCGCAGAATGAGCGGTTTTAGTTTTTCTACACCTTGGGTATTGCACTGTACAACAAGAACTCCTGCATAGGAGTCTACAATGAGCCCTGGAATGCCATCTGCTTCGCCATTAAACAGTCTAAATGCAGTTGTGTTCGGTGGCACGCACACAGCCCTGAGTGCTTGGGCATTTTGTATGTGTGATGTGATTGATTCGAGGGGGTCTTGGCTGGAGAAGTTTAGCATTCGACCGGCAATGGATTGGCTGGCGGTAAAATAACCATGACCGAGCAACGTGCCGTCTGCAGCGTGCACAGCGAGAATGCTGCCATCTGATGCGTTGGGGAATTTTTCAAGTGCACCGCGAAAAATCCACGGATGCTTATTTCGTGTATGAATGTCTCTCCCTGGCTTGAGCGTGATTTTAGGATATGTGGACATGCAAGAGGTGGCTGTTTAGTAAATCATGTATATACAGTATACGGTATTATTACACTATTTTGTTACACTTCACTTCCGACGCTATTCGTAAGCATCCAAAGCATGAATAAACCGAAAGCAGCAGCCAGATGCGGCCAAGAAATATGGGAAACGACTCGGGTAATTTCTGATGCATGGGCAACCATGACTACCATGGTGAGAGCATGGGGGATTACTTTACTTGCGCGGTGTATTCCCGCAGCAATTTTTGTGTGGTGTGATTCTCCTTGCTTGTCACGGAAGCGGTCAACCGCTAGTGCTATGACTATCGTGCCTATAACTGCTAATACGATGACCATGGTGAGGTCTCCTTTCGTTACTGTCTAAGAGTGCATGCGTGGCAAGACTCTCGTTTCAGTTTAGCTAGTAAGCGCGCCACAGGTTTACGCCCCACGGCTGCTCAGTTTAACCCGCTCGTAAAAACTTGTCAAATACTTTCAACGACCGTATAGTAGAGCTAGGGCAATATGGAAGAATTACAGTACTATTGCATATTTTTAGAGATAATCGTATGAATGAAACAACACATGAGCTCGTTATAATCGGTAGCGGTCCTGCAGGTCTGACCGCTGCACTCTATGCCGCACGGGCGAATCTGAACCCAGTGATTATTGCTGGCATGGTTCCTGGTGGGCAACTCACCCAAACTACAGAAGTAGAGAATTTCCCCGGTTTCCCAGAGGGTATTCAAGGACCGGAGTTGATGCAAAATATGATTTCCCAAGTAGAGCGTTTTGGTGTGCGGATGGTATACGAAAATGCCACAAAAGTTGATTTTAGTGCGCAACCGTTAGTGGTAGCGACAGACACAGAAAGCTTTCGGGCAAAAGCGGTAATAATTGCCACAGGCGCAGATGCGAACTGGCTCAATTTGCCAAATGAGCAGCGTCTACGGGGTAAGGGTGTTTCGGCGTGCGCTACCTGCGATGGGTTTTTCTTTAAAGGAAAAGCTGCGGTGGTTATTGGGGGTGGCGACAGTGCTATGGAAGAAGCTAACTTTTTGACGAAGTTTTGTAGCTCGGTAACGATTATTCACCGCCGAGATTCTTTCAAGGCTTCCAAAATAATGCTCAAGCGCGCGCAGGATAATCCTAAAATATCTTTTGTAACAAACGTCACGGTGATGGATGTGTTAGGGGATTCGACTGTAGAGGGTGTTGTGGTCAAACATAACGAAACTGGAGAAGAGACCACAATTCCTGCACAGGGATACTTTGCGGCAATTGGGCATACGCCTGTTACGAAAATATTTGCAGACTCAGGAGTTACGGTGAATGAAAAAGGATATATTGTACCAGCCGAATTTACGCAGACGACTATACCAGGGGTCTTTGTGGCTGGGGATGTGCACGACCATCGGTACAGGCAGGCGATTACCGCTGCTGGAGAAGGATGCAAGGCAGCGCTCGATGCAGAAAAGTGGTTAGAAGCACAAGAGTAGTGTAGTAATGTATTTCATAGGATGACATTAGGTTCATATCAACATCATATTTCACGCAAGCTCGCTATGGTGCTAGTGCTGTTGGTGGTCCTGGCTATCCTTTTTAGCTTGTATATGAGCGTCTTTCACTTTGAGTCATATACACAGTTTAAACTCCGTATATTAAAGACGAGAGCTTGTGTCTTGCATGGTTCATGCCAGACAAGAAAGTAATGTATGGAAAAAATAAAATTTACGACGAAAGACGGTGTAGATATTGCGGGTGTGTGGTGGAACGCAAAGGGTCAGAAGACTGCTTTGCTCTTTCACATGATGCCTGCTACTAAAGAGTCTTGGCTTCCTTTCGCAGAGGCTTTATTTCGTAAAGGGTGTAATGTGTTGGCGATTGATTTCCGTGGTCATGGAGAAAGCGGTGGAGGGGATTACAAGACGTTTACGAGCGAACAACACAGAAGCTATATTTTAGATGCGCATGCAGCTGTGCATTTTATTCGGGAGCGACAAGACGATATCATGCCAGATATGGTTTTGGCGGGAGCGAGTATTGGTGCAAACATAGCTTTGCGGGTATCTATGGAGTACGAGTGGATAGAGCGGGCACTGCTTTTGTCCGCGGGTCTTGATTACCATGGGGTCAATATTGGCGAAGATATTCGAGTGCAGGATCCGGCTCTCTACGCGGTGAGGCCATATTTTGTTACCAGTAGGGATGACGCAGATAATGCGCAGCAGTCTGCACTGTTACATAACTTGTATGGCGGTAGCCTTACTACGTATGATACGGGAGGGCACGGCACCGATATATTTAAAACGCACCCAGAGTTACTGGGTGCGTCAGTAGAGTATTTACTTTCGAGAGAGTAAGTGGCACTTAATAGCTAAACTCCTCTCCGTCAATTACCGTTGGATCATCAAGGGTTTCGTCTATATTTTTTCTGTGACCACGTTTTTTTGTTTTTAACTTCCCTGGTGCTACTTTGGCTGTTTTGACCGTATCAAGAATTTTGTATTTGTTGGTTTTGGTAATGGTCTTAACGTATCCGAAACTGGATTCTATAAACTGTTCGTAGTGTAAGAAAGAGTTGGCTACCATGTACAAATGACCGTAATCCACTAAGTGTTTTCGAGCTTCAGTGAGAAATGTTTCTGAATCTCCATAGTGTGTATCGTGCCCTTTATGGAATGGAGGATTGGCAATAATCGTGCCGTATTGTTTAGAAATTCCAGAAAATATATGGCTGGGGGTTACTGCGCAATTCAGTAAGGCATTCTGCGTCACAGTTTGTTCTGCGCTGGCAAGTGCAAGCGCACTGACGTCTACAAGATCAACCTGTGCTGTTGGGTTCTGGGAAGCTAAAGCAGCGCCAATAACACCACTTCCGCACCCCCAGTCTAATACGTTTTGTTTTGCTGGTATAGCTGGGAGATTATTGAGTAAAAGTTCTGTGCCTTCGTCTAAACGACCGTGGCTAAAAACTCCTGGAAGGGAAAAAATACGAAGTGGTGATTGTTCTTCGTTCGTGGGGAAGGCTGGTAGCTCGTAGCTTTGCCAGTAGTCGGCGAGTGAAAATGCACTACCCTCTACGGTGCGCGTGGAGGTATAGAGTGCAGAATGTCTAGCGTTATCTGTAAATGTCACTTCGCCTACCATTTCCGTAAGAGTCTTTTTTGCTGATTTGATTCCGGCGTTGTTCTGACCAATTAGTACTACTGTTCCGCCCATTGGGACAGTATGCCTCGCCCAAGCTAAGACCATTTCTATTTCCGCATCACTTTTGGGTAGAAAAACCACCACAGTATCAAACTGGGTTTCGCTGCTATGGTGTGTTTCGAATGCAGCAGGAATTTCCTTGGCTGTTACTTGCTTGTACAGATCGTAGTTCTGGCAAGATACTGCGAGTTCCGGTAATGGGTCTAGTGAAAGCAACACTTCTACTGCAGATACTTCTGGTGGGTTAACGAGAAGGATTTTTCCAGTAAAAATGCTCGAGTTTCTTTCAAGGAGTTGAGTTGACGGGTGTTTTTCTATAGTCATATGTGTGGGTATATAGTATCTGAAATTAGCCCATGTTACAATACGAGTAATGAGCAGGAAATGAGTCGTCACGTCTTCACGTCTTCACGTCTTAAGGTCTTAAAGCCAGAAAAACGGCAGAGTTAGATGGGCACCATCTGACATGTAAGATTTATATTTACTTGTGTTGAAACGCCGTCAAACCATACCTGTGAGCATGGTGTCAGATGGTGCCCATCTAACGTAAATGCAACTATAAACTCAAAACTTAATTGCATTAAAAGTTTGCAGTTTTGAGTTGAAGTTTTGTCCGCCGGCTGGCGGATCTCAGTTTTGAATTTTGAGTTAAGCTTGCATCTGTTTGAGCTTTCGATATTGTGATTTATTTGTTATTTCGTGCTTGTGATTTGGTGCTTACTATTCTCTACCCTCCCTCCTGCGCTAAAGCTTCGGCGGGCTCCGCTTCGCTGGGCTACTCTCTACTCTCTATTCTCTGTATTCCTAATTCTTCTCACTCTTCTATTTCTTCTAACTCTTCTCTTCTTATGTACGACATCATCATCATTGGAGCTGGGCCTGCCGGTATGACAGCAGCTATTTACGCAGCCCGAAAAAAACTGAAAACCGTTGTCGTAACCAAAGACATTGGAGGGCAAATGGTGTGGAGTAGTGATGTAGAAA
>CAZTCH010000008.1:0-39680 GCA_964612745.1 uncultured Candidatus Saccharibacteria bacterium | reverse complement strand
AATGCTTTGGCGGCACTTGCTTTATTAATTGCCGAAAGTAAACCCGAACAGAAGGAAATCATGGTAAAATTAGTAGTAAACCTAATTAACAGAAAGTAAAGCAAACAGTAAGACATGCAAAATAGCGTATGGGTACATAACTATTGTGCTTGCGTTTAAATGTTTTTATGCTTATATGTTTGAATGAATAATATGACTGAACGAGAATTTTGCGTGTACGCGCTAGGGGGTGAAATATCCAAATTTGAACGATTGTTGTCTGCTATTCCTCGGGAGAACCAAGACTACAAGCCAGACCCAAAATCCAAAACCGCTATTCAAATTGCACAAGCAATTACCATGGAGTCTGGAACGCTTCCAAAAATTTTGGAAACAGGCGACCTAGATTTCTTGAAAGAGTCACCGGTGGCCAGCGTGGTCCCAGAAGAGTTGGGGAAGCTTACTGCAGAGAACTTGCAAAAACCGAAGAAATGGTTGAGCAAATGAGCGATGACGCATGGGAAGCTCCTGCTCGTATGCATATGGGTGATACAAATGAATGGAAAGCTACCAAAGGAAAGATGGTGCTTAGTTTCTTGTTTGACCTTATTCACCACCGTGGACAAATATCCACGTACATTCGTGCCATGGGTGGAAAAGTTCCTTCTATTTACGGTCCTACAGCAGATACCGAATAACCTATACAAAAATAAAACCCCTCAAGCGAGGGGTTTTATTGTAACAAAAAAGTTTACGCTTTCTTGATTTTGTTGATTGCTTTTGCTAAGCGGCTCTTCTTGCGGCTAGCAGTGTTCTTGTGAATCACATTCTTCTTAGCTGCTTTGTCCAATGCTGCATATGCAGCAGTTAAAGCCTTTAAAGCTTCATCGGCGCTTTTGCTGTTCAGGGCTTCCTTAACAGTTTTAATAGCGCTTTTGAACTTGTCTTTGGTGCGAAGGTTGTATACGCGCTTTCGAGCGGAGCTTCGCATGGCTTTTGCAGCCGACTTGATGTTTGGCATGAAATCTAGTAAATAGTTGTTAGTTAGTAGTAGTTAGAGACTCACTAAACCTTTGACACGGTGAACGTATTGTACATAAAACCTAATAAAAATGCAAGTGGTCAGACCTGTATGAGGTTGTTAGATGTTTAAAAAAACAACCCTTGCACAAGGGTTGTTTTTTTATGTCGAGTGTTATCGGTACTGGTTTTTTACTTGGAACAAGATATAGAGAGAAATAATACTTCCAAGAAGACTACCAATGTTAAATGTAAGAATGTTCAGTGCTGTGCTAATCAGTGAGGCGTAAAAGACGTACACCCAACCTTGCTTGCTTCGTTTGAACAAACCAGGTACTGCAAGGATTTCAAGAACGAAGGTCACTGCCATAACTACTAAGAACACGGTGTACCCAGGGCCTCTGTGTAAGCCCACAGCTCCGACTGCTGCAACGCTGACCAAGTTAAGTCCGAGGAGTGCGAGTATAGCTGGAATGGTAAATACCAGAGCAATCAAAGTGAGCCAAGGAGAAATTTTAGCAATAAGCTGGCGCCATTTTTCTGGTATCTGCGGAGCTTTTTGACCAAGATATTCGTCGAGTGGTGCTTCTATTTGGGGGAGTGCACTATATGTAGGTAGCTTGTGGTGTTCGTGTGTATGTTGTTCCATAAAATAATTATTTCTTTACTCTCTTTATTTTGGCATATACCAGAAAAACTGCAACTGGTTCCAGACTGGTTAGCGATTATTTTTTCTTTTGAAGTTTACTCAGTTTTTTAGCTTCTGCTACTTTATCGCGGAGAGTTGCTGCAAGTTCAAACTCTAAGTTTTTTGCGGCAAGGTCCATTTGGTTGTTTAACTCTTCAATATAGAAAGCTAGTTCCTGCTTTGAGAGCTTCCCAGGGTCCACTTCTTTTTGGTCTCCACTGGTAAGTGTTTCTGCGACCTTGCCCCCACCGAGTCGAGTATCTGCGATTGCTTTAATGATTGTCTTTGGGGTTATCCCATGCACTTCGTTATATTTTTGTTGCAGTTTCCTACGTCTCGTAGTCTCCGATATAGCTCTTTCCATTGAGCCCGTAATGCGGTCGGCGTACATAATGACATGGCCGTTTAAGTGTCGCGCTGCTCTTCCCATTATCTGCATGAACGCAGTCTCGCTTCGGAGGAATCCTTCTTTGTCTGCATCGAGAATGGCGACCAAAGACACTTCGGGGAGATCTAGACCTTCTCTGAGCAAGTTAATACCGACCAGAACGTCATATATACCCAGCCGGAGATCGCGCAGTGTTTCGAGACGTTCCATGGTGTCTACTTCTGAGTGGATATACTGTACTTTAACACCTGACTCTTTCAGGTATTCGGTAAGTTCTTCTGCCATCCGTTTGGTAAGGGTGGTCACAAGTACGCGTTGTCCTGCTGCAGTGCGCAGTTTAACTTGGGCGAGCAAATCGTCTACTTGATGCTTGATTGGTTTTATTTCTATGGTTGGGTCAATTAACCCTGTTGGCCGAATAATTTGCTCGATGACAGTGCTGAGTGCTGAGTGCTTAGTACTTAGTTTGGTTACTGATCCTTTGTTTTTTAATTTAGCATTTTGCACTCCCACTTTAGCATTGTCCTCAAGACTTTTTCGGAGTTCATACGGTCCAGGAGTAGCAGAGACGTAGACGACTTGGTCGACTTTGCCTTCGAATTCTGCAAATTGCAGGGGGCGGTTATCGAGGGCAGAGGGGAGACGGAATCCGTAGTCCACTAAATTCATTTTTCGTGCTCTGTCACCGTTGTACATACCACCAATTTGGGGAATGGTTTGGTGTGATTCATCTATGAATAATAGAAAATCATCTGGAAAGTAATCAATAAGTGTAGATGGTGGATCTCCTGCGTTGCGACCGTCTAGGTGTCGTGAGTAGTTTTCAATTCCTGCGACAAACCCAGTATTGGTGAGCATTTCTAGGTCAAAATTAGTTCGCTGTTCTAAGCGTGCCGCTTCCAGTACTTTTCCTTGTGTGCGTAATTCTGTGAGTCGAGCTTCTAACTCTGTTCGGATTTTATTAATTGCTTCGTGTACCATTGTTTCAGAAGCGACGAAGTGTTTTGCGGGGAAGATGTGTACGGCTTGTAAGGTTTCTATGGTTTCACCAGTAAGTAAATCACGTCGTTCAATGCGTTCGACTTCGTCTCCAAAAAACCCGAGCCTAATAACAGTGTCTTCTGAGGCGAGTACAATTTCCAAAGTCTCTCCTTGGACGCGAAAAGTGCCGCGCTTGAGGTCATAGTCGTTTCGGTGAAATTGTAAATCGGTTAACCTGCGCAAAAACTTATCTCGCTTCAAACTTTGCCCTAGTTTTATCTCTATAGACAAATCAAGGTAATTCCCCGGGTTGCCCAAACCATAAATGCAGGAAACAGAAGCAACTATGAGTACATCTTTTCGTGTGAGGAGTGATTGTGTTGCCGCGTTTCGCAGTCGGTCTATTTCTTCGTTAATCTGCGTTTCTTTTTCTATAAAAGTATCAGATCGAGGAATGTATGCTTCCGGCTGATAATAGTCGTAGTACGAAACAAAGTAGTGTACAGCATTTTCAGGAAAGAATTCTTGGAATTCGCTGGCGAGTTGGGCTGCCAGAGTTTTGTTGTGACACATGACCAAAGTAGGGCGTTGGATGCTTGCTACTACATTGGCCATAGTAAACGTCTTTCCACTCCCCGTAACCCCAAGTAGTGTTTGGTGTTTATTGCCCGCATGGAGAGACTGCAAAATCCCCTCAATTGCTTTGGGTTGGTCACCGGCTGGTTGGTATTTTGAAATCAAATTAAATGTAGACATGTGTGTATTCCTTGGTGGTTGCGAGGGTTGAGGCTTGTCTGAGTAAAGTTCGACATGCTCAGTTATAGAGGGATAGAGCTTAGTCTGTATTACCCAAGTTTAACAGAGATTCGTTCGAAAATAAACGCACTGGGCTTAGTGCTTTATTATCCTGTGCCCGCATAGTACAATACTTCCATGGAAACAATTATTGAAGTGAAAGACTTACAAAAGCGATACGCGTTGAGGGGGAAAGGTGGGGGCGGGAAACAACATGTCGATGCGGTGCGCGATATTTCTTTTTCTGTCTTCAAAGGCGAGATTTTTGGTTTGCTTGGTCCAAATGGAGCGGGTAAGACTACGACTCTGGAGATAGTCGAATGTTTAAAACAGCCTTCTGGTGGCGAGGTCTCTGTGTTGGGTTTACCGGTGCGTGAGAGCGCAGGAGAGATTAAAAAACGTATCGGAGTGCAGCTGCAATCAAGTGAATATTTACCAACAACGACACTCGCAGAGTTGTTGCAGTTATTTGCATCGTTCTACGGAAGAAAGGTAGATACCGAAGAGCTGCTGGGTTTTGTGGGATTACAAGACAAAGCAAACGAGTACGTGAAAAGTTTGTCTGGTGGGCAAAAACAGCGGTTTAGTATTGCCTCAAGTTTGGTGAATGAGCCAGAAATACTATTTTTAGACGAACCTACTACAGGGCTGGATCCAAAAGCTCGGCGAGATGTCTGGGAGCTTATTCGCCAGATTAACTCTCGTGGGGTGAGTATTGTGCTTACGACGCATTATATGGAAGAAGCGGAATATTTGTGCTCTCGAGTGGCCATAGTGGAGCATGGGAAGATTCTAAAAATAGATGAGCCTAAAAAACTTATTACTGATTTGTCACACACGACCCAAATTTCATTTTTTGTGCCACAAGAAATTCCCGAAGCTGTGTGGGAGCCTGTACGAACACAGATTGAGCGAGTGTATAGCAAATACCCTAAAGTTATTTTGGAGATTAAGAGCTTGGAAGTTATTGCTCCAGTTTTGGATATTCTCAAAAACAATGCAATAGACTTTAGTGGGTTTACCGTGAAGACGGCAAGCTTGGAAGATGTGTATCTAGACCTTACTGGAAAGGAGTACGAAGTATGACAAATTCATTTGCACAGTTATTCATGGTAAATATGCGCATGGTGTATCGAAACTCCTCTGGGTTGTTTTGGACTATTGCCATGCCGGTTATTTTCTACACCATTTTTGCGTTATTCCGCTTGGAGCGGTTTGTGGATGTTGGGGGTAAAAGCTATGCAGATTTCTTTCTGCCAGGGTTTTTGGCGTACACCTTTATGCAGGGTGGTTTGTATGGTCTTGGGTATTTCTTAACAGACCTCAAGGCGAAAGGGGTTATTAAGCGCTTTTTGGTTACACCAATTAAGCCATTCGAAATGGCTGTATCTGTAGTGGCTTCGCGGGTGGTTGTTATGGTAGCGCAGTTGGTTATACTTACCGCACTTGCAACCATAGTGTTCGGTGCGCAGTTTTCTGTGGCGAATACGCCACTCATTGTGTTGGCAACTGTTTTGGGAGGTTCGCTTTTTTTGCTGGTAGGACTACTCGTTTCTACCATGGCAACAAGCTATGAGTCGGCCGCACCGATTACTGCAGCAGTGGGGTTACCGCTTATGTTTTTAGGTGACGTCTTTTATCCGGTGAGTATGTTACCTAACTTTTTAGAGCAGGTAGCACGTGTGTTACCTTTATCACACCTATCGGAGTTGCTCCGTTCACTCTTTGCCAACACGTGGCAATGGCAATCGCTTCTCCTGCATGGGGGAGTGTTACTTGTCTGGCTTGTGGTATTGCTTGGTGTAACAAGGTGGCGCTTTACATTAGAAGAATAAAAAAACTGCGGTATATCCGCAGTTTTTTTAATACATTTTATTGGTAAGTGAGAGTGGTATGTTCCAAGCAAGAGATAACGCTTGCGCTATCGCACTGCCAAGGCGAAGTCCAGTAGGGGAGCCTTCGCCTTTGTATAAACTAATTTTTGTAATGGTATGAGTAGTGTTTTGTGGCGCATACCCAGCACTGGCCAAGAACTTTTCTAGGTGGGGCAAGGTAAGGTGCGTACTATGTGGTGGCATGTCCTGTGAATATTGTGCAATCACATCTTTTCCGTTTACAAGAGTAAACTTAATGCACGTTAAGTCCGCTGTGTTAAGGTGTAAAGTCATGTGTTAGTTTAGAGTGCTGGGGCTTGGTTTGTTGCCAGCACCGTACATTTGCTTAAGGTTTGAGTATTTCCGTGCCAGTTTTTGGTTAAAAGCAGTTTGCCTTTCTGCTATTTTGATAGATTGAAATACTATATCTAGTGCGACTCGAGGGTCTTCGAATGGATTGTCTCGATACTCTAGCAAGGGGATTAAAAATGATTTATATAACCGTAGAGCTGCTGAGTGCTTTTTATTATCTTGTAGTAGCTTATGGATATAATCCAAGGAGTATTCCTCATGAAAGTATTTTTCAATTTCGTCGATAGCTTTTATTGTTTCAGGGTGTGAGCCGTCTTTTTCATTCAATATTTTATATACTATACCCTCACTGATGATTCGAAGAAGATTCCAGCGCATCATGCTCATTTCTGCTCGCATTTCTGCTCTTTCTGCTCGCTACTCTGCTCGTTCAAGTTGCTCTCTCGGATTGGGTGTTTCTAGAAGCTCTTCCTCACTTTCCTCGGCGATAAATTCCAATTCAAATGGGTCGATTACTTCTTTGCCCTTAATGTGCTCTGTGGGCACACTTTCAAATTGTTCATAATTTTTATAAGGGGAAAACTCTCTTGTTTCCATAATGTCTCAGCGTGTTAGTTTGTTGTGTGAGTTGCACTGTCTAATAATTGTCTGGTAACCACTCTATCATCCCAGTCTTCGTACGTGCCGTGCGCGCGGGCAATTTTTTGTTCTGCCCCTTTACCGGTAATAAGTACGATATCACCAGCTGCGGCAAGGCTGAGCGCTTTTGCAATAGCTTCTGTGCGGTTTGGGTTTCGAAACAGGTTTGTGCCAATTTCTTTTTTACCGGTAGCTACTGCAGCATCAGCAATGTCGTGGATAATTGTTTTTGGGTCTTCATCAAATGGGTCTTCGTCGGTAATAACTAACACATCCCCATTTTCTGCTGCGATTTTTCCTAAGTCAGTTCTGCGGTTTTTATCTCGCACGCCACCAGTAGCCCCAAATACATGGATAATCTTTTGGTGCGGCCATTGCAATACGGTGTCGTACAAAGCTGTCATTGACGCTTGCTCGTGGGCGTAGTCAATCAGCACGGTGTACGGACTTGTTTGCAAAATTTCCATCCGTCCAGGGATGGTGCGCAGGTTGCTCGTAGCTTGTGCGATGGTTTCTAGGTTGTACCCAAGTGTTTGTGCAACAGAAATAGCAGCTAAAACATTGTAGACGTTAAACACACCAGATAAAGGTATGGAGAAGTGTTGCGTTCCCACAGTGAACTGTGTCCCGTGCGGGGTGGTTTCTACAGCTGTTCCTTGTGTGGTTACCGAAGTATTGGTAATACCGTATGACACATAGTGCTCTGCTTGGAAATTCAAATAGTACAAGCCATATTCGCTGTCTAGGTTTGCAATAATTGTCTTTCGGAGTGCTGGATTAGATATGTTTTTCTTTGCGAGCGGAGTTGTATTTTTGAGTGTTTTAAAAAGGAGTGCTTTAGCTTCTTTATAGTTCTGGAATGAACCGTGTGCCGCAATATGGTCAGGGGAGAGGTTGGTGAATATCGCAATGTCGAACTGTATACCAAAATGGCGGTGCTGTGCCAAGCCTTCACTCGAAACTTCCACTACGGCATACTGTTTCCCCTGTGCGCGCATTTGAGCGAGTAACTTGTGGTTTAGCCAACCCGAAAGGGTGGTCATGCGGTAGGGGTTTAGCTTCTCTGTGCCGGCGGTGTCTATAATAGCAGTAGAAAGGAGTCCAGTTGGTAGGCCAAGGTTATTGAGTAGCTGGTACACAATATGCGCAGTCGAGGTTTTGCCCTTTGTTCCCGTAATACCAATTACCACAAGAGAGTCGCTGGGTTTGCCAAAATACCAGTGCGCAATACCCGCCCACATACCGTGCCAAATTGGTTGGGCGAGCTTAAATAGCCGTTTAGGAATAATTGTACGACCGAGGCGTTTGATGGCTTGTATCATACGGGTAGTATAACGGGTTCATTTAGCAATTTCCAATTTTTAGTTTTGAGTAAAAAAGTATATTCTAAAAATTGAAAATTAGAAATTAAGCATTTATCAGTGGTGGTATACTACCAATATGAATAATCAACCACTTTCGCTCATTACTTTTCCTATTTGGTGGTATTCCGAAGGGCTCGTCTTGGCGTGGCGGCACTGTGTGCAGCGTTGCCAGTTTATTTTGCGCTCCACAGGACTACTGATTTTTGTGAAAAATTTAACTCAGCCACTGTACGGCGACACCACCCGAGAGGGGCGAGCAGTCAGTATTTTTATCCGGTGCATCTTAGTCATTTTTCTTTTTTTCTGGACCATTGCTCGTTTATTGGGGGCAGTTGCTTTGTTTTTCCTGCATATTGTCGCTTTACCGATTGCTGTGATCATGATTGTGTTCCAACTATTTAACATAATTGCCTAAGTGTATGGATATATCTGAATTAGAATTTGAGCAACAAAGTAGTGGCTGGCCACTCAGTGCTCGCTTGGGTGAGCTCAGGCTTCGGTTCTCTGGGAGTTTTTCGACTGCTCGTATTGTTACAGAAAAAGCTGTTACCAAAACAAATCAATTTGTAGATATTGTGTTGTATGTCGTTGCTGGTGTGGGTGTGGCAGCTTTTGCGTATGGACTCTATTACTACGCGTTGCAAGAATCTGAATTGCTGTTTTTTGTGCAGTCTCGTTTTCTGAATATATTTTTGTGGGTTGGTGTGTTTGCAGCGTTGTATCTCTGGGCGCGAAAGATTCAACAGGCAGCGCAGTACGAAGTCACGCGGGTGCTTTCTGCTGCTAATTTGTCTCACTGGGCTTCGCGTGGAGAAGAGCTCGATGTATACGCGTTGTTTACACAGGGTGCTCGGCAGGTGTGGAACTCTGTTCCTGCATATACCACAACAACTGAGCCCACAGTGGTTGCATTGTTTTTAGCCCTCCTGAAACACCATTCAATCAGGTTGGTCTTTTTCCGGTTTGGTGTAAACCCAGATGTAATAGAAAAAGAGCTGCAAGAAATAGCTACGCAAACTAGTGATGTGGCGAGTGGGAAAGATGAATATCTGCACCAAATCCCTTTTGTGGCGGTGCGGGAAGGGTTAGTGCTTCGCAACCGCTCTGTGGATCCGCTTATGCTGTTATGTGCTTTGGTTAAAGTGCTCCCAGAAGAGCATCCAGTGCAGAAACTATTTTTCAACCGTGATTTATCTACAGAAAAACTAGAAGTAATTGCGGGGTGGATTTTTAATCTCGATGTGTTACTCGCAGATGACCAAATATTTCGGAAGTTAGCACGACATAAAAGCGATCGTGGTTTAAACAAGGGGCTCACTGCTGTGCCTACGCCATATTTGGACCAGTTCAGTGTGGATTTAACCATTGCTGCAAAGTACCACCGCTTACCTTTGACTCGAGGGAGGGATGAAGATACAGATAAAATTGTGGAATTACTCACGACAAGTGGGAAGAGCGTGTTGGTCACTGGTGCGGTTGGTACAGGACGGAGTACGGTATTGGCAGATTTGGCATATCGTATGGCTTCGGAACAAGTGCCGACACCCATTCAAGATAAGCGGTTAATACGGCTAGAGCTGGCAGGGATTTTAGGAAGTAACATCAACCCAGAACAAGCTTTGCTGAATATTTTTAGAGAAGCAGAGCATTCGGGTAATATCGTTTTTGCTATAGACGACATACAACAGCTGGCTAAGGCGTCGGGCAGCGAAGGATTGTCTTTATTAGAGGTGTTAGTGAATCATATAGAAAATAGTCCAATTGCTGTTATTGCCACTACCACTCCAGAGGATTACCAAACCACGCTGCGCAATAGTGCGAACTTTGATGAGCGGTTTGCTCGGTATGAGTTGACCGATCTCTCTTTTGCGGGGGTCATGCTTGCAAGTTGTATGCGAGCGAGTCAGTTAGAAGGAGTAACTGGTGCCTTTTTCGAGTACCAAGCAATAGAAGAAGCAGTGCATTTGACCGATGAGTACTTTAAAGATGTTGGGCAACCACAAAAAACCATCCTCGTATTGGAAGCTGCGGCGCAGAAAGTAAAAACATTACCCAAAGGTCCTGCGAAGCTCATTACCCCAGAGTCTATTCAAGTCGTGGTAGCAGAAAAGACACATGTACCAACTGCAAGTTTTACTCAAAACGAAGCAGAGAAGTTGCTGCACCTTGAAACGGATATTGCTGGACGGGTGGTAGGGCAGAAAGAAGCAGTGGTAGCAGTGTCAGAGGGTATGCGCAGGGCGCGGAGTGGGCTTTCGAGCGGGCAGCGTCCGTTGGCAAGCTTCTTATTCGTTGGGCCTACGGGTGTGGGTAAGACTGAGTTAGCAAAAACGCTGGCTGCAGTTTATTTTGGAGACGAGCGTTACTTGTTGCGCTTGGATATGTCTGAATATAGAGGGGACGATGGCATGCGGAAACTTGTTGGTGCGCCAGGGCAGCAAACGAGTACGCCATTTATAACGCACTTGAAAACATATCCATTTTGTTTGTTCTTACTCGATGAGTTGGAAAAAGCGAGCCCAGATGTACTGAACTTATTTTTAGCAGTATTAGAAGATGGGCGAATTACAACAGCAAGTGGGCAGACATTAGATTTAACCCATACCATAATTATTGCCACGAGCAACGCGGGGACTCCAGAGATTCAAGCGGGGATTACCGAGGGCCGTCCGCTCGAACAAATTAAATCTGAGTTACTAGAAAAGATTCTCACTAATTACTATCGGCCGGAATTTTTGAACCGTTTTGATTCTGTCATCTTGTTTAGACCGCTGGAAATAGCAGAGGTCGAACAAATTACTCGGTTGCAGTTGGCCCAGGTTACCAAGCGGCTCTTGGAAAAGAAAATTAAACTTGCATTCAGCGATACCGCAATTCACAAAGTTGCAGTCGAAGCATTCGACCCACTTCTCGGTGGTCGCCCTGTCCGTCGGTACATTCAAGACCATGTGGAGTCGGTTATTGCAAAGTTGCTGCTTTCCAAACAGCTTGATCGTGGTGGCTCGGTAACCATAGACGTGAACGAAACAGGGGAGTTTGTGAGTAAATAAATTGAATTTTTTACCATGAGTAACAAAAATCAAATTATTGTATCAGATACTATCGAACAGAAGATACTTTTCATACGTGGGCAAAAAGTAATGCTGGATAGCGATTTGGCATACTTGTATGGAGTAAGTACTAAGCGACTCAATGAGCAAGTAAAAAGAAATAAAAAGCGTTTCCCAGAAGATTTTATGTTCCAATTGACTGGAGCAGAAATGATTGATACTAACCGGTCGCAATTTGCGACCGGTTCACAGAAGCATCGTGACCCACGTTTTAGACCATATGTGTTTACGGAACATGGTGCGGTTATGTTAGCAACTATTTTAAACAGTGCAGTTGCTGTAGCTACGAGTGTGCAAGTTGTGCGTGCGTTTGTACGTCTCCGGTCTATTCTCGCTGCGCATAAAGAACTTTCAAAGAAAGTTGACCAACTAGAGCGCACACATAGTACCGATGTAAAAACTTTACTTGAGCTTATTCAAAAGTATATTCAGCCAAAACATACACCTACTAATAGAATTGGTTTCCGTACAAAGCAGGCCAAGTAATAGATTTTAAAAAATAACCCACGGACAGAGAACTGTCCGTGGTGTTTTATTTAAAGTAGCAGTTGTCCCAACTCTATTTCTTATTTGTGCTTTGCCCAACGGTTGAGAGTGCGGAGGAGTTTGTAACCTGTATACCATATAGGGTTTAGTACTATATCCCACGCGCCAGCGTACGGAATGGTTGTACCACCAAAACCTTGTTTGAATCGTGCGAAGCCAGAACCGTCACTTACTGCTCCTTCTGCGCCAAAGAAGTCGTAAGTGGTCAATTTATTTGTTTGTGCATTTTGTATTGCGGTCCAGTGGAGTAAGTAGGGTGCCATAACATTTTTGTGTTCGGTGCTGGACCCGCCAAAGAGATAGGTACGGACGTGGCCAAAGTCAACAAAGAGGCCGCAGGCAACAAGTTGTCCGTTGTAGTAAGCACCAAGTCCACTTGTGGTAAGAGTTTTTGTTGCAAGGAGTTTTTTGTAGTACGAAGCAGGGGGCGACACTAGTTTCCGGCGTACGAGCGTATCCACAAACAACGCCGCCGCTTCTGCTTGTGCCTCTGTAGTTTCCAGTGGTTGTATCTCTACCCCTTTTCGTTCTGCAACTTTAATGTTGTAGCGGGTCTTTGGGTGCATACCTGCGAGCAGTGATTCTGCATCTTGCTGTAGATTGAGTGTGATGGTGCTGCCGGGTTGAATGTGGAGAGTAGGTTGTAGGTGGTAGGTGGTAGGTTGTAGCGAGAGGGGTTGGGTGGGCTCTAGGCGAATGAATACTGCATCGGAAAATGTAGCTTGCATATGTTCAAGTAGTGTTTCTATTGCCACTTTGCATTCTGTATCCTGCAATTTGCAATTAACCACCGGTCCATACGGGCAGTAGAGATACGTTTTACCTGCGGGGAGATGGTGGGTCAGAAATTGTGCTGCGAGAATAGTTTTATTCTGTTCGTCTTGTACCAAAAAACGCACCGGAGTACGACCATTTGTCTCTTGCCACTGCCCCCATCCAAAGCTTTGCAAAAAACTCCCGTTGTTTGCAATAACAAATGAGGTATACAGCTCTTCTGACGGATTGATTAGGATTTGTAGTGACATTGTATGCGCTGCGAATAGGCTATGCTATTTTGTAAAATTTTAACACTGAATGCATTATTTTAAAATTGCAAAATTAAAAATTGTGCATTTGACTTACTATCTGCTCAAAAGCTTTAATGCTTGTTTGAGCTGTTGTTCAACCGGCATGGTGAGGTCGACAAGACTGACTGTTTGTCTTGCTTCTGCTGTGGTGTAGCCAAGCCCTATGAGTGCGGTGAATAAGTCGTTAGACGCACTACCGGAAACAAGGGTACTAGCTATTCCAACTTTGTCTTTCAGTTCTACAATAATGCGTTCTGCTGTTTTCTTGCCGACACCCCCAATGTGGCTGAATAGCCCTATGTCTTGGCCAGCAATCGCTGTGCGAAGCATTTCAGGGTCACCTGCAGAGAGTATGGCTAAAGCGATTTTTGGTCCGACACCAGAGACGGTAAGCAGGAGTTCAAAGAAATCTAAGGTTGTCGGTTCAGGAAAGCCGTACAAGGCTTGGCCGTCGTCGCTGCTTTTGTGGTACGTGAACAGTACAACTGCGCTTCCAAGGGGTAGGCCAAGGGTTTTGGGGGTAACAAAGACCTTGTACCCAACCCCACCCACGTTGATGATTATTGAGTTGGGGGAAATATGCGCAACGGTGCCTTCTAAAAATGCAATCATGAAGGAAGTATACCACCTGCAGAGGCATATAAACATAGAAACATGAAAGCATATAAGCATAAACTGTCTTATTTAAGGAGTTTTTTGGTTGCTTCCTCTGTACTTACATGCTTAGATGTTTATATGCTTGCATGGTTATATGAAAGTTATCCCCCTCTGTGGATATGCTGGGGAAATGCCTAAAAAAGGCTTGACAAATGACCCTTGACAAGTATAATGCAATATATGCGCATGAATTGTTATAGGTAGGGAAATAAAAGAGTCTTTTTTGCCGGTTTTGCAGGTAGAAAAGGCCTATTTTTATGCTCAAAAATGCATTTCGTCCATTTTTTAGCCTAAAAACCCTTTTATCTAAAAGCAATTTATTTTGGCACTCCTCCCACACGATCTTTGGAAGAAACACTGTACCGAGCCGTATTACAAGATCATTAGTATGCAAGGAAAAAACTTGCAGTGTTGTGTTTTGCGCTTAAATACAACAGGGAAAGAGCATACCCATGCCAAGCAAGCCGAAAATTGCGGTACAAACCGCTCGGGCAAGCGAACGGGATGTCCAAAAGCGGAACTTTTTTGGACGTACCCACGAAATGGTGAACCTGCCGAATTTAATCGAGGTTCAACTGAACTCATACCGCTGGTTCTTTGACCGTGGTTTCAAAGAGTTATTGTCAGAAATTAATCCAATTAGGGATTTTACCGGTAAGAGCTTAGAGCTTTCATTCGGTGATCACTTTTTTGACAAAGCCAAATACGACGAGACTACTGCTCGTGAGCGCAATGCGACGTACGAAGCTCCGTTATACGTTTCTGCAAAATTGGTAAATAAGGTAACTGGAAAAACCAAGACACAAGATGTGTACTTTGGTGATTTTCCTATTATGACTCCACGCGGTACCTTCATCATCAATGGTGTAGAACGTGTTGTCGTGAGCCAGCTTATCAAATCTCCAGGTGTATTTTTCAGCAGTGAAAACTACCGAGGGAAAAATTTGTATGGCGCAAAAATAATCCCAAGCCGTGGTGCATGGTTAGAATTCGATACAGACGCCGCAGGCGTTATTGGTGTAAAGATAGATCGCAAACGACGCATTCCAGTTACTGCACTCATGCGTGTGTTTGGTTTGTCTTCCAACGAAGAAATCCTCGAACAGTTTAAAGATATTGACACAGATGCTGAGGTTAAATTTATCCAAGCAACTTTAGAAAAAGACGCAAGCTCGAACTCCGATGAAGGTTTCCGTGAAGTGTACAAGCGTGTTCGCCCAGGGGATTTGGCAACAGTAGATAATGCACGCAGCTTAATCTCTGCCATGTTCTTTAATTTTGAACGGTACGATTTGTCCGAAGTTGGACGATATAAGTTCAACCAGCGCATGGGTTTTTCACAAGAGAACGCGAGCCCTATTCTGACGAAAGAAGATTTGGTTTCTACTATTCGCGAAGTCATTCGGCTGAACAACACACAAGACCAAGCTGACGATATCGACCACTTAGCAAACCGACGTGTTCGTGCAGTAGGGGAGTTAATCCAAACTCGCTATCGTGTTGGTCTTGCTCGTATGGCTCGTATCGCTCGAGACCGTATGTCTTTGGCAGATCTTGAGACAGTCACTCCAGCACAGTTGATTCATGTTCGCCCAATCGTGGCAGCGACGCAAGAATTTTTCTCTTCCTCACAGCTGTCTCAGTTCATGGACCAAACAAATCCTTTGGCAGAGTTAGAACACAAGCGCCGATTGTCTGCGATGGGTCCTGGCGGTTTGTCTCGTGAACGCGCTGGTTTTGAAGTGCGTGACGTACACCGTTCTCACTACGGCAGACTTTGCCCTATTACGACACCTGAAGGTCCAAACATTGGTTTGGTGTCTCACTTGGCAACCTATGCTCGTGTGAATGAATTTGGTTTTGTAGAAACTCCATATCGCTTGGCTCGCAAAACTGCCATGAACGATGGGAAAGATGCAGTAGGTGAAATAAGCAGAGTAGACGTACACAATGGTACGAAATTGGTTGTAAAAGCAGGCGACGAAATTACTACATCGGTTGCAAAAGAGCTTGCAAAAGTAGCTGGTCTCGAAGAAGTGTTGCTCAAGGCTCGTCTCACCGAAGAAATTGAATATTTGGATGCGTTCGAAGAAGAACGTATGACTATTGGACAAGCAAATGTTGTGGTAGATGAAAAAGGTTATTTTGCTCCAGGTCGTGTGCCAGTGCGTGTGCGCAGCGTGCCTTCGATTGGCGAAGCAGAAGACATTGATTGTGTCGACCTTTCTCCAAAACAGATTATCTCTGTAACTACAAGCTTAATCCCATTTTTGGAACACGATGACGCAAACCGTGCGTTGATGGGTTCGAACATGCAACGTCAGGCAGTAAGCTGTCTCGTACCACAGGCACCTATTATAGGTACTGGTATGGAGCGTAAAGCTGCGCGCGATAGTGGTGCGGTTATTGTGGCAGAAGAAGATGGTGAAGTAGTTCAGGTGTTGGGCGATAAGATTGTTGTTGCAGGAGAAGACGGGAAAAAGAAAGAGTATCCTGTACTCAAGTTTTTGCGTACGAACAGCGGTACCTGTATCAACCAGATCCCTCGTGTGTCCAAGGGACAAAAAGTAAAAGCTGGAGATTTGCTCGCTGATGGTGCTTCTACTGAAGGTGGCGAGCTTGGCCTTGGGCAAAATGTGTTAGTAGCATTCTTGTCTTGGGATGGGTACAACTATGAAGACGCTATTATCTTGTCGAGCCGTTTGGTACAGCAAGATAGATACTCTTCTATTCACATTGAAGATTTCCGCATTGATGTCCGCGATACCAAACTGGGTCCAGAATTAGTTACTCGCGATATTCCAAACGTGGGAGAAGAAAAACTGAAGGATTTAGACGAAAATGGAGTTATCCGTATTGGTGCGCAAGTAAAAGCTGGTGATATTCTGATTGGTAAAATCACTCCAAAGGGTGAAACAGACCTGACACCAGAAGAAAAATTGTTACGCGTTATCTTCGGAGAAAAGTCTCGCGATGTAAAAGACACCTCCTTGAACTTGCCGCATGGTGAATACGGAAAAGTGGTAAATATTCGTGAGTGGAGCAGAGAAGCAGGGGATAAGCTTCCTTCCGGTGTTATCCGTTCAATTCAAGTTTCTGTTGCGGTGATTCGCAAGATTCAAGTTGGTGACAAAATGGCCGGACGCCATGGTAACAAAGGTGTTATTTCCAAAATCGTTCCAGTCGAAGATATGCCGTTCTTGCCAGATGGTCGCCCAGTCGACATTATCTTGAACCCACTTGGTGTGGTAAGCCGTATGAACTTGGGGCAGATTCTGGAAACTCACTTAGGTATGGCTGCTCGCGAACTTGGATATAAAGTAGCGACCCCAGTGCTCGACGGTGTGACCGAAACAGAAATTAAGACAGAGCTTACGAAGGCTGGTCTTTCTACTGACGGTAAGATTCAGTTGTACGATGGAAAAACTGGAGAAGCCTTTGACGAACGTACGACAGTAGGTGTTGCCTACATGCTGAAGCTGCATCACTTGGTAGACGACAAGATGCACGCCAGATCCATTGGGCCATACTCGCTCATTACACAGCAACCACTTGGTGGAAAAGCTCAGTTCGGTGGGCAGCGTTTTGGAGAAATGGAAGTATGGGCGTTGGAAGGATATGGTGCCGCACATACATTGCAAGAAATGTTGACTATAAAGTCTGACGACGTTGTGGGAAGAAGTAAAACGTATGAATCGATTGTAAAGGGTGAGCCGATTAAAAAGCCAAACGTCCCAGAGTCGTTCCGTGTATTGGTCAAAGAGTTACAAAGCTTAGGGTTAGACGTAGAACTTTTGGGGACAAACCAAAGTGAGCTGTCTATTGACGGAGAGGTAGCCGAAGGTCCGACGGCGCCTGTGCTCGAAGCGCCATTAGATTTTAGCGAAGATGCTAAGCGCTAGTTTATCAAGCTCATAAAGTAGAAAGTTTATTATAGTCAGACTTTACAAACTTTATAAACTTTAGAAACTTTAGAAACTTTTAACTACTCATATGTTTACCCAAACTCAAACAGAAGAATTCAAAGGTGTTCGCATTAAAATGGCATCACCCGAGACTATTCTTTCATGGTCACACGGACAGGTGACTAAGCCGGAAACCATAAACTACCGCACCCAACGTCCTGAACGGGATGGTTTGTTCGACGAAAAAATCTTTGGGCCTACCAAGGATTGGGAATGTTACTGTGGTAAGTACAAACGCATTCGTTACAAAGGTATTGTTTGTGACAAATGTGGTGTAGAGGTTACGAAAGCGTCTGTGCGTCGTGAACGCATGGGGCATATTGAACTCGCCG
Source organism: uncultured Candidatus Saccharibacteria bacterium (assembly GCA_964612745.1). Taxonomy (GTDB): domain Bacteria; phylum Patescibacteriota; class Doudnabacteria; order UBA920; family UBA920; genus JAEUSE01. Next base: position 21,963 of record CAZTCH010000008.1, on the reverse strand, counting down.
TACCAGTTGCGCATATTTGGTTTTTGCGTGGCGTGCCTTCTCGTATTGGTTTGATTCTCGATTTAGGTGTACAAGAGCTTGAGAAGGTTGTCTATTTTGCATCCTATATCATCACCTATGTCGATGATGCTGCACGACAAGCAATGATGGACCAGATAGAGCATGAGTACAAGAGTAAAAAGAAAGAAATCGAAGTACGCTTTGAACAGCTCATCGATAAAACTCGCTCTACTATGAAGCAAGAGGGGAAAGGTACCGATGACCAAGACGTGCTTGCTGCAAAAATTGACGCCGAAGTTACCCGTTTGAAAGACGCGTGGCAGCGAGAAGCATCTGCGCTCGAGTCAGTGCGAGATCAAGCCAGAAGTGAGCTCAAGAGCATCCGCAAAATGCAAGTTATCTCTGAACTACAATACCGTGACTTGTCCATGAAGTATGGTCCTGTGTTCAAAGCAGGGATTGGAGCAGAGGCACTCAAAGGCTTGCTCGAAGAAGTGAACCTCGAAACATTGGCGACTGAACTTGAAGCTACTTTGAAAGGCTTAGAAGGCCAAGCAGCAAAAAAGGGTTTGCGCCGTTTGAAAGTTATTAAATCTTTCATTGCCGCTGGGCTTCGCCCAGAGTGGATGCTTATTTCGAACCTTCCTGTTATTCCACCAGATTTGCGTCCAATGGTACAACTCGACGGTGGTCGCTTTGCGGCTTCCGATTTGAATGATTTGTATCGTCGTGTTATCAACCGCAACAATCGTTTGCAAAAACTGCTAGAGATTAAGTCTCCAGAGGTTATTACGCGCAACGAAAAACGTATGTTGCAAGAAGCTGTCGACGCGCTTATCGACAACTCTGTTCGTCATGGTAAAGAAGTAACCGCTTCTACTGGTCAACGCAGAAAGCTTCGCTCCTTGGCAGATATGCTCAAAGGGAAGCAAGGTCGTTTTCGTCAAAACTTGCTCGGTAAACGTGTCGACTATTCTGGCCGTAGCGTTATCGTGGTTGGTCCAGAACTGAAGTTGCATCAATGTGGTTTGCCAAAGCGCATGGCGCTTGAATTGTTCAAGCCATTTGTAATCTCCAAACTTATTGCTCGTGAATTTGCACATAACGTACGAAGTGCAAACAGACTTATCGAACAGGGCCGTACCGAGGTATATGACATCTTGGAAGAAGTTACCAAGGATCACTATGTCTTGCTGAACCGCGCCCCAACCTTGCACAGACTTGGTTTCCAAGCCTTCCAACCAGTATTGATTGAAGGTAAGGCAATCCAGTTGCACCCTGTCGTATGTGCTGCGTTTAACGCTGACTTCGATGGTGACCAAATGGCTGTCCACGTCCCATTAACTGAACCAGCACAGCGTGAAGCGCGAGAGATTATGGTTTCTGCGCACAACTTGCTCAAACCTGCTTCAGGGGATCCAGTTATGACCGCAGATAAGGACATTGTTGTCGGGTGCTACTATATTACAAAGCTACACCCAGGGGTAAAAGGTACTGGGAAAGTGTTCTCCAATGCGCAAGAAGCAATTTTGGCGTATAACAACAACTTCATTCACATCCAAGCTCCAATCAAAGTGCGGATTGCAGTGAAGCAAGACCAACCAGAAGAGCTCGTAGAGACTTCTGTAGGGCGCTTAATCTTTAACAAAGTAGTGCCAGCAGAGCTCGGGTATCGCAACGAAAACTTTGACAAAAAGAAGTTGCAAGCCTTAGTTCGCGAAGCATACCGGTTGTTGGGTGCAGACAGAACTGCTGCGTTAATTGACGATGTGAAGCGCACAGGGTTTACGTACATGAAGCGCTCTGGTATTTCTTGGGGCATGGACGATTTGCATGTGCCACCAGAAAAGGAATCTTTGTTGCTTGCAGCAGATACAGAAGTAGAAGCAGCATTTGACCAGTTCCAAGAAGGACTGCTTACAGATCAAGAACGATATGGACGCGTTGTAGAAATTTGGGCTGGTGTTTCAGAGTCTGTGGCAAAGCTGGTTGCAAAAACTGTAGCTGAGCATAGCTCTGTAGACTATATTTTCAACTCCGGTGGTCGTGGTTCTGTTTCTCAGTTGACTCAGATGGCAGGTCTGAAGGGGTTGGTGGTAAACCCATCTGGTGCAGTTATTGAGTTGCCATGTAGGCACGGTTTCAAAGAAGGTTTGCAAGTGCTTGAGTACTTTATTTCTACCCACGGGTCCAGAAAAGGTATGTCTGACACCGCTTTGAAAACTGCTGACGCAGGGTACCTCACTCGCCGTTTGGTTGACGTTGCACAAGATATCGTGGTGAACGCCGAAGATTGTGGTACAGAGGACTACCTTGTTATTAGCCGTGCAGAAGCAGTGGCACAAGGTCGCTCTTTGGATAAACAACTCTTTGGTCGCGTAGTAGCAACAGATGTTGTCTCTGGTGGGCAAGTGGTGCTTCATCGCAACGATGCGATAGACGAACTCACTGCAAAGAAGATCGCAGAAGAATACACAGATATTGCTGAAATCAAATGCCGTTCAGTATTGAAATGCCGTTTGACCCGTGGTATCTGCCGCACCTGTTACGGTTTTGATCTTGGGTTTAACAAGATGGTGGAATTGGGTGCTGCGGTAGGTATTGTGGCAGCGCAGAGTATTGGTGAACCAGCGACACAGTTGACTATGCGTACGTTCCACTCTGGTGGTGCGTTCTCCGCAGAAGACATTACCCAAGGTTTGCCTCGTGTAGAAGAATTGTTCGAAGCACGAAATCCAAAAGCGCAAGCCACTATGGCAGAAATAGATGGTGAAGTGCACATTACCAAAGCTTCCAGCAAAGAATACTTAATCACCATTGAAGCTGCAGACGTTGCAAAAGACGTGTTTGCGCTTCCAGCAGGGACTCCTACCAGCATGCGAGATGGGGAAAAAGTGACCAGTGGGGAAGTATTGTACATGGACGAAGCAGGTAAGGCAGTGAAAGCTACCAATGCCGGAATTGTTCGTGTCAGTCAAGGCAAGTTGACTGTTATCCACGAGTCAGAACAGATGCGTGAATATTTGGTACCAACTTCTTTCCGCTTGAAAGTGAAAGACGGAGATTTGGTTGCCAAGGGACAAGCCTTGACCGAAGGTAGCTTGAACCCAGAACAAGTGCTCATGCTCCGAGGGACACAAGCAGCGCAAGACTACGTGGTAAAGAGCTCCCAAGAAGTGTACTCCTCTCAGGGTGCGTCCATTAACGATAAACATTTGGAAGTTATTGTTCGCCAGATGTTCTCCAAAGTGCGCATTACTGACCCAGGGGACACCGGATTGCTTTCTGGTGAAACCTTGGACTTGGCTCGTTTGCGTGAAATGAATGCGCAGATTACCGCACAAGGACTTCGCCCTGCACAGTACGAACAGTTGCTCATGGGTATTACCAAGACTTCTCTCAATACCGACAGCTGGCTCGCAGCTGCATCGTTCCAAGAAACAACACGCGTACTTATTTCTGCGGCAGTCACTGGTCAAACCGACTACCTCCGCGGTCTGAAGGAAAACGTGATTATTGGAAAACTGATTCCTGCAGGTACAGGGTTCAACAAAGATGCTGCAATCCCTGGCGCAGAAGAAATGTTCCAACCAACCATGGATAGCTTCACTGGAATGGAAATGGCAGAGGCGATTCAAACCGCAGCTCCAGCACCACTCCCAGCAGAAACGAACCCAGAAGAAGGTGAATAGAAACACTCAGTATCTGAGTAATTCTAAGAGAAAAGCCCCGACACATGTCGGGGCTTTTTAGTATTAGTTCTTCTCTGAGGCTGGTGGGGTGTGTGTTAGTGGACGCGGGATGGGCGAGTAAAAAGTCTGCGAAGGAGTTTGTACAACTCATCTGCAAAGAAGATACTTGTTGCCCAAAGGAGTATGCTTTGCCAGTCAGCCAATGATATAGGTGTTGTTTTGAGTATGTTTTGCAGTGGTGTCCAGTAGAGCGCCGCAAGCTGGAGCAGTGCCGCAAAGGCTGTGGCAAGTAGCAGCCACGGGTTTTTCCACGGCTTGCTCAAAAGTAAGCTCCGCTCTGAACGAGTATTCCAAGCATTGCACCACTGTAGTACTGCCAAAAGGGTGAGCGCTATGGTTTGCCGGTATATAAGCTCTCCAGAAGTATGCATAAAGACATATGTGGTCACAACAGCCATAACACTTCCTAACCAGGCTGTGCGGAATAGTAGGCTTTTATCAATGAGGTAGCGCGATGGTTTAGAAAATGAGGTGGTGAGTTCTGTGTTTGCTTTCGGCTCAAGACCGAGCGCCATAGTGAGTGCTCCATCGGTAAAGAAGTTTAGCCATAGAATGTGCACGGCCAAAATTGGTAACGGCAAGCCAAACAACACAGAAGCGCTAATCGTGAATAGACCTCCGAGGGATGTGGAGAATAAAAACAAGAGTACTTTCCGAATGACTAAGTAAATATTTCTTCCTTCTTCGACTGCTGCTACGATTGTTTTGAAGTTATTATCGAGCAGTACGATATCTGCTGACTCTTTTGCGACTTCTGTGCCACCATCGCCCATGGCCATACCGATATCCGCTCCGAGTAGTGCAGGTGCGTCGTTCACGCCATCACCAGTCATGGCAATAATCTTTCCTGCTTTGCCATATTGTTGTACGAGCCAAAGTTTATCTTCTGGGGTGACTCGTGCGAATACAGAAACATTCTCCAGTTTTTCGGACAACGCTGCCCCAGATAGCTTATGTAGTTCTTGGCTCGTCAATACTAAGGATTGTTCTCGAAAAATACCCGCCTCTTGTGCTATTGCTTTAGCAGTGACGGCATTGTCACCGGTAATCATGACAACCGAAATCCCTGCAGAGCGAAGCAGTTCAGTGCTTTCGGCGATCCCAGGAAGTAGGGGGTCTGTCATATACACTAAACCGCCAAAGGTGAGCTTTGGGAGTTCCGTGCCAGATGCTTTTACTTTTTTGCTGTATGCAAACGCGAGTACTCGTAACCCTTTTTTGCTCGCATTCCTCGCTTGGAGTAGTACCGATCGTGTTTGTGCGTCGGGGCAAAGGGGGAGAATGCTTTCTACTGCGCCAACTGCAGACATAAAATTACTACCCTCTATTTCGTAGACAGTAGCGTGGAATTTACGTTTGTAATCAAAAGGAAGTTCTTCCACAAGTGGGTAGCGAGCGAGGAGGTCGTCTCGATCCACGCCCAGCTTTCGTGCGGCAACAACGAGCGCTGCATCGGTTGGGTCGCCAGCAATTTGTACAGCGTTGGTAACTTGGTCGTGGGTAATTCGTGCATTACCACAGAGTGCAAATACCACAGCAGCGCTTGCAAGTTCGGGGTGACTGGTAGTGGTGGTTTGTATATCCTCAAGCGTTACTTCGCCTTGCTCGGTGTAGCCATTACCAGAAAACATAAAATGTGAGTTACCAATAACTACTTCGGTAACCGTCATTTCGTTTTTCGTGAGAGTGCCAGTTTTATCTACTGCAATAACACTGACTTGGCCCAGTGCTTCAATCGCTTGTAGTTTTTTTACGAGTGCGTTTCGCTTGCTCATGCGGTATACTCCGCTTACGAGTATTAGTGTGACTGCAATCGGTAACCCTTCGGGGATAATAGATACTGCAAGAGATACTACAATACTAAAGAGTTCGCGGATTTGCATTCCATTCCACAGTCCAAAAGAAAAGAGGGTAAGGCTAATCAAAGCAACGACAACAATAAGGATGTTGGCTAAGTGCCGGATGTTTTTCTGTAGGGGGATTTCGTGGTGGATTTGAGTGACCTGACCTGTGATGCTACCCAAAATGGTGTTTATCCCAGTGGCGACAACGAGTGCTTTACAGTTACCAGAAGTAATAAGCGTGCCCCGAAACAGCATGTTTTTTTGGTCGGTTGTGGGGAGTGGGGTGGTGGTGGGTATGGTCTGGGCATGTTTTTCTTGCGATACCGATTCTCCTGTTAAGCTCGATTCGTTTACTCGTACGGACGCTTGGTCTACAATACGACAATCTGCAGGGACCTTTTCCCCTTCGCGCAGTACGATAATGTCACCAGGAACTAATTCCTCGTCGAGCACAACCAGTTCTTCATTGTTTCGAATAACTGTGGCGTTGGTGGTGACTAATTTTTGCAATGATGCCAGAGTTCTGGCGGCTCGCCCTTCTTGGAGCGCGCCAATTGTCGCATTAATCAGTAGTACCGCTGCAATTATGCTCCCATCGCTATATTCACCCATAGCTGCGACTGTACCAGCAGCTGCGAGGAGGAGGTAAATGAGTGGGTTTTGAAATTGGCGAATGAATAAAGTAAAAACAGACTCCGGTTTTGCGGTGGGGAGTATGTTTTTGCCAAAGTGTTTTTGACGTTTTATGACTTCTGAGTTTTGCAGCCCTTGTGGGCCAGCATCGAAATATGCAAATAACTCAGTTTTTGATTTTGCATACCACAATTTTTTTGTTTCCATGTTTGCTGTGCAGAAATATTTGCACCGACACATGTATTCTAGCAAATAAATAGAATAATTACTTATTACTCCATTGGATTCTCTTCACTGTTTTTAGTTTGAGCGCTGTTGATGGGCACCATCTGCAGCCACTGCAGATGGTGCCCATCAACACAAAACCACCAAAGCTGGTTTGGTGGTCTGTGTGGCAGCCTTGCTTTTTACTGAGGCCACTGGGAGATGAGTAGGGGGTCAGTATGTGGGTACAGTCCTCGTTCGCGCAGCAGGTTTGTAATGTGTTCAGTAACAAAAGGCATGAACGGATGCAGTAAATGCAAAATGCTCACGGTGACATGTAGTAGTACATGTTGAGTGTTTGCTTTCTGCGCTTCATCTTGCATCTGTGCCTTGGACGCTTCTATATAGACATCTGCAAAATCAGACCAAATAAATTGGTATAAGCTTTGTGCTGCTTCATGTAGCTGAAACTTTTCAATACTTGCTGTAACAGTTGCAGTAGTTTCTCGCAGCTTGCCCAATATTGCCGTATCCGCCTCCGTAATTGGTTTTGGCTCCAATTTTGCATTTTGCACTTTGAAATCAGCAATTTCTAGGTTTGTCATCACAAACCGTGCAATATTCCACACCTTGTTCGCAAAGTGCTTCATGCCTTTTATCTTGTCTTCTGCCAAAGCAATGTCGGTCCCAGGGGCGGTGTTAAATATTAGAGCGAACCGGAGAGCATCGGTCCCATACTTTGCAATCATGTCGAGTGGGTCAACAATATTGCCTTTGCTTTTGCTCATCTTTTGCTTTTGGGCGTCTCGAACAAGTCCGTGTAAATAGACGGTTTTGAATGGTACTTGACCACTGAGGTATGTTGTTTGCAGTACCATGCGTGCTACCCAGAAAAAGAGAATATCGTAGCCTGTTTCCAGAACGGTAGTGGGGTGGAATTCACGCAGGTCAGGAGTATTGTTTGGCCAACCAAGTGTGCTCATGGTCCACAAGCCAGAAGAAAACCAAGTATCAAGCGTGTCTGTATCTTGCTTTAGATTTTCCCCTTGTGGCTCTTGTACGACCACTAGTTCTGTAGCAGAAGCGTTTGGTATGGTGCCGATTTTTGTGCGGTATGCGACGTATTGCTCTTTTGGTTTGCCTTCCAAGCCTGCCATAAGTACTGCATTAAAACCACCATGCGCGACCACAGCAATAGCGCCTTCGGTTTTGACCTGTTCAAGGTCGTGTATAGTTTTTTGTACGCGCTCGGCAATGCTGTCTAGGCTTTCGCCAGTCCCTGCTTGTTGTGCCTGTGCAAAGCCGTGCAGAGTAGTGTCTTCTGCTTTTCCAATCAGTTCGCCAACGTGTATTTCTTTTATATGTTCCCAAGTTTCAATACTCTCTGTTGGTATGCCAAGTTCTGCTGCAACGATTGCTGCAGTTTGCTGGGCTCGCACGAGAGGGGATGCAATAATCTTGGTTACCTGTTTGTCCCGTAGGGAGTCTGCGAGCGCTTTCGCTTGGTCACGGCCGAGCTCTGTTAAAGCACTTTCAGGACGGGCTAAAATGTTCTGCGCATTGTCTTCGCATTGTGCATGACGCGCAAGGAATACTTTTTGCTCGCGTGCGACATGGTGCGCTCCTGACTCGTCGTACCAAACCGGGACTTGGTGGCCATACCAAATTTGTCTGGAGATACACCAGTCGCGTAAGTTGTCTATCCAATGGAAGTAAATTTTTTCAAAATGTTCGGGAAGTATGCCAATTTGCTTTGTTTCTACCACATGGCGCATGAGACGTTTGAGTGTCACAATTTCGCCTGTTTCTATCCCAGCAATTTCGGAATGAGGCATGGCAAACTCACGGTTTACATCTATAAACCACTGCTCTTTCGGGAGCGGTTCTATAACTCCTTTGGTTCGTTCAGCGAGTGCCATGCTTTGCACTATGTCTTCTTCTCGCTCCATAAGGTCATTGTCACGAATCCACTGCGCAATTATTTCTCGCGCTTCAGCAATCTTTTTGCCGTGTAGGTCGCTATTTTCAGAAATCATTTTCCCTCGTTCGTCTATAACTTGTTTGTGGGGGAGATTATTTTTCTGGGCAATATCCCAGTCAATGCTGCTATGGGCAGGGGTGACACCTAAGGCGCCCGTTCCAAACGCTGGGTCAACAGATTCATCTGCGACGACGCGGATATGGAGTGGTGCGCCACAAAAGACAAGATCAAATTCTTGACCAATGTATTGCTTGTAGCGGTCGTCCTCGGGGTGTACAGCCACTGCGCTATCTCCAATTTTGGTTTCTGGGCGCGATGTAGAAATAGAAATAGGGAAGTCTTTGCTATATTTGAACGTGTACAACTTCCCAGGGCGATCTTCGCGGACAATTTCGTCGTCTGAAATAGTAGTCTGACCTTTTACATCCCAGTTTACAATTCGGAGACCTTGGTAAATAAGTCCCGCGCTGTGCAGTCTGCTAAAAGCAGCTTTGACTGCTCGTCCTCGGGTGGCGTCTAGGGTGTATGCTTCACGGCTCCAGTCCACAGTTGCCCCCATTGCTTTCACTTGGCTGACAATGGTGTCGTGGCTTGCTTGGGCAAAGGCTTCTACTTTTTGTAGGAATACTTCTCTACCGAGGTCGTGTCTATTTACTCCTTCTTTTTTTACTAATTCTGCTTCTACTTTTGATTGGGTTGCAATGGCTGCATGGTCTGTCCCTGGGATCCACAGGGTTCGCTTACCTTGCATGCGTTGGAAGCGGATTAAAATATCTTGAATAACCACCATAAGCGCGTGGCCAATGTGCAATGTCCCAGTGACGTTCGGTGGAGGGAGTATTATGCTATAACTTTCGGCGTTGGCGTACCGTTCTTTCGGTAGGTTGTCTGGATTGCAATAGCCAGAATCCATCCACTGCTTGTAAATAGCTGCTTCGGTCTCTGCGGGGTCGTACGATTTTGGAAGTTCGTTCATATTTTTCCTTCTTGTCATTGCGAGGAGTCTTCGACAAAGCAATCTTAGTAATGCAGATATTTGATTTAGATTGCTTCGTCATTCGAAGACTCATTCCTCGCAATGACACGTGCGCGTATTAATGTAAATTTGTAGTGAGAAGTGAAAGGGGTGATTTTCTAAATAAAAAAACACCAGTCAGAGTTTTGCGCCCCTTCGACAAAGCTCAGGGAGGTGCCAGCGCAAAATAATGGTGCTTAATTTACTCTGTAACGATAGAGCTTCGACAGGGTCTACCGACGCCGGAGGCACCAAGTCGAAAGTCTATAAAGTCGAAAGTCTATAAAGTAATTGCTCCAAAATCTTTATAAACATTATGAACTTTTAACTTTACGCTTGTCGCTTCGCGACGTTTTCTTCCTGTAACTGTACCTGTAGACCTAGCGTTATAATAGGTATGCAGGTAATCTTTGGTGACAGCCAAAGCATGCAGTTTGTAACGAATTTTCTATAGTATACGGAAGCTTGGCGTTTTGCACAAGGGAGCTTATACTACTAGAAAGGCTAACTAACGGAGCTATATATAATATGAAACAGAAAATTATTTCATTGTGCATTATTGCCCTATTGGCGTTTCCAATCTCGGCAGGCGCTGTTTCGGACCCGGCATTTATTGGTCCGCCAATTCGTGTGGGGAAAATAACAGTAAAAAGTTTAGCAAAAACACTCACTGGTACACAGGGTAAGTTTTTCTCTGCTCATTTTGCTGCAAGTGGTGGTGTCGCGCCATATGCGTGGACCGTCTCTGGGTTACCAACTGGACTTTCTTGGTCATTGCAACCTACGGGTAGTACAAACTGTATTGAGCCACTCGACTCGTTGCAAGCAAACATGCCTGCGCGAATTTCTGGTTGTCCAGCTCCATATGTATCAGGTGAAGATATGGTCGTGTCTGGTACACCTACACAGGTTGGTTCCTACACTGCAACATTTACCGTAACAGATTCTTTGCAGGTGCAGACCACGCAGACTTTTGCGTTTTCTGTGCAAACAGGGGACGGAAGTGTTGATGCATTAGCAATTACGCCTGAAGATGGGTATGGGGTTGCAGCTGTGGGAAAGCCCTACCGAGCAGTCTTTACTGCAACTGGTGGCGTGCGTCCATATGCATGGACGCTCACAGGGGATTTGCCAATGGGTGTTACTCGAACCTTCGCACAGTTTAACTGCATAACAACACCATGTACGGCTCCAATTGATTTGTACGATAGTTTATTCTTGTCCGGTACTCCAACAAAAGCTGGGACGTATACTTTTACAATTTCTGTGCGGGACGCTACTGGTACGACTCGCGTACAGGCGTACTCTATTGCCGTGGCAGACACCGCAGCAGGGATACAAGTTACCAGTCCCAGTGCTGGCTCGACATGGGTGCTCGGGGGTTCTTATACAATCAGTTGGGATAACACAGCAGGTATCGCACGTTCGGTAAACGTCAATATTGAGCTTATGGCACCACGGCCTGCTTGTTTAGATTCTGAGCCACAGTGTGCTATTAGGGAAATTGCTCCCTATGCTATAGCGACGAATATTTCGGACTCTGGGTCGTATACATGGGTCATACCTAAAGACCTGCCAGCGGCGTATCAAGGTGCGCGGCATATAGTGGTAAGTACGGTGAGCGGCACACTGCGTGGCCAAAGCGCTCAGTTTACAATTTCTGCTAAGGATAGCTACACTGGACCGATACAAATTAGCGCACCTGCGGAAGGGGCGCAGTGGATAGCAGGTAAACAATACACCATTACGTGGAGCGGTACCGATAGCCTTCCTGTGCAAATCAGTCTGCAACCAACGTATAACTGCGTTTCGGGAAGCTATTGTCCAGCAGTTATGCCAAAAGCGACAGTTATTGCAAATGGGGTAGTGGGAAGTAGTTTTCAGTGGACAGTGCCAAGTTCTTTGAATGGCACATACCAGATTACTATGCAAACGGTTGCCCCTGCGGTGGATTTTGTATTGTGGGGTGAGAGTGGTTTATTCCGCATTAGTCAGTCGGGTACAACAACAAAAAAGCTTGCAAGCGCACAGGTGGTCAGAACGCCGGATAAGGCAGTACATCTTATATTAGATGGAGGTCAGTACTACACCTTTGCGACATGGGGAGAGTTTTTAGGGCGAGGGTACGTGTTCCAACATATTGTGCCAATTGCGCAAAATGATTTATCTGAGTACACTGCAACGACCTTGTTCTCTCGTCCTTCTGGTACGACGTTTAAGTACGCAGGCGACCGAACGGTGTACTATTTGACCAGTGCTTTGTGCAAACAAGCATACGCTAGCTTTGGCGCATTCCAAGCATGGAAACTTCGGCTGGTGGACATAGTAAGCTTTGCCGCAACCGAACAATATCCGACCTGTAGCACTGGTATAGTGCAGTTACCCAGTGGGGTAGCGGTAAAGGGTGGTACACGAACGGTATATATTTTGGAAAATGGTTTGCTTCGACCTGTTGCTACCATGGCAGCGCTTCGCAGTCGTGGCCTTGCAGATATCTATGCTGTAGGCGACACAGAGCTGGACTCCTACTCCAAAGGAGAAATTGTCCAGTAGTCGTAGTACGCAGTACCGTAGTAAAAAAGAACCAGTTAATTCTGGTTCTTTTTTGTAGTCTCTACACATAACGCTTTTTAGACGGCCGTCTAAAAAGCGTTATGTGTAGTTTTGGTTATTTCTCAGGCATGTCTAGAAGATGCCCATCTAGACAATTGCTTTTATACACCTTGAGTTTGTTTGGTTTAATGCATACTACTCCTAACCTGCTATAAGGTATAAGCTATTAGCTAACCTACAGTTCCCAACCAGAGTTGGCTTTTACTTTGTCGTAGGTGGTTGGTTTTGCTCCTGCCGGAGATGGGATTATCTTGGGTAGCAATTATTTATGCAAACTTAGAAGTTATCTATGTAATTTTATAATTAATCTCCCACATACTTTTTTCTACCAGCCTCATCACTGCTAAAGTACACCGTACCTAGTGTTTTAGCCCCTTCCCATGCAAGTCGGAATATAGCGAGTTGGTCGTTGTATATACTTTTGCTTTCAATGATAACACCGACAAATTCTTCGGCTAGTGATATAATAGAAAACTTATTTTTGTATATAGTAATGTCATTTGTATAAGGAAAGATATCTGCTGGTAATACGGCAATATCGAGTAGTCTTTGTTTGCGCTCTTTGATAAGTGTTTTGACAAGTGGCGAGCTTGCAACTATAGCTCGGTTATGAATTCCATTAGCGACTCGAAGGTCTGCATGGCCTTCTTTTTCTTGCACGTAGCCAGAAAATGCCTTTTCAATGTTATCTACATGAGAATAACTGTATGTTACTCCACCCCCTGAGAGAGTTTCTATAATATCTCGGTTCATTTGTTTCATGCCATCAACGCCTTCAAAAAAACGAACCTTGGGAACAGGAGAGGACTTCCTGTAAAGCATATTTAATTCAGGGAGTAATGCTTCGTATTTTAACTCTATTTTTCTAATAGATCTCTTTTGGTCAGCAATTCGGTCTTTTATGTGGATAGGGCTTAGAGCGACAAAGCGTTGTCGCTTTCCTACTAACAATTCAGACATGAGCCCTTTTTTCTTTAATGAGGCAACTAGAGGGTAGAGGGCAACACGGTGAATGCCTGTTTTTGAGGCTAACTCTGAAATGTTCACATTGTCTAATAGTAGTGCGGTGCCGTATACTTTGGCTTCATTTCCACTTAGTCCAATACTCTGTAAGAACGATGTAATTTGGTTAGAAATCATATATTTGTAATAATAGTATATTACAAAAGACAATTAGTCAATATACCCTTTATTTAAAGAGTTTTATGCTACTTTACTGGCTTGTAGCCACCAATTTTTACTTAAATGTAGTATAGCTATAGTATTTTATTACTACTACATGCTAATCTTAATTCCAAGTGTTTGGCCAATTAAGTATTGGTAGTGAGTAGTAATGAGAACTAGGAGGTTATTATGGATGCAGAACGAGAGGCAATTTTACGCATGCGCAATACTGCGGAAAATTTAGACAGTAAATTCCCCGCATATTCTAACAATGGTGTAGCAGGGGGTGATAGTCACCGAAGGTTGGCCAGCCGTGCTGAAAGTCTAGTGCAAGAAGCAGATTGTCTTGAGGTACGTGGGGATCCGGCAAGTTGCCGAGCAGCACGTTCCAAAAAGAGTCAGGCAAGTGAGATACTAAAGACCGATAAGGTGTACCGACAAAAGCACCGCCTAGGGTCCTAAAATAATCCCACTATATAAGTGGGGGAGAGCCTTGGACCAGCTCTCTTTTTTTGTTGCCAATATTTTGAGTATTTAAAAATATAACGCTTTTTAGACGGCCGTCTAAAAAGCGTTATGTGTAGTTTTGATTATTTCTCAGGCATGTCTAGAAGATGCCCATCTAGACAATATACTCCTAGCCTGCTATAAGGTATAAGCTATTAGCTAACCTACAGCTCCCAGCCGGAGTTGGCTTTTACTTTGTCGTAGGTGGTTGGTTTTGCTCCAGCACGGAGGCGGAAGTATGCGGCAATGGCAATCATCTCGGCATTGTCTGTGCACAGTTTAAAGTCTGGCACTATGAATTTTATACTATGTACTAAGCACTGAGCACTAAGCACTTGTCTCAGGCGCCGGTTTGCTGCAACACCACCAGAAAGCGAGACTGTTTTGCAGCTGTACTTCTTTACAGCTCGCATTGCTTTTGTCACAAGTACATCTACTACTGCTTCTTGGAACGAATGGGCAATATTTGCTTTGGTGGTTTCTGGTAAATCTCCAAAGCGGTAGGTGTTCAGTGACGACTTTGTTTTGTGCTTGCTGCTATTAACTTTTACGAGTTCTTGCAAATAGTAGAGGACGGAAGTCTTGAGTCCAGAAAAAGAAAAATTATAGTTTGGCGCGTCGAGCATGGGCCGTGGAAAGGCGATGGTGTCTGTGTGTTTTTCTGCGAGCTTGCTTATCTCTGGTCCACCGGGGTAGGGGAGTTCAAGTAGTCGTGCTACTTTGTCGAACGCCTCACCAGCTGCATCGTCTACCGTTGACCCCAGTACTTGGTAGTGGCTTTCATTTTTTTGCAGCACGAGTAGTGTGTGCCCACCACTCACAATCATACTCAGCATTGGGAATTGTATTGGCGTTCGCTGATTTTTAGTTTTTAATCCGGCTTTAGAAATTGAAAATTGAGAATTGGAAATTGACTCGCCGAATGGCGAGTACAAATGACCTTCCATATGGTTCACCGGAAGCAGGGGTATGCCACTTCCAAGTGAGAGCGCTTTGGCAAATTCTACACCAACGAGGAGCGCTGGAGGGAGGCCGGGGCCGGCGGTGACGGCGATCAAATCAATGATAGGGCTAAGGGCTAAGGGCTCAGGGCTAAGTTTAGGAAATGCCAAACTGAGGGCGCGTTCGACTACGGGACGGATGGCTTTGGTGTGGGCGCGAGCTGCAGCTTCGGGGACAACACCACCCATTTTACTATGCAACTTTATCTGTGAACGGACCACAGAAGATAGTGTCGTAAAGGTTGGGTTTTTTGTGCTAATATCGCCACGCAAAACACTGGCTGCGGTTTCGTCGCAGCTCGATTCTATGGCTAATATTGTAAGCTTTTTTCGGAGTTTCATTGCATATAGTGTATACGAAAACCACTCTTCGGGGCAATTCCAACGCTGTGGTACTATACTTGTATATCTAACGAAATACTATGAGCAGTATCGTACACAAAAGTAGTTCTCGAGGGCTTTCTACAGCGCCGTGGCTGGTGAGTCGGCACAGTTTTAGCTTTAATACGTGGTACGACCCAAACCGGATGCAGTTTGGCGCATTGCGTGTTTTGAACGATGACCTTATTGCTGCTGGTGGAGGGTTTCCGCCACATCCACACCAAGACATGGAAATTATTACTATCCCACTGCGGGGTGCAGTAGCACACGAAGATAGTAGTGGTGGTAAAGGAGTGGTACAGGCGGGGCAAATACAAATTATGTCAGCGGGGAGCGGAGTAGTACATTCAGAATATAACGCTTCTGACTCTGAACCTTTGGAGTTGCTGCAAGTGTGGATTCTGCCCAATGCATCAGGCCTTCCTCCTCGGTACGCAGAACAGGAAGTGGGCCAACCGGTCGCGGGTCAGTGGCAGGTAATTGTAGCACCAGAGGCAGGCCCAGATTGGTTACATATTTTCCAACGCGCGTGGGTTTCACAAATCTATTTAACTGCCGGTAGTAGCGCAGAGTACGCTGTCCATCACCCAGACAATAGAGCGTATGTGTTTGTAGTGAGTGGGGAAGTGGAGAGTGGTGATTTCGTTTTGCAGAAACGTGATGCCCTAGCAGTACTTGATGAGCTACAGATACCACTGCACGCAAACCAAGATGCGCACATATTTGTGTTCGATGTGCCCATGTAAAGTAAAAAAATAACCCCGCGAACTGTGCGGGGTTATTTTTTATTCTTCCTGAGTGTTTTGCTGTATTGGTTCTCCAGAGCTCGGTGTGGCTGGGCCGGTTATGGTTGCGGGTTTGCCAGTGTACGTCACAACTGATCCATTTTCTGTAGCGCTCTTGAGCGACTCAAGTGCAGTCGTATCGATACGGCTACCATTTTTGGCTGTTGCGAGCACTGCTTTGGCGAGCAGTGTCTGTGCGTTAATTTTGCTTCCGTTACTTGCGGTGTACGTAGCGGTATCGGCATTGCCAATCAGGGTAATACGAGAGGCGTTTTCCGCTGTGGTGGTAATGGCTGGTGCGTTGGTTGTTAGGCTTGCGGTGCTGGCATTGCGAGTAGTAATTCGCAGTGCAGGAAAGCTCAAGTCTTTGCCTTGAATGGTAGCGCCATTTTCAACTACAACCTCGCTGAGGTTGGGAGTGGTAAGTGTGATGTGGGTGTTAGGGGAGAGGCAGAAAATGCACCACGAATTTTTCCCGAGCGAGTTTTTGGAAACAGTAAGTACGCCTTCATTCACCACGAGTGAGATTGCTTGTTGCTCAGTTTCTGCAGCTACAACAGTAGCACTTCCTACTTGTCCTTGTGCAAGGGTAACGTGCAAACCATTTTCTACAACTATTTTGGTAAATTCCTCAAGCGGTTTTTCTACAACGGTAGTGCTGCGATTTTGCGCAGTGTCTATGTACGTTTGGATGTGTGGTACGTTGTACATAAATATACCTGTCCCCACAGCAATTGCAACTACCCACAAGAGTAACAACACAACGCTGCTACTGGTGGCGAGGTGGTTGCGCTGGAGTAGCGCGCTTGTCCCCATAAGTACCAAGAACAGCAGTGGGATAGAGACCAGTGCAAAGAGCGTAACCGCAGCGAGGATAATCGTCATTTGCCCAAGTGCGTCGCGAAGGGGGAAATCTATGACTGCAGAGTAGCTGCCAGAAATAATTGCGACACTCGCAATGAGTAACGCAATAATCGCTATGGAGCTAGCAATGGCAATACTCCCTCCAACAATTCTGGATACTACTTGCAGAATTTGGACAAACACAGTGCCAATTTTATAAAGCACGCTCTCGATGTGTTTCTCTGCAGCTGCGCCTGTACCTTTTTCTTTATGCTCTTTAATTTTTTCTCGTATGGATTGTTCTAAATTTTTTAGAGTCATACTGCCTCCACGCATTGCAACCTTTTCAGACGGTGTTTTTGCTTCTGGTACTATGATCCACAGTACAAGATAGATAAGGATGCCGTATCCACCAAGGAAAATACTAATAAAAAATATAAGACGAATCCATAACGTGTCTACATCAAAGTATGTGGCGATACCTGCAGCGACGCCCCCCAACATTGCATCTTCACTGCTGCGGTAGAGTGTTTTCTTGGTGGTTTCGTTATCTGGAGTTGGTCTTTTTGGTAGTCCATCTTCTGCTTCGCTAAAATCAGATGGATTTCCCATTTGGGCGATAACTGCTTCTACTGCAGCTCGGTCCACAATCGGCGAAGCCCCTTCTGTTTTTGGTAGTAATTGTTCGGCTATCCGGCTTTCTATATCTTTTTGGATTTCTTCGCTATCTGCAAAGCTCGCAAAATGTGCTTTTACATTTTGTAAGTAGGTGTCGAGAATAGGGTAGGCGTCTTCTTCGACGTAAAATATTTGTCCTGCAAGATTTACGTTAATCGTTTTTTTCATATGCGTGATCAATAATAAAATTTGGGAGCTACCATACTACTCGGCAATGAGTGTTTCAATGGACTGGCTAAATTCTTGCCACGAATGTTTTAAATTCTTGAGTGCCAATTTTCCTTCTGCGGTGAGTGTATAGTATTTTCGAGGCGGACCAGCCTTTGACTCTTCCCAAGAGTAGGCGAGTAAGCCTGCGCTTTTCAGTCTGGAAAGAAGTGGGTAGAGAGTCCCTTCTACCACGAGTAAATTTGCTTTTTTCAGGGCATCCAAAATATCGCTGGCATAAATGGGCCCTCGGGAAATTACCAGAATGGTGCAAAACTCAATCATGCCCTTACGCATTTGTGCTCTCGCATTTTGTATATCGTATGTGCTGTCCATGGTGGGTAGAAATCAATAGTAAGGGTAGTATATACCATAGTACCTTTTATTGCAAGGTAGTGAGTATATGAACGAAGGTGTATACTATATATAAAGAGAAGTAATAAAATATATGAAACAAGAACAAAAAATGGAAAGCGGCTCGTGCTGCAATAGCTGCGGTACAAATGGCTGCTGTCACCAAGAGTGGCACGGAAGCAAGTATGCACTATTGCGCTGGCTTTTAGGGGCTCTTATTCTCGTGGTAGTATTTGCACTCGGCTACAAGATTGGTGAATTCAAGTCCACATTCTGGGCGAATGCTGGTGGTTACGGTAACCACATGTATTTACGAAGTATGCCAGAAGGCTACGACGCCATGCCCATGCGGGGTGGTATGTGGGAAAGCAGCAGGGCAGTGTTACCAACCAGTGTCCCAACTCCTACTCCAACTCCAACCAAAGCAAAATAACGTTTCACCCAGCACTTCTGTGCTGGGTTTCTTTTTTATGCCGAAACAAATAATTCGTCAGTTAGACAAATTTAGTAGGCCACGAGAAAAGTTGTTGCGATACGGTGCAGAACGATTAGAACTTCCCGAACTTTTGGCTATCATGTTGCGAACGGGTACTGCCAAACAAAATGCTATGGAGCTAGCCAAAGAAGTATTAAAACAGTTTCCAGACAATACCTTACTTGGAGCGACCCCAAAAGATTTACAGCGCATCTCTGGTATTGGTGTAGTCAAAGCGCTCGAGCTTGTTGCGAGTATAGCACTTGCAACTCGTCTTTCTGCACGTTCCTTGCGCGTGCCGCTCCTTTCTGCGCAGTCAGTGTGGGAACGCACAGAAGAAATACGCGCAAGTAAGAAAGAGCAGTTCGTAGTGTTCTATCTCGACACACAAAATGTACCACTCGCAAAAGAAGTAGTATCTGTGGGGATCCTGAATGCGAGCCTCATACACCCGCGAGAAGTGTTTGAACCTGCCATACGGTATTCTGCAGCAAAGATTATTGCCGTGCATAACCATCCTGCAGGATCTTTAGTACCAAGCGAACAAGACCGTGCAGTGACACAGCGTTTAGCAGCGGTTGGGGAGTTGCTCGGGATTGCTCTGGTGGACCATGTTATCGTGGCGGTAGGCGGGTGCTATTCATTCAAAGAACAAGGCGAACTCTAGCAGATTTAAGATTGGGGGTGGGGTAGGCGCGCGTTCTCTGGTACACTGTGTAGAGACGCTATTCTATGCCAGAAACATCATCAAAACCAACTACCACCGAGCTTAAAAAGCGCTACCCAAACATGGGGAAGCGCTGGCAGCCGGAAGAAGACCAAAAGCTCAAGAGTCGCTACGAAACATTTCGGGCCTTACCCAGTGCCTCTTTCGACGTGTTCATGGAAGACTTGGTACAGGAGTTTGGTAGGGCGCGTGGCGGGTTAACCGCTCGACTCGCCAGTTTTTTTGATGACGTACCAGGGTTCGATTACGAGCTTGCGCAAAACCGCTTAGAACAGAAAGAAGTTGGGGTGCAAGAAATAAAAAATAAACTCGGGGCAGCTGGCCAGTTGTCGGTTGGGGCAGCATATACTGCGTATGTAGAAGCGAAATCCGAGACGTACAAGCAGTTTATTGCTCGCATGGCAGAAACTCTTGGAGTAGCAGGGAAAGACATTACTGCTTTTTTGCGAGCTACTCGTTCTACCGTGGTGGCATACACCCAAGCAGATATCACTCCGCAGCGTGCATATGTAAAAGTTGAAGAAGAAGTGGTTGTCGATTTCTCTGGGAATGCAGAATCCGAAAAAGCACTCTATGTCATGGAGCAGACCCAAGACAATTTGTTTTTGACAGGTGAGGCCGGTACGGGAAAATCAACATTACTGCAATATTTTCGCCAACATACAAAGAAGAATGTAGTGGTGTTAGCACCAACTGGTGTTGCGGCGCTGAATGTGCGCGGACAGACTATTCATTCATTCTGCGGCTTTGGTCCAGACATTACTTTGGCAAAAGTAAAACGGGTCAGTACGTGGTCGCCAAAGAAAAAGCTCCTGCAAAAATTAAGCATGATCGTGATAGACGAAATATCTATGGTGCGTGCAGATCTTTTGGACTGCGTAGACAAATTTTTACGACTCAACGGGCCAGTAAGCAACGCCCCTTTTGGTGGGGTGCAAGTAGTGGTAATTGGGGATTTGTACCAGCTGCCACCAGTGGAAAAAGGTTTTGCACCAAGTGCATTTGCAGACAAAACCAAAGAACAGTCGGCTCCACTGTTTGGCTCCGCAGACACTGCTTCTGTAGAAGCTGGTGCATACAGGAGTCCGTATTTCTTTGACTCAAAAGTGTTCAGAGAAAGTAATTTTCAATATATACAACTGCGCATGGTCTATCGTCAGCAAGATACTGTGTTCATTGACTTACTCAATGCAGTGCGGAACAATTCGCTCGACTCCGAACATTTGCAAGTCTTAAACCAACGCGCTCTTGCAGAAGGGGAAGACAAATTTAGCTTCGAAGAATTTGCGGTGTACCTCACCCCTACCAATTACCGTGCTAAGCAAGTGAATGATTATTTCTTACAACGCTTACCAGGGACAACTCGTTTATTTCGTGGGGTAGCAACAGGAAGCTTTGAGGCGCGCGAACTACCCACAGATTCCCAACTGGAAGTGCGGGTAGGGGCACAGGTCATGATGTTGAATAATGATTCCAAAAAGCGGTGGGTCAACGGGACAATGGGTAAGGTGGTTCGGATAGGTTCGGGTACTGCTCGGGGGCAGGCTCCTGCTGCTGCTGTACAGCGTCCTACCACGCTAGATCCGGAATATGTTTTGGAAGATACTATTCCACTACCAGGGGATATGCGGGGGACGCGCACTGTGGTTGAGCAAGGTAGTAGTACAGAGCTAGTGGAAATTGAACTCGAAACAGGCGAGGTGGTTACAGTAGAGCCGTACACATGGGAAATGTATAAGTTTGTACTGGATGGCAAAACACACTCTATCCAAAGCGAGTCCACTGGCGCGTTTACCCAATACCCCTTTAAGTTGGCGTGGGCAGTAACGATTCACAAAGCGCAAGGGAAAACATTTAGCACAGTATATATCGATTTGGCTTCGGGCACCTTTGCTCACGGGCAACTCTATGTCGCGCTCTCGCGATGTCGAACATTGGAAGGGGTGCACTTACGCCGGCCAGTCGTTCCCGAAGACATTATTCTGGACGACCGTGTCGTCCGCTTCATGCACTCCCTCCAGTAAGTATTCCCTCTGTCCGTTACCATGGTCACCTTCGTAACCGTTACGAAGGTGACCATGGTAACGCCTTTCATTGTTTTTGGTAATTATTTTTGCTTAACCATGGAACGAAATTTTTTGCGAAATCATGATTCTTTCGAAGGAGAGGCACTTACTCCGGAAGTGGTTGAAAAGAAGGAAGTGGCACGCCTAGGTATCAAAAAAGAAATGAATGAGTATGGTGGAAGAGGAGAAATGTTAGATGAATTTATTTCTCAAGTTGATTTTTCGTACATAGAAAGTTATTACACAAATATTATTCGGCGCGCTAATTTACCTTCGTCAGAAGTAAATATTGTAGATCGAGAGAGGATTTTACACAGCGCTTTGAGTCGAGGGACTGGGTACGAGCCTAAGTCAAACACAATAACTATCACCCAAAAATTAGTTGATAAAATTGCTCGCCGAATGAATGTGCCCAAAAATCTAGCTTATCTGGAGATTTTATGGCATGAGGAGGGGCATGCCAACTCGGGGATGTATCATCGCGACAAAGCAAGCACTGCTGTAGATTCTCAGGAGATAGAACACTTAGGTTTTCAAAGAGATGACGGATTTCGTGAGAGAAAAACACCTTTATCAAACTTAATTCCCAAGCCCACACAATTAATGAGTTGGGTGTTGGTAGACGAGG
Source organism: uncultured Candidatus Saccharibacteria bacterium (assembly GCA_964612745.1). Taxonomy (GTDB): domain Bacteria; phylum Patescibacteriota; class Doudnabacteria; order UBA920; family UBA920; genus JAEUSE01. The sequence continues at coordinate 105 of CAZTCH010000008.1, read as the reverse complement.
GGCTGAATGAGCTTGTGAGTAGGGAAGGACTTGTTCAGTACTTGCGAGTGCATGACTTTTCTGAAGAGGATAGCAAGCACATCCCAAGGTGCATAATGCTCCTAG
>CAZTCH010000007.1:0-65592 GCA_964612745.1 uncultured Candidatus Saccharibacteria bacterium | reverse complement strand
CCGGTCACCTCTTCCATGCCATGGAAGCGCTCTACCAAATGAGCTAATGGCCCAACACAAGAGAATTCATTTTACAACGCCCCGAATAGTTGGCAGCGAAGCTATTGTACCTTATTCGAAAATGGCTCGTCAATCTCCATTGCTTACTGGCTTGAATTTTGCGATTTCAAAGAAGGAAGTTTTTGCTGTTGCGTTTGTTGTAAGAGCTTTTGCCAATCTTCTACTTCCCTACGAAACGCAGGGATAACCCCAATAACGTTTAATGCAACACCGAGTAATGCAACTGCAAAAACAAAACCAAGTACGTACCCAAAGCCACCAAGAACCCCGTTTAAGAAAACCCTCCACCATGGCAACCCTTTTGCAATTACTTGGGTACTCTCCGAAATCTCTTCTAAATAATTTTTTAGTTCTGTGTCAGTCATGTGTTTGTGTTATTACTCTAAGTACATAATAGCAAATACTAAGACACAACTCACCCTCGCCTCTCTAAAGTGCAGTAGCACCGAGCTCAGAGCAAGCATCCAGCGTGCCATATTCTTCTAAACCGATAATCTACTTCACACTAAATCACTGGTCTCCTCACCAGGAATTTTATCCGGCACCACTGGTCCCCTTGGAGGGAATCGAACCCCCATCGTCTCCTTAGGACGGAGCTGCTCTATCCATTGAGCTACAAAGGGACTAATGGTGCCGGACATGCCTAAGATCTAGACGTTAGCCCCGACGCGCTGTCGGGGTTGTTCTATCCATTGAACTATGAGAAGATCAAAAATTTAGCGCAAAATAATCTTGCCAGCATATACACTCGGAGGTACAAGAAGCAACCAACTACAAGCTACGCACGCCTTGGAAATAAGGAAAGGCTACCCACCGAGTGATAATATAGTATGCTATAGATGCAACTTGGTAAAGCATTCAAGCATGTTCCATAACAAACTTCGGCAAAAACAAATACTCACCGGCCTACTCACCCTTTCCTTGTTTGTAGGAACCCCGATTATACTAGACAGCAGCGTTAGCTACTTTTTAGGTGAGAAGAAAGATTTTCTTTCTCTCATTCTCTTTTTTAGTGACTGTGTAGTCCTCATGACAGCTGGCGCGCTTATTTGGCACAACCGAGCTGAGAAACAATTGAAACCACTCTCAAAGTGGGCGTATGTATTTCCTGCACTACTCATACTTCACTTCATGTCGGTAGTATTCAACTATCAGAACTTGTTAATACCTACCATATCTATATATTATTTACTTTTACTTATAAAGGCCTATGTTTTACATGAAACACAACTGCTCAAAATAGTAGAAGTACGAAATGTCTTCGAAAAGGTTCTTATTGGCATGGGAATTCTACAAACTGTACTAGCCATGGGCCAGTTTGCACTGCAAAGCAATGTAGGCTTGCATATATTTGGTGAACAAGTCCTCGGCCCGTATATAGATGGAGTTGCGAAGATTGAATCACTCAATCAAATCTTGATTCGTCCGTATGGCACTTTCGCCCACCCAAATATTCTTGGTGGAATCCTAGTTGTTGCGTTCATAATTCAACTAAAACGTGCTGTTTCACAGGAAACTTCCAGCAGACTGCGATTAATTACTACAGTATGCAGCTTACTAATACTACTCACGGGGGTAATTCTGACCTTTTCGAGGGCGGCGTGGTTAGCTGCTATTCTTGGAATACTCTCATTTGCTCTATTTGCAATAATTGGAAAAGTGAAAGTCACCAGTTTAGCTTATTTATACAGAGTTTTATTATATTGCGCTTTTTTAAGCGTAATTATGACAACAATATTACTATCTGTGATCGAACCTCGAGCTACTCTGACCGACTCAGCCACCACAGAAAGACAAAGTTATAACAAAGCAGCAATCAGCACTATTCTCAATTACCCATTATTTGGGGTAGGCCCCGGCCAGTCTTTGCTTCACATGCAACAATCCTTGGGTAAAAATGTAGAACCTTGGGAAGTTCAACCAGTACATAACTATTTCCTACTCTACGCCTCCGAATTAGGTATCCCAGCCCTACTACTACTGTTGTTTTGTTTCATACGAAACATTTGGAAAGCTATATATAATACAGGGGACAGCGATCATTTCGCTTATTTATCAGTCTTTATAGCAATCATACCACTCTTGCTATTCGACCACTATATATATACCATCTCAACAACAGTGACGCTATTTTGGCTACTTAGCTCTCTATACAGCGCAGACTAAGCTTTATGATACTTCCTACCGGTAAGAATCATTGCAGATCTGTATATTTGCTCTTCCAGTAATACCCGAGCAAAATTATGCGTAAAAGTAAGGGGGCTCAGTGAAATAACGTGGTTTGCTCTTGCACGAACCTCATCTCCCAAGCCTACACCACTACCAATAACAAAAACCATCTCTCTTCCCAAGGACCCTAAACGTTCCATGAATTCAGAAAATTCTACAGAACTTCTCATGAAACCCTTTTCCTCTAATATAATCACAATTGAGTCAGCAGAAATATGCTTTAAAATAAGCTTCCCTTCTTCTGACTTCACTTTTTGAATCATATCCTCTGTTTCATATGCAACTTCTTTGAGCTCCTTAAGTTCCACTTTTGCGTACGGCCGCAAACGTTTTAAATACTCATTCTCCAAACCCACAAATCCAGCTTCTTTAAACTTGCCTAAGCAAATAATTTTTATTTTAAACAACATATAGTTCTATCGGTTATATTGAAACAATACTATATAATACTGTACAATTGAATAGTGGGTAAATGACGATTTTAGTCATAAAGTTACACTCCCGTACAATGTGTGTTTTCACATGAAACATATCTGCGGGCCTATGGTCCAGTGGTAAGACGCGGCATTCGCATTGCTGAGACGCGAGTTCGATTCTCGCTAGGTCCACCAAACTTTCCCTTACTTGGCTTACTCTAAACCTCATATATAAGAGAGAGTATTAGCAAACCAGCACCGATCTAAAGTATTCACTGAATCAGTTTCATATGAAACAGTAAAAAAGCGCCTCTGTAAATGAGGCGCTTTTTTACCACTGAAATATTCTTGAGAAAAATGATTCCAGATACTGACTTTTGCCGTTTGTGTAGAATACTGCGAGCACTAAGGCTAAGTAGAATGTATTGAGTAGAGTAATTTTTAACAAATCTGCTTTAACTAAGGTAGTTTCTTCCAAATCAGCTGAGCTAACTCCTGTATGGCTACTTTGTTTATTCTTTGACATAGTGTGAATATATTAGTATTAATACAATAGCAAAAGACTGATTTGAAAGCAACGCGCAAACAGTGATACAATAGGGCTAAGCAACACATAATAAATATTTACTTTTCCTACCATTTATTAAGCAATTATGGACAAAAACACAGACAGAGCAGACGCAATAGCAGAAACAGTTGTAGGGCCTTCAGTAAAAATTCAAGGCGACTTCAACTCTGAAGGGAACATTCGCATCGAAGGGCAGGTCAATGGTACCGTAAAAACGACAAAGAATGTCTTTGTTGGTGAATCAGCAATAATTACTGCCGATATCCTTGCGGGAAATTGCACTATAGCAGGAGAAGTACAAGGCAACATTAAAGTATCTGGTAGTCTCAACCTTTCGAAAACAGCCAGACTTTCTGGAGACATTTCTTGCTCAATCCTATCAGTCGAAGACGGAGCAACCTTTAATGGTAAGTGCTCCATGTCTGCAACTGAAAAAGGAAGTAAAAAAGCAACTGCAGAACCAGAACCAGAAAGCTAAAGAAAGCAGGTATCGAGCAGAAACCAAACTGTGCACATAGCAACTGTGTTCATAGAGTGCACAGGCACACAGGTTATGCTCTGTGCCTTTTTTTATGTATTACTACATACTCGATCCTGGGAAAACACCACTACCTAAATTCGAACAATTTCAAGTGCAACTACAAGGTTTGTTGCACGAATTTAACATCTCTGGAGAAATCGGCAGGATTACTACTTTAAGAAGTGCGGAGGATTTAGTGGGTATTGCCGCGAGCAGAGGAGCCACTACGATTATCGTTTGCGGTAGCGATGACACTTTAAACCAAGTCCTCGCAGCAATTAAGCATCGAGATTTGTTGGTTGGATTTTTACCACTTGACCCAAAGACCTCATATTTATCTACTATTCTAGGAATCCCATCGCTCGAAGCAGGAGTTAAAACAATTGCTGCAAGAAGAATCGTACCAATCGACCTTGCAACCTTGGGTAACTTTCATTTCATTAGCTTTGTTGAATTTGGAATCACGAGCCAAAACCTGAGTCAGGCCGGAATGTGGAAAACTTTACAACTCCTTTCTAAACCAGTCACAAAGTGGAAAATGCGAATCGACGAATCGTATGAACTTGAAATAGAAGGGATGGGAGGATTGCTCATAAATAGCAGAAGTACGAGCTCAAAACAGGAAAAAATAGCCAATCCGACAGATGGACTAATGGACTTGCTGCTTATTGAGCGAATAAGCAAATCCGACATACTTAAATTCCGAGACGTCTTAACAAGAGGACAGCTAGAAGAACTCCCAAACTACACTGTTATTAAATGCAAAGTTGTTGAATTTCTTGAGCCAAAAGGGCAGACCTTGACCATGTTTAGCCGTCCTGTGGCCAAATTCCCCGTAAAGATAAGCATGCTAAACCGCAAACAACGCATGATAGTAGGCAAACAAAGGACATTTTAGGACTAGCACCAACTAAAGCAAGCTAAAAAACTTGCTTTTTCCTTATTTTTTATGTAAAATTAAGTTTAATTGCCCAATAAATAGCGCGTTCATACTCATGAATTTATCCAGCCTTTCGTCACAACTTAACATGTCGATTAATGACCTCAGAAACAAGGCTGCTGAGGCTGGTTTTCCGATCCCTGCTCGCGCGAATAAAATCGATAACTACTTGGCACGCAAGATCTCCGATGCGCTAAACGCTAAAAATACTGCAGCCACAGAAGAAAAACCTGGAGAAACAAGGGTTGTTTCTATTCCTCCATTCATAAAAGTACGAGAATTTGCAGAGCTGCTCAAACGACCGGTAACTGAAATCATCAAAGTACTCATTCAAAATGGTGTAATGGCAACCATTAATGAAGAAGTAGACTACGATACAGCAGCCATTATCGCTCAGGATCTTGGTTTTGAAGTCGTCGCAGAAGAAAAGTCTGAAGGCAGCATTGGGAGTGGACAACTACAAGAACTGCTCACAAGTGAAACAGCTGAAAATCTAACCCACAGGCCCCCGATCGTAGCAGTAATGGGCCATGTTGACCATGGAAAAACAACATTACTAGATGCAATTCGCAATACCCACGTGGTGCAAGGAGAGTCAGGTGGAATTACTCAGCATATTGGTGCTTACCAAGTAAAACACAAAGAAAAGACCATAACCTTCTTGGACACACCAGGCCATGAAGCCTTTTCTGAAATGCGTGCCCGAGGTGCAAATGTAACAGATATTATCATTCTTGTAGTTGCAGCAGACGACGGCGTACGCCCACAAACTGTTGAAGTCATAAACCGTGCCAAGTTTTCTGATGTACCAATTATTGTTGCTATCAACAAAGTAGACAAAGAAAATGCTAACCCTATGAAGGTTAAGCAAGAGCTTGCCAACCTAGGTGTTGTAACAGAAGAATGGGGTGGAAAAACAATAGCAGTAGAAGTTTCTGCCAAACAAGGGACTGGTATTACTAACCTTCTCGACATGGTGTTATTACTCGCAGAAATAGAAGATTTAAAAGCAAATCCTAACGGAACCACTGCTGGTACTGTTATTGAATCCCACACCGAAAGCGGTAAAGGGGCTGTTGCCACTGTTATGGTACAAAACGGCACACTCCACGTAGGGGACATCTTCGTCGCTGGAAAGAGCTATGGTAAGGTAAAAAGCCTTGAAGACGAACGCGGGCGCAAGCTGAAGTCCGCAGGACCAGCAACACCAGTAGAAATAGCTGGGTTCTCTGTTGCCCCTGAGGCAGGCGATATCTTACAACAGATGGCAGAACTAGACAAAGCCAAGGGAATCGCCCAATTCGCACTCCGCCAACAACGAAGTCATACCTTACGTGCCAAAACACAGCTCAAAGGCGACGAACACAGCAAAACCCTGAGCTTAATCATCAAAGCTGACGTAGCTGGAAGCTTAGAAGCTATAGACCAATCTTTAGGAAAACTAAAGAACGACGAAGTCGTAATCGAAATTGTGAGCAAAGGTGTTGGGGAAGTGAATGAATCAGATGTATTGCTCGCTTCTAGCAGCAACGCTACAATTATCGCTTTCCGAGCAAAGACAAACCCGAAAGCAATTAACCTTGCAAAGCAAAAGCAAGTCAATATTGACTCTTACTCAGTTATCTACGAGCTTTTAGAAGACATTACTTCTGCTGTTGTAAAACTCTTCACGCCAGAATACGAACATACCACTTTTGGAAAAGGTGAAATCTTGGCTATTTTCCGCACAGAAAAAGGCCAAATGATTATTGGTGGCATTGTAAAAAGCGGCGAATTACGTAAAAGCAAACAGCTTGCTATTCACCGCAATGACGTAGAAGTAGCGAGGGTAGAAATTCTTGAGTTACAAGAAAGCAAAATCCCTACCAAAGAAGTTGCCAGTGGACGAGAATTTGGTATGAAAATTAAATCCTCATACCGTGTTCAAGTAGGCGATGTACTCGAATCATTTGAAGAAACCCTTAAGCAAAAGAGCCTGTAACATTATGGAAAAGAAACAAGGGCCAAAACTGAGGGTGGAAAAGTTAAACAGTCTCATTCAGGAGCTACTCGGACCAATACTCCCTCGGTACACAGATGGCATAGCTGCTCTGACTACGGTCACGCAAGTAGCTGTAAGTGGGGACTTAAAGCATGCAAAAGTGTGGATCTCTGTACTAGGGAAAGCACCTGCAGAAAAAGTACTAGCTCTCCTAGAGAAGAATATATACGACATTCAAGGTGACTTGAACCAAAGTCTCCCCATGAAGGTCATACCCCGTCTAAAATTTGTTATCGATACCGCCCCAGAATATGCACAGCACATCTCAGAGGTAATAGATAAAATCCAAAAAGATGAAGAAAAATAACGCCCATCGAAAGATGGGTGTTATTTTTTGGTGCCCAGGAGAGGATTCGGTCACCCGCGCTTAGCGCGGGCATTGGCACGCTAAGCGTGTCACCCCGCTATGCTCCTTACCCATTCGACAGGCTCATGGCGCATCGCATGACGCCTAACACTGAACCATCCTCGTCTCGTCATACTTAAAAAAGAGGACTCGGTCACTTCCCGCTATGCTCCTTACCCGAAGCGGGCTCGTCGCATGACGCTACAGCGACCCCTGCCACTATACTTTGCTCCAAGCATTCGCAAAGTATTCCTGCAAAGCCAGGAACGTTCTTCTTCTCGTCCTGTCAGAAAGCACAAGAGGACTCGGTCGCCCACGGCTATGCTCTGCTTCCATTCGACAGGCTCATGGCGCATCGCATGACGCCTAACGCGACCCCGCCGCTATTTCATGCTCCAAGTATTCGCATGAAATCTTTGGGCAAGGCCCCAAAGCCGCTCTTTTCTCGTCCTCCCAAAAAGCTCAAGAGGACTCGGTCACCCACGGTGGATTTTCTCCCGCCAAGGCGGGATCAAATCTCACCTAACGCGACCCCGCCGCTCTGCACTGCTGCAAGTATTCGCAGTGCAGTCCCGCTGGTGGCGGGACCGCTCTTTTCTCGTCCTCTACTGCTATACCAAAAAAATACCCACTGAAACAGTGAGTATTTTTTTGGTGCCCAGGAGAGGACTCGAACCTCCACGGGATTGCTCCCGCTACCACCTCAAGGTAGTGCGTATACCAGTTCCGCCACCTGGGCACATAAGTACCCAGCTATTATAACGAATATTGGCAGTATAAATCAAGTTACGGCTTGCAAAATAGCTTTAGGTTTGGTATATTACCACAGCGAATCGCAGTGGCAACACCTGTAACGGCGTACTCGCGAAAACGACTACTATACTGCACAAAACCAATCATTTAGGCCAAGAGTCGACACAAAAAACCTAGTTAGGTAATTGGTTACATAAGGACGGTTAGCTTCTACCGTCGCCAAGGCTATGGTGGACAAGAATTTCACAAACTAAGGTCTGTAATTGTAGGGCTCGCCCTACGTAACTTTCTTGTCCGACATAGCTTTAGCGAAGTCGGAAGTGAAGTAGGGACGGTTAGCTCAGTTGGTAGAGCGCTTCGTTTACACCGAAGATGTCACAGGTTCGAGTCCTGTACCGTCCACCAGCCTTCGCCAAGGCTTCGTCTGGCTTACGCCACAGAATAGCGTAAAAGTTTGTAAAGTCCATAAAGTTTATAAAGCAAATCCAATACTTTACGAACTTTATAACTTTAGAAACTTGATAAACTAAATCAGCCTCGGTAGCTCATTGGTAGAGCGAAGCCCTGAAGAGGCTTGCGTACTCAGTTCGATTCTGAGCCGAGGCACCAGACTACGCTAAAGCTTCGTCTGGCTTACGCCACAAGAATTTGTATTTTAAAACTTTTACACTTGGGCCGAAGCTTTGTGAGGTTAAGCGTAAAAGTTAGAGGAGCAACTATGGAAAGTGGGAAGCTTTTGCCTTCAGGCAAAACTTGAAGCTTGGAATAGATTGCGACGAGCGGGTATGGTTCAATGGTAGAACTCCTCCTTGCCAAGGAGGGGATAGGGGTTCGATTCCCCTTACCCGCTCCAAACAAAAAATATCTACATTTGTAGGTATTTTTTGTTTTGTAGGGAAGGGTAGAATCGAACGGGAACGGTCCCGATGTCGCATCGGGATGTATTGTGAATACTTGGAGCAATACAAGTGGCGGGCCCGCGTTAGGCGTGATACGAATCGACTGAAAGAAGATAAGTATAGCCGTGGGCGGGTCGATTCCCCTTACCCGCTCCAAACATATAGACCTCACCTTTACGGTGAGGTCTATATGTTTATGAGATGTAGTGCGGTCTTCCCCTGGAGTCCCCGACATCCCGACCGTTTCGCGTCGGGGTTACCCGCTCCAGCATTAAACTCTCCCTAAAGGGAATTTTTTGTTATACTGAAATCATGTTAACAGTTAAACAAATTGAGGAAGCTAAAAATGTTGGAAACTACTCTCAATGGTTAGTTGATACTTTTAAACATTTAGAAGCTAATAATACGAATCTTTTAAAGTATATTCAAAGCCGAAAAGATAATATAAAAGGTCCAGAAAAAGTTAACCCAGAATTGATTATACGAACCGTAGGTCCTGAGCCAGAAATGCTCAATCATGAATCAGTAGTGAAATTTCAAGATACTACTGATAAAATCATCATTGAAGAATTTATGGCTGAACAAATAGTTTTACTGTGTGAGAAATTTGATAGCAATTATTACTTACTCGATGGTAATCATACGTTCGAAGCATTAAAAAAGTTCAAACCCCCATTTATCAATATTATCTACACTGAAGATAGAGTTATCTATGATCTATTGCACAGATAGCAGTTCTGACATCTCGTATTATGGAGCTCCAAACAAAAGACACTCACTTTAGTGGGTGTCTTTTGTTTTTGAAAGAGAAAGAATGAATGAAGGAACTTTTGGGTTCGACTGAGCCCGACGTAGCCTTGGCGAAGTTGGGTTCCCCTGGAGTCTTCGACATCCCGACTGTTTCGTGTCAGGGTTACCCACGCCACCAATAAAACCCTTACAATTAAAGCTAAATTTTAAAACCCTGCATATCAGTGCCAAATAGATATGAAAAGTCAAATAGAGTGTGGTATTGACAGGGTATTTACGCCTATTCTGAGAGGTAAAAAACAAATATCCTCTTAAATAAAGCTTATTTTAACTTTTAAGTATTGACTAATCGGCCCATATTTGGCATACTAGGTCCATAAGAAGTGCCTTGTGGCGCTTTTTTGTTTGGCAAGTTCTATATGTTGTGACAGTTGCCAGACCTTATAATTCTCGAATCGCCCACATCTGTTTTCAGACAAACGCGATCGATTGTAGAAAGGAGTTTGAACAATGAAAGCTCCCCTTACTTATACAAATATTCAATTATCAGCCGTAGGATTACTCATTACATTAGTAAGCTTAGTCTACCCACATAGTGGTGCCGCACAGACTATAAACGAGAACACTCAGAGCCTTGTGTTTGAGATGAAACCAAGTGCACTAAGCTTAATCACTCAGAAACAGAGCCTTAATGTGCAAGATTTGGCTAATGCGGAACTCGCAGAAGCTGTGCAAAAATACTTGGAGTCCAAAAAGTCTCCACTTGCCCCATACGCAGACCAGATTATTCTGGAGCCAAATTGGGAACAAGCACTCGGTATTACCTTTGTGGAAAGCAACTTTTGTGCTCGCGCTGCAAACCTTAACTGTGGTAGCGTTGGTGTAAAGCCTGGGCATTCACAATGGAGAAAGTTTGAAAACCATTTTCAAGGCTTTCAAGCCGTAACCAAACTACTCGACAAACCATTGTACAAAAATAAGTACAATACCTGTAAGAAAAAGATGGGTGTGTACGTTGTACCAGGGTCAGCTAACTGGCTACGTGGTTGTGAAAAAGTAGAACGTGAAATGGCAGCTATACAAGAAACTGTTAACCAGAAATACGCAATTAAACCTGCTCACCAAGAGTTGGCTTTAGCAAAATAAATTTTACCCCCTCCCTTGAGGGGGTTTTGTTTTGTATGCAAACAATGAGGAGCACATAAAAACACCGGCTTATGTCGGTGTTTTTTATGTGGTGCCCGAGGAGGGACTCGAACCCTCAATCCTTTCGGCACAACATTTTAAGTGTCGCGTGTATACCAGTTCCACCACTCGGGCTACAATGGAGGTCGTGATGGGATTCGCACCCATGAATAGCGGTTTTGCAGACCGCCGTGTTAGACTACTTCACCACACGACCATTTACGCTTAAAATCCCCTGGATTTCTGAATCTACCCACTTATTATAATCATTAAAAAACTTTTTGAACACCCCAAATTTTCTTCTTAAAAATACACCATTTGCATCCGCGTACATGTATTTAAATACCTTGATACTGTCATGCGTGGAATAGGCCAAACGGTATACACCAGGACGTTTGTAAACTTTATTTATCCGTAACCCCAAATTCTGTTCCAAACAATTTGCAACACCTATCAGAAAATCTAAACTACCACTTACAAAAACTATAGTCACCCGCCTGAATGAATTCCCGCTTTTCACTATCCCGACATGTCCATCTCCATCAAAATAACCACGAACGAAATGTGATAAAAACCGTTGAGGGACTTGAGGGAATTTCATCGTCAATGATTTCTTAGGATGCAGACCCAAACCAATCAGGTCATCAAATATTTTATGGTTGCCAATCCGCAAAAAATATCTGGTCTTTTCTAACTTAGACTTCGGAGGGATAGTAACAATAGTATGCTCTGAACCCAGAACCTTTTTCGTGAAGTCCACCAATTCAAAATCAGTACTAGTCAACCTCAGATACTTACCGCGTAAGTAAGAAGCATCCTCCAAGCTACCATCGGCGTACAGATATCCTAGAAGATAGGCCATTTCAGGAGTCCACTTCTCAAAAAAATTAGCATTGACCTTGTATTTAATCCCCATACAATTGGTGGTAACAATCTATACTGTAAATATTATCAAACACTGCCTTAACAGAGCAAATATTACGTCCAAAAACCTAAATTCACAATAGTTACCATGTTTATGCGGTAAAGTAAAATTACTATGCAATATTATTGACATACAGTCAAATATATTATACTCTGAATTATCACTAGTGAAACCCAATAAGTATGGCAAATCTTATTTGCCCTATAACTGTGGGTTCCATGCGGAATTCACCCCATACTCGGCAGCGGGTAATCTGACTCGCACGGCCGAATTTCAAGTGCTTTCAGTGCCTCAATTTACGGAGGCGGTACCTGAGAGCGTAACCAACTCTTTCACATTGCTTTAAAGGAGGCAAATCGTGAAGCAAACTTTCACAATCGCAATTCTCTGCGCGCTGACTTTCGCAGTCTTCGCGCAAAACCCGCAACCGCTCTACACAGTCCAACCCAATGACACCGTATGGGAATTGTCCGGCGTGAAGCTGGACAACCCCACACAATGGCAAAAGGTTGTCGCCGCAAACCCATTCCTGCAAGAGGCGGGCCGAGTGTTCAAGGCGAGCGACGGCAAAACGGTCGTGCTGATCAAACCCGGCGAACAACTCGCTGGTCTTGAAGCAGCAGGCATTCTGCCGCAGGTCGCGAACCTCGCCCAACTCGGCATCGCACCGCCGCCCCCACCTCCACCCACCGAAAGCTACACCTGGCTGCGGGTATTGTTCGGGATATTAATATTGATCGGCCTGCTGGGCTACTTAGCGCACCGTAAATGGCTTCGTCCCGAACAGGCGGGCCCCGCGGTTATCCGTGGCGGTATTAACAACGACACCGCTCCAGAGGTCATGCGGGCGCAAGCCGCACATGACTTCGGCCTGCCGGTTAACGGTATACAGGTGATGAGTATCAGTGCTGGCACGGCGACAGGCTGGGCGAACGTGGGATATGCGGACCATGACCGGCCGCAATATCTCCGTGAGCGCGCATGCTTCGAATGTGTTTATACGGCTGACGGTCACGAGGGTGAACAACGGGCCTACTCGCTTCAAGGATGCGCTAACCCAGTTCGCTACGGTAGACCAGACGTAGTTCCGGGGCAAGACTTTGTCTTTACCCCGAATCGCGTCGGTGCAGCCGTTGAGTTGCCTGTGAGCTGGACCAAAGACGATGCACCAACCCACCGCACCGCACTACCGCCCACCATTCAGGCAGAAACCCCGGCCATCACACAGGCAGCGACCGACGACCACCCCAGCCGATTAACCGTCCACTTCGACGCAAATTCAGCAACGGTGCAAACCGGCACTAAAATGTTGCGTGTTGATAACATGGGGCAAGATGTGGCTATTAACCGGAGCGCGGACGGGATTGTCTTTACCCGCGGGGACTTCCGGGTGACGGTCACGCCGGGAGTGCTTGTCCTCCCGGACGCGCCAAAGCCAGCAGAACGCATTCTGCTCGAAGCAAAACCGGTGGCGGAACTACCTCCCTCACCACCTGACACAGCAGCGGCATCCGCCGCTGCATAAAGACTGCTTCACGCGAAACGACTCAGAGCCGGACTAGAAGGATATTATCCAACTAGCCCGGCTCTTTATTTTTTCGCTAAAAAAGAGCCATGTTGGCTCTTTTTTAGTCTGATTTATTCAGCGATAGGAGCAGACTCTTCAGTCTTTTCCTCCCGAAGGTCCGCCGTAGCTTTCTCGTCCGACATAGCTTCAGCAGCGTCGGAAGCGGAGGAGGAGACTTCTTCTGCTTTTACTTCTGCCTTTGCTGGCTTTTCTTCCATAGCCTTCAAAGAAAGACCTAAGCGGTGATCTGCTGGCTCAATAGAGATAATCTTGAAAGCCTTCATTTCACCAACCTTAAGTACAGATTCTGGGTCCTTGATTGCGTCATGTGACAATTCTGCCAAATGAGCCAAACCTTGGATTTGTGGAGAGAGTTCTACAAACACACCAAATGGCATGATTTTTGTGACCTTACCCTCTACAACTTGCCCTATCTTGTACTGCTTCACAGCTTCGAGCCATGGATCTGGCTGCAATTGCTTGATGGACAAAGAAACACGTCCTTTGTCTATAGCAATAATCTTTGCTTGCACTTCCTGACCGACACGGAACAAATCCTTTGGATTTTCTACGCGCTGCCAAGCAAGCTCAGAGATATGTGCCAACCCTTCCAAATCACCAAACTTCACAAAGATACCGAAGTCAACAACACCAGTTACCATACCGGTAATAACGTCGTTCATCTTGAGTTGAGCCAAGCGACCTTCTGTTTCTTTTTCAAACACAGCTTTTTCGCTCACAATCAACTTCTCTTCTTCTGGATCAGCAGTAATGATTTGCACTGCAAACAATTGACCAACATAGCTTTGTAAAGCGGAAAGAATCTTCTGTTTGTCACCATCTTCTACGCGTGGGTAGTGTTCTAAGTTCAACTGGGACACAGGCAAGAACCCGAGTACGCCATTGATTTCTACCATAAGACCACCTTTGTTTGCACCAAGAATCTTCGTGCTCACAATTTCTGCGCTTTCCATCTTAGCCTTGAGTGCTTGCCATACTCGTTCGTGCCCTGCTTGTCTGAGGGAAAGCTCGATGTTGCCATCTTTGTTTTCCGATTCAACAACAGATGCCAAAATGGTATCCCCTACCTTCAAAGAAGCGAGGGTTGCTTGGTCATCGTACAATTCACGACCACGGACAACGCCAATGCCAATACCTTCGATGTCAATGTAAACTTCATTTTTACCAACAGAAAGCAATGTGCCCTCTACCATATCGCCAACTTTCAACACGCGGATTTCAGCTCCGGTGGAAAGCAAGTCTTCCATACTCTGGGCCTTGTTTGCTTTTACTTCGTCAATATTTTGTTGTGCAGTATTAACTGCTTGTACTGGTTCGTCTGACATAAATTTATTCTACAAAATACACTTGTTTACTCCTGCGTTGGCAAATAAAAAACCACGCACAAACTGCCTGGAGAGTTACAAAGTGTGTTTCATAGTTGGTTAATATTCTTTTGGTGCTACTGAGAACACTTACACAGGGATTAAAAATTAAGTTTTTGCCCCTTATTTCAAAGTGGCAGTAGCGAGCACCAAACCATGTAAGTTCCAATATTATAGGCAAATCCAACGAAAAAAGCAAGCCCCATTAGTTTTACGAAAGGGGTCAAAAAATGCTAAAATTAACCCATATTTGGACTGTGCCACAGAGCTATACACACAGCCATTTTCTCTAGAAAGAGTCTACTTTCTACTGCCAACCCACTGGTACACATACCAGTCCTGTACTACATAATGAGAATTTTGTTACACAACATATGCATATCCAATACTTAGGCTTATCTAGCTTTAAATTCACAACAAAGGATGCAGTAGTAGTTACTGACCCAACCGGAAAAGATTCTGGACTCACTCCTCCACGAGGCAACGCCGACATCGTTATCCTTGCCGACGAACAGAACAAGCTGTACAACGCATACCAATCACTCTCTGGTGAACCATTCATCATTCCAAACCCTGGAGAGTACGACATCAAAGGTGTTACCGTAACCGGTATCCCTATAAAACAAGATGGTGGCTTTGTGACTGTATACCTAATTGAAAGTGAAGATTTAAAAATTTTAAACCTTACACACATCAAGGACTTCACCATGAAGGAAGATGAGCTCGAAGCACTCGGAGAAATCGATGTTCTCATACTCCCTGTTGGTGGGGAAAGAGTACTCGCAGCGACCACCGCAGCAAAGCTCGTAAACCAGATTGACCCTAAAATCGTTATACCAAGCCACTACCAGCAAGAAGGAGTGACATTGCAGCTAGAACCACTAGAGCGCTTTGTAAAAGAAA
This sequence comes from uncultured Candidatus Saccharibacteria bacterium, assembly GCA_964612745.1. GTDB lineage: Bacteria > Patescibacteriota > Doudnabacteria > UBA920 > UBA920 > JAEUSE01. Next base: position 50,105 of record CAZTCH010000007.1, on the reverse strand, counting down.
TGGGTGGTAAAGCAGAAACTGTAGAAAAGCTAGTGCTCAAGAAGAAAGATTTGGCCAACATCGAAACAGCAAAAGTAATTATTATTAGCGCGTAAGAAACACACGCTCCAATACAAAAACCATGTTAGAAAATGTACAGCGAATGCCCGAGCATAAACGCCAACGCTTACTCTGGGCAATTATCATCGGTGCGCTGGTAATACTATCGCTCTTATGGATAGTAACGAGTCAAATCCCCAGACACCCAAAACGACCCGCCGCTTTCTTTACCGACATTAAAGATAAAATAAATAAAGCAAAAGCAGATTTTCCAAGATAATCTTCCTTTAGACAGAAACAATAGAATGTATGGCAAACATTGATTCCGACAAACCACTGAGTGACAACGTAGGCATAATCAGACCACGGACCATTGAAGCAGAAATGCAAGGCTCTTACCTTGACTATGCCATGTCTGTTATTGTCATGCGTGCATTACCTGACGTACGAGATGGCTTAAAGCCAGTAAACAGACGCATACTCTACGCCCTGCAAAAAATGGGACTCAGAGCTTCTGCAAAAACAACCAAATCAGCAAAAATTGTTGGAGAAGTTTTGGGTAAATACCACCCTCACGGTGACTCCGCCGTATACGACGCCATGGTACACATGGCACAAGATTTTGCCATGCGCTATCCTCTCGTGAAAGGGCAAGGTAACTTTGGTTCCATGGATGGCGACGGTGCTGCTGCATACCGATACACCGAAGCAAAAATGACGGCAATCGCAGAAGAGTTACTGGTAGACATAGAAAAAGAAACAGTGGACTGGCGAGATAACTTCGACGCGACCGAAAAAGAACCAACAGTACTCCCAGGGAAACTGCCACAACTGCTCCTCAATGGCACTCTTGGTATTGCGGTTGGTATGGCAACAGATATACCGCCTCACAACCTGACCGAAGTAACCAATGGTGTAATCCAACTTATTGATCACCCTGACACCACCATAGAAGAGCTCACTGATATCATCAAAGGCCCAGACTTCCCTACTGGTGGCATTATCTACGACCGCACCGCTATTAAGAACGCCTACGCTACTGGACGTGGTGGTATCGTGGTCCGAGGCAAAGCAGAAATAGAAGAAACGAAAAGTGGCGCGTTCCGCATCATCATTACCGAAATCCCTTACCGCGTAAACAAAGCGACGCTGCTCGAAAAGATTGCAGACCTTGTGCGCGACAAACGCCTCGAAGGTATTAAAGATGTCCGTGATGAATCCTCCGACAAAGTCCGTATTGTCGTAGATCTCAAGCGCGAATCCCTACCGAACAAGATCTTAAACCAACTCTACAGCTTTACCCAACTCCAAGATACATTCCATCTAAACACCATCTCGCTTGTTGGCGGACTCGAGCCAAACCTGCTCAACCTAAAATCCATGCTCGAGGAGTTTATTACTCACCGGCAGATTGTCGTACGCAGGCGCACCGAATACGAACTCAAGAAAGCCAAAGAACGAGCGCACATTTTAGAAGGGTTGAAAATAGCGCTTGACCACATCGACGAAATAATCGCTGTGATTAAGAAAAGCCCAACTAAAGAAGATGCGCACGCAGCCTTAATGAAGAAGTTCAAGCTTTCTGATTTGCAAACAACTGCAATTTTAGAAATGCGTTTGCAAACCTTAGCTGGATTAGAGCGAAAGAAAATAGAAGACGAACTGGAAGAAAAGCTCAAACTCATAGCAAGACTGGAAGATTTACTAGCTCATCCAAAAAAGATTCTGGGGATCGTTAGAACAGAAACAGAGGAAATGCGTGACAAGTACGGAGACGAGCGCAGAACTCAAATCGTCCCTTCCGCTGTAGGCACCTTTGTTGCAGAAGACCTTATACCGGAAAACCAGATGATTGTGACCGTAACAAAATCTGGTTACGTAAAACGCCTCCTCCCCGACACCTACAAACAACAGTCTCGTGGTGGTAAAGGAGTTATCGGACAATCCCTGAAAGAAGAAGATGTTGTAGAGAAAATGATTAGTGCAAATACGCACGATGATATCTTATTCTTTACCAACAAGGGTCGCGTCTTCCAAACAAAAGTCTACGAACTCCCCGAAGGCTCTAGAACAAGTAAGGGTCAAGCACTCGTAAACTTCCTACAACTCGGCCAAGGTGAAACCACCACGGCCATTCTCACCTTCTCCAAGAAAGACACCGTAAAATTCTTGGTCATGGCAACAAAGAAAGGGCTCATTAAAAAAGTAGCCCGAGAAGAATTTGCCAAAGTAAGGCGCAGCGGCATGATTGCTATCGGCATCAAAGATGGCGATGAACTCAAATGGGTAGAAACCACCAGTGGCGCAGATGAGGTCATGCTTTCCACAGAAAATGGCCAAGCAATTCGCTTTAACGAAAAAGATGTTCGCCCAATGGGACGCACCGCTGCAGGGGTCACCGGTATGCGTATAAAAAAGGATGACGACATTATCTCCATGGACATCATCCGCAAAGACGTTGAAGTCAAAGACCTTGAAGTCTTAGTTATTACCGAAAACGGTATGGGTAAAAAGAGCCCGCTCAAAGACTACAAGATTCAAAAGCGAGCAGGCAGTGGAATCAAAACAGTGAAGATTACCCCAAAGACCGGAAAAATCATGGCTATGTATATCTTGAGTACAAAAGAAGAGCATGACTTAGTGATCATCTCCCGCCAAGGGCAAACCATTCGCACACCACTGAACGCCATCTCCACCCTTGGTAGAGCCACGCAAGGCGTACGAGTGATGAAACTAGATGCAAATGACTCAGTTGCCAGCGCTACAATAATATAGAAAGTACAAACTTTACAAAAAACCACCAGAGCAATCTGGTGGTTTTTTGTAAAGGAGAATACAAATGTAATTTATTTCTGGCAATAAAATAGACCACACCTGTGGTCTATTTTATGGTGGGCGTGCATGGATTCGAACCATGGACCCCGAAGGTATAAGCTTCGTGCTCTAACCAGCTGAGCTACACGCCCGCGCTAAGGTGGGCAAAGAAGCACTAAACGCTTCGCCCGTAGAGCAATTATACCGAAGCAAAGCCCATTGGGCAACTATACGAAAAATTGTGAAATACGTATACTATAGTCATGCTCACAATCGTCCCAACCCCCATTGGCAACCTCGAAGATATTACTCTCAGGGCCATTCGTACCCTAACCGAGGTAGATTTTATTATTGCCGAAAACCCTTTACATACCGGTACGCTTTTAAAACATTTAGGAATACCTAAAAAGGAGCTCGTACAGCTCGCAGACCATAATGAAGCAATTGCTATTCCAAAAATTCTCGCCAAGCTCCAGACACACAATGCCGCCCTTGTGAGCGACGCCGGAACTCCTGCTATTTCTGACCCTGGGTTCAAACTAGTGCGCGCATGCACAGAAGCACAACTCTCCGTAGAGAGCATCCCTGGACCAAGCGCTGTTACAACAGCACTGGCTGGTTCAGGCCTCCCCAGCGACCGCTTTTTGTTTGTAGGCTTCCTACCCAAAACAGAACCAAAATTACTCGCTGCACTGAAAGACGCAGAGCAAACTAGCAGCACACTCATTATTTACGAATCCCCACAACGCATCGTAAAGTCAGCACAAGTAATCGCCAAGTACTTCCCCACCGCCAAAGTAGTAGTGGCTCGAGAAATTACAAAACTCCACGAGGAATACATTCGCGGTAGCGCAGTCGAAGTCGCACAAATTTTAGCAAACCGCACAAGCATAAAAGGTGAAATAGTTCTACTCATATCGTTTAAATGAAACAAGTCACACGTGAACAGATTCGAACATTATTCAAAAAAGTAAAACACCTACGTCTTCCAGCGCGACTAGAAGAAGTGGCCTTTTCAGATTTAACATACTTTAGCTGGCTGGACCAATCTGAGATGTGCTTATTTGTACTATTTGAATACAAAAACTCCCTTTCTGGTTTGCGCTTAGAAGTAGTACAACCACCCATTGGCGCACTCCGGCTTGGGTTCTGCGAATTTTGCCACAAGCATAGAAAGCAAAGTGACGTATTCTTTGTTTCTTGCGAAACCAAGAAACGACCAAAAGGAATTGAATACAGGTCTAGAGGCACATGGATGTGCTCTAAATACGAACACTGCAATAAAAATATGAAAAATGCAGATAGGATATCCGAATTCTTTTTCAGAATCTTAGAAGAAGAATAAAAAGAACGCCCAGAAAGCAAAAGCTTCTGGGCGTTTGTGCAGAGCACTAAAATATCCACGACCACCCGACGGTGGTGCGCATTGGTCGTTGCTTGCTATTGAAGGAGCCTCCGTATGTTACGTCTGGCCCCGTACTCCCTTTTGGCAGTTTCCATAGCAGCTGCGCCGTTACCCTCACAGTTCGTTCAGACCTGAGTCCGAACGCCCCATTCGAGTTAAACGCTACTGCAGCGCCTGTGTTCAGCACAACTTTACCAAGAACAAAGCTATACGCAATGTTCGGCAAGTAGAACTGCCCACCAGCCGGACCAGTTTTGTGAGTAGGTACGAAGTCGTAAAACTCCATACCTGTTGTAATTTGATGCCGTTCTGTTACTACTACGTCTTTTGTAATAGTTACAACCAACATCTCAACATCGCTACCCGCACTCTTAGTAATAAAGAAGTGCGAATAACCCACCTTAGCAGCCCATCCGTGTCCCAGTTTCTGGACCAAGTCAACGCCAAGATCAAACTCTTGTGCGTTTCCTGTGAACCGCTCACCAGCAGCGTTTCTTGCAGTGCTTCCGGAAAACCAAGTTTTCAAAACAACTTGGGTTCCTCGTTTCTGGAGCACCACATTTACCCCACCCTGTGCGACCGGCCTTGAGTCAAACTCGGCATTGGCGATTCCACCCCAATACCGTGACCCAACCCAGACATAACCGTGGACCGAAGTATCCCACGACGCCGTTTCTTGGGCAAAAACTGGCAGTACAAACAATGCAACCAACACACCTATACTGAATACTTTGTTCATAGAACCTCCTGTGGTTTTTCTCAGGTGCAAAGCGAGCGGTCTGGCCAGAATGGCTAACCCTTGGACTTCTCGCTTTCTTTCCCCTGTTTTGAGCACCCCATGCATCAGGTGCTCGAAAAAGAGTCACTAGAAAGTTCTACTTTTGTACCCTCACGATACCTAATCTGTTCATTTTTGAATATAACTAGTTTCGACAAATTTCGTAAACTGTACTAGAATAAGCGTATTATTATTGTTGTACTAACTATGACAAATGAGTTACTGCATAGCCTCCTTGCAGAAATAGGACTGAGCCGAAATGAAACAGTAGTGTATTTAACTGTTTTGCACCACAATCCGATTAGCTACAACAAAGTGGCGGAACTCACAAAACTCAACCGCACCACATGCTATGCAGTCGCAAAGCAACTCATAAAGCAAGAGTTACTCGTAGAAGATCTTGGAACGCCTGTAACACAATTACTTGCTAAACCCCCAGAAGCGCTTATAGCACAGCTCGAGAAAGAACAAGCAAGTGTGGTAAAAAAATTGGAACTGGCAAAACGCGCAGTATACGAGCTGGATAAAATAATCCCCCAAAAGACACAGACAGAACCCAGACTTACCTACATAGAAGAAGAAAGAATACTAGATTTTTTATACAAACGAGCAGATAAATGGATGGAAAGTGCGCACCAGTTCGGCTCCACTGTCTGGGGGTTTGAATCTGCCCAGTTTGAAACAGGCTACAAAGAATGGATCTCTTGGTACTGGCAACAACCCAGAAGCGAGAACCTTACCTTAAAACTCTTTAGTGATGATGCCATTGTACGCAAAACAGCAGCGGCAACAGGCCCAGGCACTGGCGAATTTTTGCTTATTCCAGATATAGACTTTACGACAGATATCTGGATTTATGGAAATTATTTAGTCCTACTCTCTCTTGAAACTCACCCACATTACTTAATAGAACTTAAAGAACCACTCTTGGCACAGAACTTGCGGCAATTCCTGCAAGCACTTTGGAAGGCCACAGAACCACAGTGGGACAAAACCACAAAGCACCAAAAGTAAGCTGCTTGGCACTATTTTTGTTCTACAGTATTATACTTCTGCAATCAGCATTCACTCATTCGCATTCATTGTATGTCCGGACACAGCAAATGGTCACAAATCAAACGCAGTAAAGGAGCCAAAGATGCAAAACGAGGCGTCCTGTTTTCGAAGTTATCCAAAAAGATTACCATTGCCGCAAAAAATGGTACTCCTGACCCCGCGCTCAATTTCCAACTCAGAACAGAAGTAGACAACGCACGAGCAGAAGGCATGCCAAATGACAACATAGAGCGAGCAATCAAAAAAGCATCGGACAAAAATAGCGCAAGCCTCACAGAAGCACTCTACGAAGGATACGGACCTTTTGGCACAGCCTTCATGGTAGAAGTAGCAACCGACAACACCAACCGCGCTGTGCAAACTATTAAGCACACCTTAAGTAAGCACGGAGGCAGCCTTGGAGCAATGGGAAGCGTCGCATGGCAGTTTAGCGATAGAGGACAGATATTAATAGAGAGGACAGAAAACAGAGGTCAGAAAATAGAGTTATCGACGCTGGAACTGGTGGCAATAGACGCTGGAGCAGAAGATGTCGTGGAGACAGAAGAGGGGTTGGAAGTGCAAACAAATCCTAGTACGTTAGAGCAAGTAAAGAACGCACTAGAACAAGCAGGCGCAATAGTAGCACAAGCACACACCGCAAAACTTGCCACGCAACCAGTAGCCCTTACCCCTGAACAACAAGCTGAAGTAGAAGCTATATACGAAGAATTAGAAGACAACGAAGACGTCGTCGCTATATACACCTCCGCCCAGCTCTAAGGCAAAACTTGAACATATAAACATAGAAACATGTAAGCAAAAGGTTTTGTGTTTATATGTTTCTATGTTTTAATGCTTACATGATTATACTCGGTATCGACCCTGGGACCGCCACGACAGGCTTTGGGGTAATTCAAAAAGACGGTAAAGGCGGCTGGAAAGCTGTTGATTTTGGCGTTGTTACCACGGACAAATCACTCACCGATGCCGAACGACTGCATATACTCGCACAAGACCTCTCGCAGTTACTCAGCACACATAAGCCAGCTGCTGCAGGAGTAGAGAAACTATTCTTTGAAACCAACGTAAAAACTGCAATCAACGTTGCACAAGCCAGAGGAGTTATACTGCAAACTCTAGCTGCACACCACGTACCAATTTACGAATATACCCCTCTACAAGTAAAAAGTACGCTCACGGGTAACGGCCAAGCAGACAAAAAACAAATGCAATTCATGGTCAAGCACACGTTTACTCTGGACACCATTCCAAAACCAGACGACGCCGCGGACGCGCTCGCCATTGCACTCTGCTGTGCTCTCCATCACAAACCCCACACAAAGTAACCAACCCATTCACAAGCATCACTCTTCCCCCATCCGTGTTTTAATGATTCCATGTTTTACTGTTTCTATGTTCTAATGTTTGAATGTTTACATGTTTCAATGTTCTAATGTTTTATGTTTTAATGTTTACATGTTCACATGCTTATATGTTTACATGTCTAAACGCCCCACCGACTGGACAAAACAACCAATAGCTGGTACACTTGCTCCAAGACAAGCAATTGTTTATACATACAAGTAACTTTTCTCGCTGTAAAAAGTGAGAACAAGGAGAAGATTATGAACCCAGAAGAAGTACCAGCAACTCCTACAGCTCCAGTAATGGATGCTCCTGCAGCAGCAGAAATGCCAGCAATGGAAGCTCCAGTAGAGCCAACAGAAGAAATCAAAGAAGAAGAAAAAGAAGGCGAAGAAGTTGAACCAACTCCAGCCGCTTAGTTCTTTATAATAAAACCCTTTCTGTAAAGAAAGGGTTTTATTATTTATACAAGCTTTATAAATTTCCGTTTTCCGACTTGCAGGAGTAAGTCGGTATTTTTTTTGTGCGTAATCTGAATATCCGTCTTCACCACTTCTTGGTTCACCCGCACCCCACCTTGTTCCAAAAGCCTGCGCGCTTCTGCTTTTGAAGTGACCAACTCGGTTTGCACGAGCAGCTCCACAAGCTTATACTCCCCCGAGCCCAGCTTTACTTCTGGAATATCGGAAGGTAATTCTTTGTTACTAAACTGCGAAATAAATGCTTCGCGCGCTTGCTGTGCAGCTGCGGCTCCGTGGTACAACGTTACCAGCTCTTCTCCTAAGCGCATCTTTTGATCACGTGGGTTTGGTGTGCTTTGCATGAACTGCTCTACTTCTTGCAAAGGCACGCGAGTGGCAAGCTCAAAGTAGCGACCAATAAGTTCATCCCGCAACGACATAACTTTCCCAAACATGTCCGTTGGCGCATCGTTTAAGGTAATCACATTCCCCCACGACGAAGACATCTTGCGCCCATCTGTTCCTTCGAGCAGTTGGAACGTCATGATATCTTGTGGCTTTTGACCGTATAGTGGCTGGATAGTCCTACCAGCAAGCAAATTAAACCACTGGTCACTCCCACCAAGTTCAACATCTGCCTGTACCGCAACACTGTCATACCCTTGCATGAGTGGGTACAAAAGTTCACGAAGGCTCACGCGCTTGCCAGCATCGAGTCGTTTTTTAATCAGCTCGCGCGCAGAAAACTCATGCAGCCCAAACCCATTTGCCATGAGACCGATTTCCTTGAACCCAAGTTTTTTCAACCACTTGGAATTAAAGTGAGCTTCTGTTTTAGTCTTATCTAAAATTTTATATGCTTGGGCAAGATACGTCTGCATGTTCTGCTCCACCTCTGCTTCTGTAAGCATTGGTCGTTCTGCATCTTTGTCGGAAGTGTCACCAATCAAACCGGTAAAGTCCCCAACAATAAAAACCACTTGGTGACCCAAATCTTGAAAAGCGCGTAGTTTCCACAAAGCCACCGCACGCCCAATATGCAAATTGGGACTGGTTGGATCGATCCCTAGCTTCACACGCAACACCCGCTTGGAAAGCAGCGCTTTGCGCAAGTTTTCCTTATCTACCACATCAGCCACACCACGACTCAACAATTCTTCTATTTTTTGTTCTTTGGTCATAACGCTAAATCCCCTAGAGAGTACGTACGGATAGCAACACACCACAAAATCCGCAACAGTAAGCACTCGAATTTCATAAATATGGCTTCATTGTAGCATTTTTACAGGGGTACAGAAAGCCGGTATACTACATCTACTAGCCTTTTAATTCACTATGAAAATATATTCATTTGAGCGCGTATCCGAGCAGTCGGCAACCAATATTAAAAAATGGTGGAAATACGCTAAACGAAATAAACGTCTTATTACGACATGGCTGTTTCGAGCTTTTGCTATTGGTATAGCGCTGCTCGCACTCATGTTCGTCTATTTTAGTTTTACCCTTCCTGACCCAAACACACTCCTCCAACGCACAGTCCCTGAGTCATCTAAGATCTACGACCGCAACGGCGAACTACTCTACGAAATCCACGGCGAAGCAAAACGCACACTCGTACAATTAGACGCTATTTCGCCATACCTCAAAAACGCCACTGTGGCTGTAGAAGACAAAGACTTCTTTAAACATAAAGGTATTTCACTTCGCGCGCTTGCTCGCTCTGCATGGGTAGACATTACCTCAGGCAGCAAAAAACAAGGGGGCAGCACCATTACGCAACAATTCGTTAAAAATGCACTCCTTACTTCAGACAAACGAATCTCGCGCAAAATAAAAGAAGTCATCTTATCTATAGAACTAGAAGCACGATACAGTAAAGAAGAAATTCTCCAGTTGTATCTGAACGAAATTCCTTACGGACGAAACGCATACGGCATAGAAGCAGCCAGTAAATCGTATTTCAATAAATCTGCAAAAGACCTCACCCTCGCAGAGAGTGCATACCTTGCTGCGCTCCCCCAATCCACTACATACCTGAACCCATTCGGACCAAACCGAGATGCGCTCGACAGAAGACAGCAGACAATCTTAAGCCTTATGGAGGCCCAAGGGTATATTACGGCACAGGAAAAGGAACAAGCGAGCAAAGAAACCGTAGCGTTCATTCCACCACAGAACAGCCTCAAAGCTCCGCACTTCGTGCTCTACGTACAAAATTATCTCGCAGACAAGTTTGGAGAACAATCTCTTGAAGAAGGTGGTCTGAAAGTATACACCACCCTCGACCTGAAACTGCAAAACTTAGCCGAGAAAGCTATTTCTGACAGAGCAGAGAAAAACGCTAAGTCTTACAACGCAAACAATGCAGCACTTGTTGCCATAGACTCCAAAACCGGACAAATACTGAGCATGGTTGGTAGTAAAGATTTCTTTGGTACAAGCACCCCCGAAGGATGCACCCCTGGTAAAGATTGTTTATTTGACCCTAGTGTAAACGTTGCCTTAAGCCTGCGCCAACCTGGAAGCAGCTTTAAACCATTCGTCTACCTCACGGCGTTCAAAAAAGAATTCGGTTACGCACCAGCCTCCATGCTCATGGATGTAACCACCAACTTCGGAACGTACGGCGGAAAATCTTACATCCCGAAAAACTATACCGGTGCCAATTTCGGACCAGTCTCTATGCGGCAAGCACTTGCCGGTAGCTTAAACATTCCTGCAGTAAAAACCTTGGCACTCGTAGGTGTAAACAACGCAATTAAAACTGCGCAAGACCTTGGGATAACCAGTAACTTTAACGATTGTGGGCTGTCGCTGGTACTTGGAGGTTGTGAGGTAAGACTCTTGGATCACACCGCTGCATACGCCACTCTCGCCAACGGAGGCGTACGCAATCCCGCAACCCCAATTTTGAAAATCGAAAGCCGTACTGGCGAAATTCTTGAGGAATACTCCGATAAAAGCCAACGAGCAGTGGACGAACAAGCAGTCTATGAACTCACAAGCATCATGACGGACAACGCTGCCCGCTCCTATATCTTTGGTGTAAACAACCCTCTCACCCTCCCCGGAAGACCCGTTGCGTGTAAGACAGGAACAACCAACGAGTGGCGAGATGGTTGGACCATGTGCTTCACCCCTAGCATTGCTGTGGGAGTCTGGACTGGAAACAACTACTTTAGAGAACCTATGAAGCGTGGCGCAGATGGAGTTGTCGTCGCGGCGCCAATTGTGAACACATTCTTACGACAAGCACTCAAAGATACACCAGTAGAAAACTTTTCCGTGCCCGATGGAATCCAAAAGATTAGCGTCGATAGTGTCAGTGGGAAACTTCCAACAAACTTCACCCCACAGACAAAAGAAGAGGTGTTTGCAAGTTACTCCGTCCCGAAAGAATACGATGACGTACATATCATTGCGCGCATAGACAGAACTACAGGGCTCGCCGCCACATCTAGCACCCCTTCCGAGAATATCGAGTTCAGACCTTACACGGTTTTCCGAAGTGAGAAACCAGACAATGCTGCGTGGGAAGACCCTGTGCGAGCATGGATGGAAAGCAAGGGCTTTAGTCTCCCACCGAGTGGAGCAACTACCACCACAGAAGAAAATCAGAATGAAGTAACGCAAGTATCCATCCAAGAACCTCGAAATGGCGCGCGCATCACTCAACTCCCTATTACCGTATCTGCCAAAGTGCAAAATGCCACCCCAGGCCAACGTGTAGAGCTGCTCCTGGACGGTCAGTTAGTAGAGAGCAAAACTACGGAACCATACCTATTCACCATCAACAAAAAAGTAGCAGATGGTGAACATGTCATAGCCGTGCAAGTCGTTAATTCTTTCGGGAAGAGTACCGAAACAAGCGTACGGGTCACCGTCTCAGCCAGTACTCCCCTGAGCATTACCAGCCCTGTTAAAAACCAAACAATTAGTAGCCCTGTTGCTTTCCAAGCGGTCAGCAATAGCCAACTAGATAGTGTTACATTTTATCTCAACGATTTTGCAGTAGGGACAAGTTCGGGTATCCGCATGCAAGATGGCACATATGCCTATAGCACCATTTGGGACGCCCCCGCTCCTGGTTCGTATGCCATACAAGCAAAGTCGGGAACAAATAGTAGCAGCAAGGTAGTGTTTACGGTGGAGTAGTACTGAGAGAGGGTAGAGAATAGAGAGTAGAGGGTAGAAATAAAAAAACCTAGCGCATAGCGCTAGGTTTTTTGTCTTAGCTCCTATTCTCTACTCTCTACTCTCTAAACAACTCTTCTAAATCTGTTGTTACATTTATGTCCGTAGTTTTTATCAGTCGAACAAAGTAGTGTTTTGCAAGCTCAGACAATTCTTGTTCAACACTCGCATCAAGAGCATAGGGAGAGATCCAAATACTGCCTTGCCACTTACGAAATCCAATTGCTTTTAACTGATTCCGCAAAACAGTTCGTATCTTTCGTTGCGTCTCTGGAATATCAAAGATAACCAACTTCCACACACCATCTTTTACTGGTCGCCGAGTACTCAGGAGCGCCCTCCCATCAGAAGACATCTCCAACATTGTTTTCGCAGGATTCGCATAGAGCAACAACCCTTGTGCTTCTAGCCGAAAAACCACATCATACACTTTCTTACGAGGATACATCTTCTGAAATGCAGTATACACCTCAGAGAGAGGACAAGGAGTACCCACGCCTTCTACAAACTGCAATACCTCCACGCTTAAAGTTGTATGTGTTCGAGACATGTACGTATTATTCTTTAGACTTTTTTTTCAAAACAATGCGCCGTGACTGCGCAACACCAACACTTTCAGACTCTACCTGCGGGTACCGTTCTTGTATATAGGAGTGCACGAACCTTCGTTCATAACTAGGCATTGGCACTAATCCCACCTGTTTACCCGCTTTCTCGAGATGCGCCACCGCACCTTGTACAGTCTCTTTCAAATACCACTCACGCTTCCGTTTATAATCATCTACATCCAAACTAAACCAAGGAGTTTCAGGCAATATCCGGCGAGACATCGCAACTACCAAAACTTCAAGCGCGTGCAAATGTTCCCCACGGTGACCAATAAGCATATACGCAGATGACTCAGGGTGAATAGAGAATACGATCCCTCTATGGGGGATATCTTCTACTTCCACTGTCGCAACTAGACCCATAGCAGAAACTAAACCGGTAATAACCGAGGTAATACCCTCTATAGTGTCAGAGTTCATATGGCTTGCTTTAATATTTTACCAATAACCAACTACTCGTTCGTGTGACGCTTCGTAACGTAATACTGTTGTGCGATTGCAAACAATGTGGTCACGATCCAGTACAACGGCAGACCTGCTGGCAAACGCCACGCAATAAAGATACTCACCAGTGGTAGCAAGTACATTGTCTGCATCTGAATCATTTGCGCCGAAGCATCTGTGGGTTTTGTAGCAGATTTTGCTTGCATCATTCGAGCTTGCCAAAACTGCAAACCACCAGCCAAAACTGCCAAAATAATATTCGGATTGGCCAAGTTTATAACACCTAAGAACATAGGGTCAATCACCCCTGGGTTGTACACTACACGATATAAGCCATCCAAGTTTCCATGGAGTGCTTTATTAAACACTTGATACAGGGCGATGAGGATTGGCAGCTGCAACAGCAAGGGCAAACAAGAAGCAAAGGGGTTCACATTGTGTTCTTTATACAAATCCATTACTGCGCGAGCCTGAACCTCTTTATTATCTTTATGCTTTTCTTTTAACTCTTCTAGTTTTGGCTGCAGTTTTGCAATTGCATGCTGACTTTTAATCTGCTTGTGCATTGTTGGTGCAAGCAGCAAGCGAACTAAAATAGTAAGCACGACAATAACAATACCGATATCGTGACCTGGTAACGAATTGTACCCCCAAACCAACAAATTCAGTAACGGGTTATAAATAAACTGATGGTAAAGTTCCAACATTGGAAATATTTTCTAATTACTAATCTTCACTCTCTACTCACTGAGCAGTAGAGACCAAAGAACAGCAAAAGAAGTTACATTCGTACAGAGCTCGACCACTATCTCCTTTTCTAAAAACAACAAACCCTATACCCTTTATGGTAAATCAACAGACGGCTTAGCAAAAGGATGGCACTGTAAGACGCGCAAAGTAGATTTCCCCACACCTCGAAAAACACCGTACTTTAGAATCGATTGCCGTGCGTATTCACTACATGTAGGAAAATGCCTACAATACCCATGCGGGTACAAACCCCGAAACAATCCATGATCTAAGGATATCGTGCGCTGGTACAATACAATGATTCCGGCAAGTAAATATCGCATATTACTCAGGTAGTGTACCAGATTCTGTGGATAAACAAAAAAGTGCTCAAAGCACTTTTTATGAGAAATACTTACACTATACCAACAGTTTCGCCTTTTCAAATGCCCCAGCAAGTGTTTGCAGATATTGCGCCTCGGGCACCTTAAGGACCTCAGGGCGTAAGATGATCATATAGTCTGCAGAGTGTATACTTCGCAGGTTTTTACGCAATAATTCACGAGTAATCCTACGTAGTCGATTCCGCTTTACCGCCCGTTTCGCCACCTTCGTAGACACCACGACCGCAAACCGAGGAGGTGTGACAGTATTGTGCACCTCACGCCACCGAATAGTAAAAAGAGGGCAAAAAAACTTACGACCTGTTCGTAAGACCCTCTGAATATCACCATCTTGCGCTAAACGGTTCTCCCGAGAAAACATAGTGTATAAAATAAAAGCTTATAAAGCTTTAGCTTTATAAGCTTGCCGATCTAAAGCTATTCGCTAATAGACAGTCTCTTTCGCCCCTTTGCCCGTCTGCGGGCAATAACTGCCTGCCCCGTAACTGTTTTCATTCGGGCGCGAAAACCATGCGTCTTTAAACGCTTTTTAACTTTTGGTTGGTATGTTCGCTTCATTTTATGAATGAATATTAATACTGGAAAACCCTGCAGAAAACTAGGGCGCAAATAACATTGCTGGGATAAGTATACTGAAAAAAAACAAATTGGTCAACCGGCCAAGACAGTCCAAAAAGGTTGTATAATACTTACAGAAAGATCTACCTTATATGAAAATCTCTTTTCTCACTGGTACCTATACACTCTTACTCAGCGCGTGCGCCTGCCTTATGCTGGTTCTACCGGCAATAGACGCATACACCGTCGAACAAACAGGCCCAATTGGCACTGTTGCCGGGATTGCAGTTGGTGGGACCGTTGACCCTACTCCAGAAAACACCCTCTACCAACAACTACAAGAAGAAAAGCAGGTTTTAGAAAAACGAGCACAACAACTCGACGCACAACAACGATACCAAAACCAAACGGAGACATCGAGACAGTGGCTGCTCGCTATTGCAATTACCACTCTCTTTGGTTTAATAGTGACCAACTTTTACCTTGACCAAAGACGAGCAAGAACGCTTTTAAAAGCCTAAGCAATCCGTATGAAAAAACTATGCGCACTTCTCGTGCTTGCAACTGGATTGTTGTGGGTTTTGCACCAGAGCACAAACACACAAGCTGCCACACTCACCAACAGAAGTGACAGAATAAGTACTTCAGCAAAGTCAGAACCAGCAAGACATCGAATTACTTTTACCAACCCCACAGAAATACCAGCGGGTGGCAAAATCACCATTACTCCACAAAGCAGCGCTTTTACCATCCCCAGCCTAAACCATGAAGACTTAGACCTCGAGATTAACGCTACTGACGCGTCTTTAAGCGCTAGCGCCGGCACAGGCTCTGGAAGTAGCATAGGAGCTCAGGCCATATCTGGAAGCAGTGGCAGCATCCAATTCACCTTGAACGACACTGACCCCATCAGTGCTGGAAGCACTATAGTAATCGAAATTGGTAGTAACGCCACATTTCAAAGCGCTGGAGACCAAGACATAACCAATCCTAGCAGTATTGGGACATATTCTCTCAATATCGCTACGAGTACAAGCCTAGACGCACTTATCGACTCAGGTGAAGTATCCATAGCCATCACTGACCCTGTTGGTATTAGTTCTCTCGTTGGCACCCTTGGTACGGTAGCAAGCCCTGTCATGAACCCTACGACAGCGTTGTTTGAAAACACAGTAACGGTAAGCATTACCAGCGCAACAAGTGGAGCAACCATTTATTATACAACTGACGGCAGTAACCCCACCATAAGTAGCTCCGTATATACTACCCCTCTCACTTTCACCGAAACTACAACCCTGAAAGCTTTGGCAGCTAAGACCGATTACACAGCTAGTGGGATTGTCGAAGAAATATATACTATTTCTCACACACAAAGTAACACCGGCGTTGTATTACTCCCTAGTGCAAACGCTACAGTCATAGACGCCACACTGAGCGGTGTGTACGGTATTGCGTGCCAAAATGGGGCATATATACAACTACACATCCCCGCTGGTAGCATTCCAGACCAAAGCCAGCTCTCCCTAACGTGTCTTTCATGGTCTGGGTTTCCAAATAAAACTGGTGCCCCAAATAAATTCGCCATCGCAGATGTACTCTTCGGAATTTTTATCCAAGACGCCACTGGTAGAGTAGTGCGCTACCCCAAACAAGCCCTTACTGCGACTCTGGTGTATACCCCACAACAAGTGAGTGTGTTTACCCCAGAATGGGGAAATGCTTTCTTTGCACCAGAAAATCGCTGGAATATCACGCCAATACAACCACTACTGAATAAATCAAACCAATTCCAAATACCACTGAACACTATTGGAAATCTTGCTATTCTGGGTAGCAAAAAAGTCGGCTTGCAATGTGCAAGTATTCCAGCAGATCTAAACTGTGATACCAAAGTAAATCTGACAGATCTGAGCATTCTCATGTACTACTGGCAGAAAAGTGGCACAACACTTGCAGATATAAATAAAGATAAAATAGTAAACTTAGTAGACTTTAGCATCCTTCTCTACTGGTGGAATGACTAACAAACACTCTATGTCTTTACACAAAACCACACAATTACTTGCCGTTGTAGTACTACTCTTCTGCGTATCCCCATCGGCGCTACTGGCAAGTGACAGCACATTTACTTTTAGCTCAAAAAAAGCTGTTGTAATAGGTGAAACCTTTACCGTTTCGGCATTCCTCAATACAACCACGGCAGCAAATGCACTCGAAGGAAGCGTGAACTATCCGAGTAAGATGCTTGCAGTAACAAGCCTCAGCACGGCTAATTCAATTATCTCGTACTGGCAGTCAAAACCCAGCCAAGCCCAAAATTCTGGAGTTATTAGCTTTACTGGAGGATTACCTACACCAGGTTTCACCGGTAGACAAGGCCAACTCTTCTCTATCTCTTTTAAAGCACTTGCAGAAGGAACTGCAACCATATCATATGCCGAAAACACAAAAGCCTTAGCAAATGACGGACTCGGTAGCGTTATCCCTCACCAATACACCCCGATAACAATCAATATTGGCAAACCCACAGAAAAAGCTGTAGAAACCCCTCTCGCAAATACTCCAGACAACACTCCCCCAATACACCTCGAGCTTGCCATTGGGAAGGATGAAACACTTTTCTCAGGCAATTGGTTTGCGGCTTTTCAAGCAGAAGATGTGGAAAGCGGTATACAATACTACGAGATTGCCGAAATAGACGCAAAAAAAGAGTACCCTACTGAAACCGATTGGGTAAGAACACGATCCCCATACCAACTCAAAAACCAAGGAGACAAAGACATCAAGGTATTCCTCAAAGCAGTGGACATGTCTGGTAATGAAACGGTAATAAGCAAAATTGCAAAAGGAAACAGACAGAATCAACCTACTCTCGTGTGGCTTTCACTTATTTCAGTAGTCTTGCTACTGTTCGTAATTATTCTAGGGAAAAGATTGCTGTACAAACAAGAAGAAAAGTGATATACTAAATTGTAAAGAGATAGTTCAGCCATTGAAACAAAAAGTAAACTTACCGTAATGCGAAACGTTATCCCAACCGCACTCAAAAAAAGACTAAAACACATTCTGGTTGTTATAGTCTCTCTTGCCTTATTACTACCAAACATCCAAGTAGCACAAGCTGCTGCAATAACTTCATTCTCCGACACTCTCAGCAGATTAAAAGCGAGCACTGCGGCAAACCACACAATATTTTTTGTTACCCCTACAGGTGTTACTGCTGGGCAAGACATAACCCTAACATTTTCTGCTGATTTTACTGGGGTAAGCAGTATAGTGTTCGGGGATGTTGACTTTGCTACAGGCGATAGCGCCACATGTACAACTGCATCGTACACAGAACAAACACTCGCTGGCTCCCCCAGTGGGGCAACGTGGGGCATTGGAGCATCTGGCCAAGTAGTCACCATTACTTCTGGAACTGGTACAGTAACCGCAAGCCGTTGTGTACGCATTAAAATTGGTACACACGCCAGCACAGGTGTTGCTGGAACCAACCAAATTAGCAATGGCGCAGCAGATGATGACGACACCTTAACTGTGGGTGGTACATTTGGTGACAGCGGCACTCTTTCATATGACATTATTACCGACGACCAAGTCAGTATTAGCGCTACAGTCGCTCCATCTATCACATTTACTGTAGACGACAACACTATTGGGTTTGGCACTCTGTCTTCTAGCACTGGTCGCTGGGCTACAGGAGACGCCGTTGGTGGCAACGCCACAGCTGGCAACACCCCGACAGCAGCACACACCTTAACAGTTGGTACAAACGCTCAGAGCGGGTACAGTGTAACGTATTTCGGTGCTACACTCACCAGTGGAGGCAACACTATTACCGCAGCAAGCATTACCACCGATAGTGACGGTACAACAGGTAGCGAACAATTTGCATTGTCGGTCAGCGCGAGTGGCGACGCAACTGTAGCTTCTGGGTACGCACGTGGGACAAACAGTAGCTGGAACTTTGTTGCCAGCACCGCAACCACTATTGTCTCTGAAACAGTACCGACTGCAACAGAAACTTTAAGCGTTTCCTATCTAGCTAACATTTCCACACTCACTGAAGCAGGTAGCTATTCTACCACCTTGACGTACATCGCAACAGGGAATTTCTAAACTCACAAAAACTGTTTTACAACCAATCTATACACCATTCACCTCTGAATGGTGTATAATTATTTTCGAAGTAACCCTACAAAAACGCTTTGTTCACACAACCAAAACACATATACTCACTACTCGTTTGTGGGATACTTTTAGCATTTTGGGCAAATACCACCCCAACACAAGCCATAACAGTCTCCCCCGTTAAAACAGAGCTCACTGCTTCTGCCGGAAGCATTCTCACAATCACCTTTGATGCCTACAACGACCAAAAAGAGTCAAAAGTCTATTACTTGGACTACCAAACTTTTAATGCCAAAGATGAGAGCGGTAACCCTGTCTTAAGCCGGCAAAAAGAAGGCATTTCGCAGTGGTTTTCTGGCCCAAGCGACATAACCCTTGGCCCAAGTGAACGACAAAAAATCACCGTGCTGCTTTCCGTACCAACAGACGCCGATGCTGGGGGGCATTTTGCCGCCATCCTACTCAGAAACGAACCACCGCAGATAGCAGCCGAAGCAGACGGTGTTGCGATTGGCAGCCAAATTGGCATGCTCGTACTCCTTAGGGTCTCTGGTGACTTTACAGAAGGCGCTGATATTTTAGAATTTTCCACTGCGCAAAACCGAAAGTTTTTTTCCACCCTACCAGTGGACTTTTTCTACCGTTTTCAAAACAATGGCGAAGATTGGGCCAAACCACTCGGTGATGTTGTAATAGAGAATGCGTGGGGTAAAACAAAGAAGATCATCCCAGCGAACCCGACTGGTGGCAATGTATTACCAAAGTCAATTCGCAAGTATACTGCCTCATGGCTCACCAAGAGTGGCGACACAGAGAACCCACAAAACCAACCACCGCCGTCAGCACCAAATACCTTTTTCGCCAAAGTACAACATCAAGCAACATATGCGCCTATTGGATGGTACAAAGCAAGACTAACACTGACATACGGATCACAAAACCAAAATCGTGCCCAAATAACAACCTCGTTTTGGATTATCCCTTGGGAATTACTGGCAGTTGTTATCCCATCTGGGATTGTGGCACTGCTCATTCTCCGGCTCGCTCTCAAGCAATACAATAAATATATTATTGCCAGGGAAAAAAGAAGGCGAGAGATCGGATAAGCAAACAAGCCCGTGGTAAACTTACTGTATATGCAGCTACAGATTGTAAAACAACTCGTATGGCTCTGTGCCTTGTGCAGTCTTGTGTTTGCCCCAATAGCACAGGCAGAAACATTGAGTGGCAGCAATTACCAAATAGAAAACCCAAGCCTAGACAGCGGTGGTGGTGCTTCTAGCTCTACCAATTACGCCAGCAGAGATGGTATTGGCGACTCTAACGACAGCAGTACAGCCTCAGGAAACTATTCCATATTCCCAGGCTTTTTCCAGCATGCTTTCCCAGGTGTCCCTGCTACACCTACACTCACAAATACTGGTGGTAGCCTATACAACGCACTGGACTACGTTATTACCACAGGCGACGGCCAACAAACAGATACAAATTACGCCATTGCAATTTCTAGCGACGATTTTGTCACAACAAACTATATTCAAGTAGATAACACGGTAGGAACAACAGCAGCTTGGCAAAGCTACACCGCATGGGGTGGTGGCAGTGGTGGGCGAGTTACTGGCCTTACCGCCAGTACTACGTATAAAATAAAAGTGAAAGCACGGTATGGCACCAACACCGAAACTGGGTTCTCCAACACAGCCACCGCTGCAACGGTAGGAGCAAGCCTGAGTATTACCTTTTCTGGGATTGGATCTGGCACCTTGTTCGACGGCGAAACCACTACTATTACCACCACAGCAAATGCTATCGCCTATGGTCAATTAGGGGTCAACGTCCCAGCAATTGCTGCTCATAAAATTACCGTCACCACAAACGCCTCGGCGGGATACACCACTACCATTCGGCAGAACCAAGCACTCACCAGAGACGGCGGCAGCGAAACTATTAGCCCAGTCAGCGGCACCAACAGCACGCCAGCAACTTGGCCTGGGAGTATTACCACTGGGGCCTTTGGCTACCATAGTAGCGATGAGTCACTCTGCACCGGCACAACAAGCCGTTTTTCTACAAACAACACATGGGCAGCGCTGGACACCGGAAACTACGAAGTTGCCTGCTCCACTGGACCTGCAACAAGCGAAGAAACAACTGTCAGCTACAAGCTAGAAATTGGCACTGGGCAAGCCGCAGGCCAGTACACCAACACAGTTACGTATATTACCACTGCTCAATACTAACCCCGGCAGCCTCGTAATCGGACAATAGTACCTAAACCATGAAAAAACTAATTACTCTCGTTTTTGCACTTTTTGTTGCTTCTATGGGAACAGTGTCCGCCGCAGAGCAACTTTCCGAAGGAAGTTTGTCTATTTCACCATTCTTAATTGACGCGGTAGTAGAACCGGGGCAAAGCATTACCAAAACCATTACCGTGTTCAACACTGACACGACTGACCACACACTTAGTTATGCCATCCAAGACTTTATCCCAGTCGGCCCAGCTGGAGAACCACGATTTCTTGCAACAAATGAGCAAATAAACAACAGCTACTCCATGAGCTCTTGGGTAAAAATTACCCAGCAGCCAGAATTTATTATTCCCGCCAAAGGGAGCACAACAGTAAAATTTGAAATATCCCCACCGGCAGACGCGACAGCTGGTGGACACTACGCAGCCATCCTTTTTTCTTTTGAAGATGCAAAGGAAAATGCGATCGTTGTCTCAAGGAAATTAGGTACATTGCTGCTTGTAGACTACGGAGCCAGCAAACCCCAGCTCAATACCACTTCAAAAAACGATACCCATTTCGTTAACAAACCTTACACTTCGTCTGTATTACTCAAAAACACTGGAAACGTGCACCTCACACCAAAAGGAAAACAAAACATTTACAACGTATTTGGAAGACTAGTCGAGTCTCTACCTATTAACCAAAACGCATTGCATCTGCTACCCACAGAAGAAAAAACATTTACCACCAAGGCACAAAAATGGCTCGCCGGTATGTACACGGTGGAAACCATACTTTACTATTCGAACAATCCCACCTTGGAAACAAGGCAAAAAGCCACTATTTGGGTCTGGCCCATACTAGATTTGGCAAAAATTAGCCTTTTGGGGATATTTATTGGTATTATGTTATATAGTGGTACAAAGAAGTACAACAGATGGATAATTTCACAAGAACTTCGATAACATGCGGAACGTAAACAAAACAATACTGGGCCTAACCACCCTTATCCTCCTTGTCACTAGCCTTCCCCAGACAGCAGCAGCGTTAACCGCTTCCCCAATTAGGCTAGAACTTGCAGCAAACCCAGGACAAACTATCTCTGGTGAATTTGAACTGTACAACGACGCGCGAAAACCCAGAGTCTACCAAATTTCTATTGCAGATTTCGAAAGCAAGGACGAAAGCGGCCAACCAAAGTTTGTTTTAGAAAAAAAAGGCTTGAGCCAATGGATAACTTTAGACCAAGACATGTTGTCGTTTGGCCCTCTAGAGCGAAAAAAGGTGGGGTTCACAGTGACCATACCAGCAAATGCAGAACCAGGAGGCTACTTTGCTGCTGCACTAGCTAGCACCGTAGGCGAAACCCCAGAAAATGCTGGTGATGTCGCAGTAGAAGCGCAAGTAGGAACCCTGTTACTTACCCAAGTAAATGGAAATTTCCTTGAAGGTGCAGATATTCTGGAGTTTAAAACAAAAGATGCTCGCTTTTTCCGTGCTTTACCCGTGGATTTCTTTTACAGATTCCAAAACGAAGGCGCTTCGTGGGTAAAACCACTCGGAGATATTGTTATACACAACATGTTCGGCGGAACAAGCCAAATAGTAACCGCAAACCCAGACGGGAGCAACGTACTCCCCCGCTCCATCCGCCGGTTTGAAGCTTCTTGGCTCAACACAAAAGGAGAAGTGCAAGCAAAAGACGCACAAAGGCCAGAAAATACACCCAAAGGGTTTTGGAACGCAGTAAAACATGAGTTTAACAACTTTGCACTTGGGCGCTACACCGCCAACTTAACGCTTACTTACGGCGACTCCACCCAAAAACAGACAAAAGCTACCGCTAGCTTCTGGGTTATACCATGGGAGCTCCTCAGTTTAGTACTAGGCTTCCTCCTCATATTAAGTACCTTTATTTTTATCGTAGTATATGTTCTGATAAAGAAAACGGTAAAACGAAAAAACAGTTAACAAAAAGGTACAGGACCAACCAAAAACCACCAACCGGTGGTTTTTTTAGTTTCTATGAACAGAGCTGGCAAAAAATACTCACAAGTTATCCACTTTTCCGGAATAGTTATCCACAACGAACGCACAAGCTGTACACCGGCCAAAACAAGTAAACCATAATAATCGCTTAAGTGCAAAGGAAATTGGATACACACAACAATCTCTGAGCTACATTCTATCTATTTAAAAACCTTTGACCCTGTTTATAACTTATGGTACTATAAATACAGGTTTTGTTAAGTTGTGTTACCAAAATTTGTAACCCAACAACATCTTTACAAAAGAAACCAAAACTAAAACAAAATTAAATAAGCCACCGGTACACCAATTTACAGATACTACGGATGCAACTTACTACCAAAAAGTAGTAGGAATATCTGTGTAATCTGAGAAATCTGTGCATCTGTGGTAAAAAACAAAAACACAATGCAAGAGAATCAGATTCCTGAGCTTCTAACCCTCAAAGAGGCTTGTCAGATCCTTCATGTTCACGCCAACACTCTCCGAAATTGGGAGCGTATGGGTAAACTAGAAGCTATTCGTATCGGTTCAAGACGGGATCGTCGTTTTACCAAGCAAAGCTTAGTAAGCCTTTTCCAGACAGAAACCCAAATTACAGCGGCTTAATACTGTTAAGCGGCTTTTATATTGTCCAAAAATAGACAATACCGCCAAAAATAAGCGGAAAAACTAGGAAGTGCAAAAATAGCGCTACTCGGTTTAAAAAAAGAAAAACACAACGTGAACCAAAATATCTTTTTAACTAAGGTAAAAAACCTGAGACGTACCCTCGTGTACGTTACTTTGGTTTGTGTTGTGTTCAGTTCTTTTGCCGCAAACCCACAGCAAGCGAGTGCTACAATCCCTAAAATTGTAAACTTCCAAGGAAAACTTACGAAAACGAGTGATGGCACCAACGTTGCAAATGGCAGCTACGCTTTTGAATTTAAACTATACGACGCACTAACCAGTGGGTCCCTGCTCTGGACAGAAACTTTTGACCAAGCAAGTGGCGACTGCGCAAAGCTGGTTGTGACCAATGCTGTGTTCAATGCAAAACTAG
The DNA here is from genome assembly GCA_964612745.1 of uncultured Candidatus Saccharibacteria bacterium. GTDB lineage: Bacteria > Patescibacteriota > Doudnabacteria > UBA920 > UBA920 > JAEUSE01. Next base: position 25,827 of record CAZTCH010000007.1, on the reverse strand, counting down.
GCTCATGTAACGCACTGACCGGAGTAGACTTTACCACCGGCAGCCTGTACCTCTCTGTAAACTTTGCTCCAACTGGCACAAGCTACGACGGAGAAATGTCTCCTCGCAAGCAATTTGTAGCCGCTCCATTTGCTTTTGTGGCCAACAGCTTAAACGGCGACGGCAACATTGACCTTGCAGACTTCGACGTAGACAGCGACGGCAAAACAACAATCGCACCAGACACTGCTGGGGATTCACTCACCATTTCTAACTCTGCGACCGCAGACATACAAGGAATAGTTATTAGTTCTTCCGGCTCCACACAAACCGCAGGAACAATTCAAGTAACGAGCAACACTATTACGGACACCGCAGTACTAGGCATGGCACTTACCGGCACCGTACAAGACGCAGCAGCAGGACTAACTGTATATGGCAATAAAACAACCGTAACAGTAGACACAGATGCTGGCCAGTCGCACACCGTATACGGCGACCACATTACAATCGCCAACAACGACGCCTCATCTACTGCATACGGCCTCTACGTAGATGCTGGCACCGGCGCTGGCACCGAATACGCCGCCGCATTTATGAATGGTAGCGTTGGTATTGGTATTGCCACACCAACAAAAGCGTTAACAGTAGAAGGAGCGATGAACTTTACCAGTTCAGGGACTGTGCGTGGAATTGTTGGACCACCAACATGGGATAATTCATATATTTCATTCCAAAACGGAACTTTAGCAGAATCAGCAGCTAACTCGGCACTCAACCAAAGCTCTGGTGGGGTAACCATCCTAAACGCTGCTTCAGGGCAACCAATTTATTTAAGAACAGGTAACTCTGACAGGGTTACAGTAAATGCAACAGGGCTCGGCATTGGCGACACCTCCCCTGCTGCTGCTTTAACCGTAGGCTCTGGCGACCTCTTCCAAGTAAACTCTTCTGGTGCAATTGCTGCTGCAACTGGTATTACTTCTTCTGGAACAATTAACTTCTCGGGGTTAAGCGCTTCAGGAATTGTGTACACCGACGGATCTAAAAACCTTACCTCTACCGCTCCAACGAGCGGTGCTTTGGGTTACTGGTCTAGAACTGGCACGACTTTGCAGCCAACAACTTCAAATGATGTCATTTCTATATCTGGAAACAGTGGAGACATAGCCACCTTAGCCTCTTCCGCAACAGGTAGCGCAAACAAAACATTGAATGTTTCTCAAACAGGAGCGACATCTGGCACTGACTACGCTGGATACTTTAGCAACACTGGTGCAGCTACTACGAATGTTGGTTTATACGCAACTGCAACTGGTGCCACCAACAACTACGCTGCGATATTTGAAAATGGCAACGTGGGGGTTGGTGCAACATCACCAACAGGTAAGTTGGCAATTACCGAAACCACAACAGCACAACCTGCAATATCAATTAGTCACGGAACAAATTCTGACGTTATTAGCATCACCAAAGGTGCAGGAGTAGGAAATCTAATAAATGCCTCATTTACCAGTGGGCAATCAAATGGAATAAGCTTTACGAACACAGACGCTTCAACCACATTCGCCAATAGCTCAATGAGAGGACTCACAGCAACCTTAAGCTCCGGGTTCGACAATTATGATATTACCGCGGGTAGATTCTCGGCAACGCAAACTAGAAACACCGCAGGAACAAACGGTGGAACCCCTTATGGAATTTACTCCACTGCTTCTACCACAGCGAGCGCACCTGTGGGTTATGCCGGCTTCTTTGAATCAGGATCAGCCCGGGTCATCCCTGTGGTTGCTAAAGGTAATGGTTCACAAACATCTGATCTTTTCCAAGCCCAAAACAGCTCAGGAACTGTATTGTTTGATATATCTTCAGGTGGTAATGTCGGTATCAACAACACCTCCCCAGACGCAAAGTTAGACGTTGTAAATGCAACAATCGCTAACGGAAAAGCATTGGCAAAGTTCACCGGAACAACCACTACTTCTACTGCTTCTGGCACTGCATATGGGCTCTACAACTCATTTGCCAACGCTAATACTACAAACGCAGATACAGCGTATAGCATATACAACACTGTTACCGACGCCACCGCACTCGCAAACACAGTCTATGGTAACTACTCCGATATCGCACTCAGTGGCAACGCTGCTAAAACTGGAATTGGTCAGTATTTAAACATAAGTACTTCTTCTACCACTGCAGATACAGCAGTTGGAATTGATATTGCATCTACCGCCACTGGTATTATCACTTCTGGAACAAGAAATGTGTACGGTGCAAGATTACAACCAACAGCTGGTGCAGAGTCTACCGGTGGCACTACAAATGTATACGGAGCATATGTAAAACCTTCTGCGGACGTTGGTGCTGGTGGAACTGTAAATGGATACGGTTTATACATTGCAAACGGTACATATGACACAGATGGTACTTCTACCAACACAGGTCTCTATGTGGAGTCCCCTACCGGAGCAGACACAAACTACGCTGCAATCTTTGCGGGTGGAAACGTAGGCATTGGGACAACAGCACCAACAGCACTTTTGGATGTATATAACTCTGGAGACAGCATCTTTGCAGTAGATAATACGTCAGATGGACAAGTTCGTATAAAAGCAACTGGCGCCCATTCACAAGCAATAACACTTACCCCTAGGCTCGTAAGTGCAACTCTGTTCCCAACCGGTGGAGCAGGTATTGCAATTCAATCCAGCTCAGAATTTGCCATATCAGCAGCCACAGGAGGACTTAGCCTTTCTGGTGGCGGTACTACCTCTGACTTACGCATCACAACTGGTGGCAATGTGGGTATTGGTGATAACTCCCCTGCATCTGCATTAACCGTAGGTTCTGGCGACCTCTTCCAAGTAAACTCTTCTGGTGCGATTGCCGCTGTGGTTGGCATAACCAACACCGGTGTCACTACTACAACAGTGAGCTCTGCAACTGCTTTAACCGTAGCCAAAGCAGGTACTAACTATGCACTGCAAGTAGACACAGTTACTGCATCTGCTGCAACTGGACTTAAGATTACTTCTGCCGCTGCCGCTGGTGGAGTTGCTCTTGCAGCCATATCTTCGGGAACAAACGAAAACATAACCATTGACGCAAAAGGAAGTGGTACAGTGAGCATTGGCGCATCATCTACTGGCGATGTGCTTCTTGGTGGCGGGTCTGGTTCCACTGGTTGTACTGTTACTAACTCTACTGGTGCATTTGCGTGTACTGCTGGTGGGTCATTTACCACCCTTGGTCTGACGGGTGCTGTTACAGGTGCCACCTCTTACAATGGATTAGTTATCACGGCAAACACTGGTGTAATTACTTCTGGTACATGGAATGGCACTGCGCTTACCGATGCCTATGTATCCGACACCTTAACCGCCTCCCTCTTCACTGGAAGTGGTTCCACCACCACCGCAGTCGATCTCGGCACTGCGGAAGTAGCTGGCACACTCGCAGTAGGTAATGGTGGCACTGGCGCAACATCACTCACAGACTTAATCACACTTGGCACACATACAACTGGCAACTATGTGACAAGTATTACCAATGGCTCTGGTATTTCTGGGGGTAATGGCGGTTCCGAAGGTGCTGCACTAACACTTGCACTTGGTGCACTTTCCGCCGACTGGAGTCAAACTGGTGCGTTCGATATCACACTCAACAACGCTGCATCAGAACTAAAAATACTAGAAAGTGCCGGTGGTGCTTTCTACGGAATATTTGATGTAACCGACCTTTCTGCAGACAGAACAATGACCGTCCCAGACGCGTCTGGCACACTTATTACTACGGGCAACCTTAGCTCTATTACCACAGTTGGTACCATTTCCAGCGGCACTTGGAACGGCACTGCCATTTCTTCTACTTATGGTGGCACTGGAATTAACACCTCTGGTTCTACTGGTGTCCCCTATATAACAGGTGGCACATGGTCTGTAGATGCAACAGCGCTCGCTGCAAACCATGGCGGTACAGGACAAAGCAGCTACACTACTGGAGACATACTCTATGCATCTTCATCTTCTGCGTTATCAAAACTTGCAGGGGTAGCCACAGGCTCAGTGCTTGTTTCTGGAGGTGTCGGCGTCGCACCAGCGTGGTCAACAGCCATAACCGTAACCACCAGTGTTACTTCTGCAACCATCAACGCAACATCAGCTCTACAACTTGGTGGAGCAAGTATTAACACAGCAGGGACACTCAGTAATGTGGCATACAAAAATGCTGCAAATACATTTACTGCAAACAATATTTTCCAACCTACAGTAACCAATGGCACCGGCGCTTCTGCTGGCGTGCAAATCGCTGCCAACTCCCTCACCTCTGGTAATGGCGTAGACATCTCTAGTACATCACTGAGCACTGGAAACCTCACTGCAATCTCATCAAGCTCTACTGCTGGCGGCATATCCGGAAGCTCCACCCTACTCAACCTCGCAAGAACCGGCGCAAATGGTAGCACAGGCCACACAGCATACGGCCTCTACTCCACAGTAACTAATACAAACGTAACATCTGGTACAAACGTAGCAGCGTACCTTTCTGCTTCTGGCGCTACTACTGCTAACTACGGGTTGCTAGTAGCAGCAGGAAATGTCGGTATTGGAACCACCACACCTCCTGCAAAATTAACCATAGAAGATGGAGGAAGCGATAGTTCTAACTACGGTGCCATCCAAATAGTAAAAGCAGCCACTGGACACACAGGCTCACACATTTCTTTTATCCGAGCTGCTAGCTCTGTGGTTGGTTTAGGATATAAACAAACGAGCAATATATTCGGTTTTGGGGCTGGAACCACTGGCGCATTTGACCCAACATACCTTGCTATTGACACAACAACTGGAAATATTACAGTTGGCTCCAGCGCTGCTGCTACTGCTGGTTTAGACTTAGTTTCAACAGTGACTACTGGCACCGCACAAAAAATAACCACCTCTTCTCTTACTACAGGAGCAGGACTAAATATTGTCGGACCAACCTCTACAGGAATAACTGGAACAGGTATATTACGAGTCACTTCTGACGTCGGTGCTTCTGGTACTGGTGGCTACTTGGCAGGCTTTAACCCAGACTATAGCTCGGGCACAGCTGCTAGTAGTTACGGAATAGTTATTTCGGGTACTGACTCAACCAACGTTGCAAATAGCAACAACAACTTTTATTCTGGTATAACACTCAGTGGAAACGCTGCTAAAAATGCATATGCAGGGTACTTCACCGTATCTTCGAGTTCTACCACTGCAGACACCACCACCGCTGGGTTGTTTAACTCTAGCATCACTGGTGCTATTTCCACTGGTACAAGACAAGTCTGGGGTATTTATTCCGGGCCTTCCACATCGGGCGCAAACACCGGAGGCACCACACAAGTCTTTGGTGGTTACTTTGCCCCAAGTTCAACCGGTTCAACAACCGGCTCTACAGTAAATGTGTATGGGAATTACATTGCCAACGCAGCGACACTCACCACTGGTGGCACCATAAACAGCTACGGTATCTATATTGCTAACGGTAGTATGAATACTACTGGCACCAGCACGCAATACGGTTTATATGTCGACACTCAATCAGGAGCAGATACGAACTATGGAGCATATATTGGCGGATTTGTGGGTATTGGAACAAGCGCACCAGTATCACAACTACATGTAGTAGCAAATACTGCAAGTAACACCTCTGGTCTCCGTCTTGATTCAAACAGCTCAAATGGTACAAACCTACAATTATACAACAACAACAGTACTGGTGTATCTAAATTTATCCGTGTGATGAGCGATAGTTCATTGCAAGTCATTAACAGTGCTTACAGTGCTGCGCTCCTCACCCTAACCGATGGTGGCAACATGGGAATTGGCATGTCGCCAACATACAAACTCGATGTCTCTGGTGACATTCGCACATCTGGTACGTTCCGTGGCACGTGTAACGTTGACCCAGCATTCTCTGATTTTGATTGTGCTGACTACGCTGAAATCTACGACTCAGTAGCACCAGTCGCTGCTGGAGAAGTCTTGGCCGTGAGCAGTGTAGGTGGAGAAAGTAGAAAAATCTAGTAAAGGCTACCAAAAGAGCTTACTCGGTGTTGTTTCTACCAACCCTGGAGCATTGCTCGATGGCACCAACTTCCTTGCTGGTGGTACTGCCAGCGCAACCAACAACCCAATGCGCCCAGCGGTCGCCCTTGTCGGACGCGTTCCAGTAAAAGTCACTATGGAAAATGGGCCAATAGTTCCTGGTGACTACATTACCTCTTCTGCAACAACCGCAGGATATGCAATGAAAGCAACCCGAAGCGGGCAAGTTATTGGTCAAGCAATAGAAAGCTTTGACGGCAGCAACCCTGCAAAGCAAACTGTTGTTATCTACATAAAACCTGGGTATCAGTTCATAAACAACACCTTTGTACTTGAAGATGGCGAACAGCTCGCAAACACAAACAATCCTACACCCCCAGAACAAGTAGGCACATTGGTTATTAACCAAAAAGGTAGCGGTTCTATTCTGCAAGTACAAAAAGAAAGTACGGACAGATTACTCCTCACGAACGAAGGCACCTTCCTTCTGTCTGCCTCTGCAAGCACAGGAAATGTGTTTGAAATAAAAAACAACGACACTTCCCTACTCTCTATTGCCCACACAGGGACAATTACTGCACAAGGAACCATCTTAGTGAAAAAAGATTTGGTTGTACTTGGACGCATCCTTGGTTCCACAGCAATTATTGCAAAAAACACGAGTACACAAGATATCCACCAAGGAGATGTGCTCATGCTCACCGGCGCTGTAGACGTACCAACACTTGGTGAACAACCCACAATCACCGTTGCACCAGCAGTTTCTGGTGACAATGTAGTACTTGTAGGTATTGCAGACAAAAACTTGTCCGACTTCAACATCGATCCAAGTATTTCCAGCAGCGACCCAACCGTTGTTAAACCAGGAGAATTCCTGAGTGTTGTAATAACCGGTACCTACAAACAAGTTGCAGTCACAGGCACAATCGCACTCGGCGACAAACTAACCGCTTCCGCTATTGCTGGAAAAGCACAAAAACTGGAAGCCACAGTAACAGGACAACTTATTGGTGTTTCACTGGACCTTGTACCAAATGCAAATGGAATGGTACGCGTCATGCTCATGGGTGGTTTCCAAAATGTAAGCGCAACAACGCAAATAGTTTCGCAATCCCCGCCAGCGCCAGAGCCAACACCAACAGAAAATCCAACACCTCCAACAGAGGAAAACCAACCAAACCCAGAAGCATAAAATATACCGTATAAAAACTAACAAAACCCACCAAAAATTGGTGGGTTTTTCTATGTAACCCACAAATTATATCCACAGAAAACACAGGATATCCACAGCTAATCAACAAATTAAAACATTATTCGCTTATATATGCGGAATCGTATGGGTATAGCATGTTGATAACTACCTTGTTAGAATGAAGTATCTTTAAGTTTAAGTACACTAAACTTACTAGAAATACATAAAAATTACCTAGCTCTGTACTTAAATTTCTAAAACCTCGAACCGAAATGAACAACGACCAAATCTGGCAGGCAATCCTTGGACACTTAGAAGTATCTCTTTCTAAGGCGAATTTTAATACATGGCTCAAGAATACTCACATTTCAGAGAAAACTGAAGATGTTATAACCGTTTCCGTACCAAGCACCTACCACAAAGATTGGATTTCTAGTAAGTACAACGCCGAGATGCTCAAAGCGCTCAAGGGGATAGCGCCAGAAATAAAAACAATAAAGTACCAAGTTGGGCAAATGCAACGCCCTCAAGTGCAAATAGAAACCACACAGCAAACAGAGCAAAACTCGCAACAAACACCACAAAATACCCCACAAAACAACGCAATCCAGCAAACAATTCAAAATCAGTCGAATATTAACCAAAAATACATATTCGATAACTTTATTATTGGGAAAAATAACGAACTTGCACACGCAGCCAGCCTCGCAGTGGCAAAAAACCCAGGCACTCAGTACAATCCACTGTTTATATATGGTGGAGTAGGACTTGGAAAAACCCACTTAATGCACGCAGTGGCCAATAAACTGTTAAGTGAAAACCAACGCGCAAAAGTACTCTACTTAACCAGTGAAAAATTCACCAACGACTACATTAACGCCATTTCTACTAAGAAAATGGATGAATTTAAGCAGCATTATCGCACTGTAGACATGCTCCTTATTGACGATATCCAGTTTATTGCCGGAAAAGAGGGGACTCAAGAAGAGTTTTTCCATACTTTTAATGAACTTCGCGACAAAGGCAAGCAAATAATCATCACCGCCGACCGCCTGCCAAAAGATATCCCATCTATTGAACAGCGGTTAGTCTCTCGGTTTGAATGGGGGATGGTTGCCGACATTCAAGCCCCTGATTTAGAAACGAGAATGGCAATTCTCCGCACAAAATTAACCAAAAGAGGCGCAACCATAGACGAAGATATTGTCTACTACATAGCAGAAAATATCCAAAACAACGTCCGCGAACTCGAAGGGGCATTAAATAGACTCCTTGTGTTTCAAGAGTTAGAAAACAGAACAGTTACCCTAGAACAAGCGCAAAGCATGCTCCAAGGCATGATGAATAACAAGAAAAAGGGGATAACCGTTAAGAAAATCGTCGCTTTGGTTGCGGAGTTCTACAACGTAACCGGTGAAGATCTCATAAAGCAGTCACGGCGCCAGGAATTTGTAAAACCAAGGCAAATCGCTATGTTTTTGGCCAGGCAAGAGCTAACCAGCTCATTCCCAAGCATTGGGGAGTTCTTCGGAGGACGAGACCACACCACAGTTATGCACGCCGTAGAAAAAGTACACACAATGATAAAGGATAAAGAAGGGTTTAAACAAGAAATCGACTTAATCACCGATAAACTCTATGCCTCATAAACACTCTGTATAACTTGTGGAGAAGGGGAGGGAAAAGGCAGCTATAAGTTGTGCATGAAATCACTCGAAAAGTGGATAAGTTACACCCACATGCCCATCTGTGGATTACATAACTACTTATCCCCATCACTCAAGCTTGCTTACTCCCAAGTTATCTACAGATTTTTTATCCGACCGATCGCCGTTTAATACCAATGTTTATTGGAAAAGAAAGACACCCTGTAAACGCTATCCACTTTTCCACCGTTCTTATTGTTATTACTAAGTATTTTATTTATATATCCAATGAAAATAATAATAGTACAAGAAAATCTAAAAAATGCTCTTGGAATATGTAGTAGAGCCGTATCCAGTAGTAGTACATTAGCAATCTTAGGAAGTGTTCTTTTGAAGACTCAAAATGGAATGCTAAAGATATCTAGTACGAATTTGGAAATAGGTATTTCCGAACTTGTTCGTTGTAAGGTGGAAGAAGAGGGCTCCGTCTGTCTTCCTGCGAAGCTTCTGAATGAGGTTGTTTCAAGTCTCCCCGCAGAACCGGTCACTCTGGAGGTGGTGGATGGTGGGTTGCGGTTATCTGCTGGAAAATTTCGTACAACGCTTAAAACAGTACCTGCAGAAGACTTTCCACGGATAGCAGACACTCTACCGGCAGAAGTAGTTTCCATGCCCGCAGCAGCGCTTTCTAAAGCTTTAGATGGTGTTTTATTCTCGGTCTCGACCAACGAAACCCAGTCAGAGCTTTGCGGAGTTTCGGTACTGGGTAGGGGGCAAGAATTAGTCGTAGCTGCTACAGATCGTTACCGATTGTCGGAGTATACTGTGGTTACGGGGGCTGGGGTGGTAACACCTACTATTTCTGTGATTTTTCCAACTCGCGCCGTTTCTGAAGTTGTCCGCTTGCTGCACGCAAACGAAGGGGCAGATGTAGTATTTGGAGTAGCGGAAAACCAAGCAGTTTTCACGATTGGCAACACAACCGTGTCGACACGGTTGGTAGATGGTCAATTTCCAGAGTATGAGGCCATTATTCCGAAAGATTTTTCAATTACCATAGAAGCTGGGAAACAGGAGTGTATGGCAGCTTTGCGCGCCGTCTCCGTGTTCTCTAAAGGAGCCGTGGGGGTTTCATTCCGATATGATGAAGATGACCAAAATATCCTTTTTGCTGCTCAATCGCAAGACGCGGGGGAGGGGGCGGTAGATGTAGAAGCAAAAATTATTGGGGGATCTGGAACAGCTTTGTTTAACCCTCGGTATTTGTTAGACGTCCTGCAGTTTTTGACTTCCGGAAGTGTCCGAGTTAAGCTAAATAGCCCTACAAGTGCAGTGGTCTTTGAAGATCCAGACGACAAACAGTACCGCTATCTCGTAATGCCAATTAAAACATAATCTATGCTGTAGTACTATAATTCGGATTGTGATTTATTTAATACTTTCTTACTATTTCTTCCCGCCTCTTCGGCGGGTCGCCGAAGAGGCGACTAACTCTTCTCTTTTATCTCTACTCTCTACCCTCTATTCTCTAATCTCTACCTTATGAAAGTAAAACAGATTTCCATAAAGAATTTCAGAAATTACCCTGAACTCGAATTAGACATTACGAGTGACCTCGTGGTTCTCTCGGGTCCTAACGCAGTGGGGAAGACTAACCTTCTCGAATCAGTGTATTTTGCATCCTTGTTTAAATCATTCCGAGACGATTCCGAATTTATTTTTATGCGGGATACGTCCACGGCAGAGGTGCGGGTTGTTGTGGAAAAACGAGGCCAGAGTCACACTATAGAGATTTTTCTAGAACAAAGAGAGCGGATATATGCGAACTTCAAGCTCGATGGTGTAGTAAAGCGCAGGCGGGAAGTACAAGGTTTTTTGAATGTAGTTATATTTGAACCAGCGGACGTTATGTTGTTTACAGGTTCTCCAGATGGGCGCCGCCGGTATCTGAATATGGTACTAAGCCAAAAAGACCAGCAGTACTTAGAAGATGTTGCAAACTACAAGAAGGTGTTAAGCCAAAAAAATAGAGTACTCCAGCAAATCAGAGCCGGTGCTGCAAGTAGGGAAGAGTTGGTTGCGTGGAACGAGCAAATTGTTCGTCTGGGTGTGCCAATTATCATGCACAGAAAGCGGTTTATAAGTTTTCTCAATCAACACATTGCCGAGATTTACAGCTCTATATCTGGGTTTCATCGCCCTGTGGAAGTTGAATACGAAACATTGGCTGGTGCAACAGTAGAGGAAGTAGAAGAATCTTTACGCAAAGGATTGCACGAACAAGCGAATAGGGAAATTGCTACCGCTTCGAGTGTCGTTGGCCCACATAGGGACGATTTTAACCTGAAGAGTGATGGATTGTTCTTGTCTCCATTTTCTTCCCGTGGTGAGTTGCGCAGCCAAATTTTAGCTATGAAAGTATTAGAGCTTGAATATTTGAGCAAAGGGGAAGACAAACCGATATTGTTACTCGACGATGTACTCTCAGAACTAGACGACCAACGTCGAACATTCTTGCTTAAATATTTACAAGGCAAGTTCCAGACGTTTATCACAACCACCCATCCGCTTGAAATGCCCGCACAGCACGTCACTCTGACCCCCTCTACAGAAGAAGCTTATAAACAATAAGATTGTAAAGTTCAAATAACAATTAACAAATTTCAAACATTTTAAAAGCAGTTACTCGGTATGCCGAGTAACTGCTTTGTTTTGGTTGTTATGAGGCGATAAAACAAGTGTAAGGACAGTCTTGTTTATACTCGCTCCAGTAATCATCACCGAGTGTATTTAATCCTTCCTTAGTAATTACCAGAGGATGCCATGTGAGTTTATTAAAACCCACAGCATTTGCGGTGGCGCCATATTCAGTGTGGCCAATGTTTCTGGCGGTGGTTTTTGTTAGTAATTTGTTGTTAGGGTTTAGAAAGCTAACTTCGATTTTTTGGTTAGGTAGTTTTCTCCATATGCGTCCGTAATATGGAGAATTGAAATGGTTAAAGTTTTCGTTATAAACCATTCCAACAAACTTCCCACTAGGTTTTAAGTTATCTTTAGCGCATTGGAAAAAATGCAATAACTCTTTATTGTTTTTTGAGTGCATTAACACCAATACGGCTATTACGCAATCAAACTTTTTTTCGCAGGAAAAAGAGTTTTGATCAGCCATGAAGAGTCTACCTTTCGGACAATTTTGCTTTGCTAGGATGATTTGCTCTTTAGAGTTGTCAAAGCCAACCACACAGTATCCATTATTAATCAGTAATTGGTCAAGAATACCATTCCCACAACCAATATCCAACACATTTTTACCTAGGTTGCCGAGTAAAGATAAAATCGTTGGTCTTTGGCTAAACTCTTTGATAGGGTCATTTTGGGTTAGTGTTAAATATTTTTTTGCTTGTTCTGAATATATCTTCATATGAAACACTTTTTGAGAAAGGAGCCGCGAACGAGTGCAATTTGTTCGCGGCTGGGTTGTTGGGTTATCCGACCAATTTCTTTTTAAAAGAGAATCGGACTTGAAATGTATGCCTTGTGTGTGGTGATTGAGTTGTTGGTAAGTAAACTTGATACCAAAAGTCTACTGGCCAACCCTTTGGTTGAAAACTGACTAGTGGGCGGGTCTGGAATTTGCTTTTTCCTGATTTAAACCCGCCGGTACCTATTCCTACTGTTCCAACTCTCGTATCTTTAAGTAATCGTGCGCGCTCCAGCGTAAATTGAAATTTGCTTCGACTACTTAAAGCGAGATAGGGAATGGTTACTATCTGCCAGCGGAGTTCATGGTTAAGGTGCCCACTAAAATAATGGAATGGTTGCAAGTAAAAACCTTTTTGAGTTTTCTCCCCCAAGTCCTTTACTAGTAATAACTCACTAGACCATGTGAAGTGTTTATTTGTGGATATTTTTAATCCACCACCAATTGCTATTTCACTGGTGCGACCATCTGGTTTGCCAATAATCACAATGTCGAAAGGGGTCCAACGACCTTTTTCGAAAGAGATTTCAGTGAAATTTTTTACCACATTTCCATTGGAATCGAGTGCTGTTCTGGCAATAACATTAACCGAAGTTTGAGCACTGGCGACTGAAATGGTGGTCAAGGCCAATAATAACATTGTGAAGCTTTTCATATCTCCTCCTAGAGATTGGAAGTGTTGCCTAAGTTTTTTGATTAGATAGTTTGGATATTTGCTTTTATGTAATAATTATTGCACAATAATTTTAATATGTCATTTATGTCGACAATATAATGAAAATATGTTAAAATGTTAATGCATAGATTTGCAATTATGATGTCGAATAAATCGACAAAATATGAAAAATATAGAAAAACTCTCTGAATTGTTAACTGACCTTGGCTTAAGCGATCATGAATCCAAGGTGTATTTAGCTAGTTTATCCCTAGGTCCGTCTACTGTAATGGATATAGCAGATGCAGCACTTATAAAAAGAACCACAGTCTATTCTGTGGTTAATACTCTCATGACTAAAGGTTTAGTGCGTATTGAGCCCAAAGGTTTTAAGCGGTTATTCGCTGCAGAGAGTCCTAGCCGCTTGGAGACGGTTTTGGAGAGCAAACGTTTTAAATTAAAAAGTGCTTTACCAGAGTTAGAAGCACTCTATAGTTTAAAGGGTGGGGAGAGTGTAATAAAATATTACGAAGGTATCGTTGGTATGCGTACTGCGTATGAAAGTGTATTAGAGGATGTACGACCTAAAGATTATTACTATGTATTTGCGAATGAAGAAATTTGGTATGGGCTAGATGAAGAATATTTTGCTGATTACCGTAAGCGTAGAAGAAAATACAATCTAGATGTTCGGCTTATTTTACAAGATACCCCGATTGGACAAGAGTTTAAGCGACTGCAACAACAATATAATTGCCAAGTCAAAATTTTACCACCAGGCGCGGAGCTCTTAACAAATATGCTGCTAATACCAAAAAAAGTTATTATCCAGCAACTTGTACAGCCTCTAGTGACTATAATTATAGAAAATCCTAGTATTGTTCAAATGCACAAACAAATGTTAGATATTATGTGGAATTCTTTGCCGGAATAAAAAAACACCCCTCAGGGGGTGTTTTGGTTAGTCAGACTAATTCATGTTTCCCGCCCTCTTTCAGGGCTTCGACTACTTTCCCAACACTGCCGGTGTGGTTTTTGTGGCAGATGAGTAGCGCGTCTTCCGTGTCTACTACTATGAGATCAGAGACCCCAATAAGGGCAACTTGTTTCTCCTTGCTCGTACGAATAAAGTTGTCCTTGGCGTCAATTTCAGTGGTGTGAGCTTCATTCGTGTGGTCTTTCGGGGAGGTGTAGTTCATGAGTGATTCCCAAGTGCCAAAGTCTATCCATTCAAAAGGTAGTTCTACCACCAGTGAGTCACCGTTTTTGTGTACTTCTTGTGTAACGTCCTCTATTGGCCCTTTCGGCATTAGGGCATATTCTGCAGCAATATCACCACCGGCAATAATATTTTTCAGTGGAGTGTACCATTCTGGTTTATACTGCTCGAACATTCGGAGTAACGATCGGGGAGTGGTACAACTGTGGTTTGCGTGAATTAACGCCCCTTTTTGTTTTGTGTATTCTTCTGCTTGCTCTCTAGTCCCTCTCCATAGAAATTGATCTACGGCATATACACCAACTTCAGTATCTGTGGAGACGCGTTTCCCAGGGACTAAATAATCAACACCCATAACGGGGTAGGTGGGTTTAAAACCGCCGGTAATATATTTTCCTGTTTCTCTTGCCAGTCTATCGCAGACTTCTAGCATTTCTATGAATCGTTTCGCGGGGGTTCGTAGTACATCTGCTTGAATAAGCATGAACGGCTCGTCTGGGTGCTCGTTGTAGAGCATTGCAGCGGTAAAGCCAGTTGCTGGTCCTTGGTTTCTGGTTTCTGGTTCAATAAAAATATTCGCTTCTACAATTTCTGGTACCAGCTCCATTGCGAGAAGGCTTTGCGCTTTGTTGGTTTGTAAAAATATTTCAGCGGGAGTGTATTGTAAGCGTAGAGCTTCCCAGTTTAGCTCAAATAATGACTTCCCATTAAACAAGGGGAGGAAGTGCTTAGGGGATGCAGTGCGGCTTTCTGGCCACATTTTTGTTCCGACACCACCACAAATTATTACTGGAATCATAAGCTTTAGTTTTTAGGAGGAGATTTATGTTTTCGTTGTTCGTACAAGTCCAGAATTAGTTTTTTTATTTGTTCTGGGTGGGATACATTTTCAAATTCAAATTCATTTTGGGCGCTACTTGTTTGCACGAGGACATTCCCAAAATTGAAGACGGTTGGGAGGAGCCCATGGGCACTACTGGTGACTTCTTCAACGTTCTCAATTTGAATCTCTGTAACTTTCCGCTTAAAAATCCCTGACTGGTCAACGTCCACCATACGCATATCAGTTATTATTTGCAGTGAGAGGTAATAAAATTTAACTACCAATAACAACCCAAGCAAAATAACCAAATAGTACGTATAAAACAGAAGTGAAAGTACGAGTAGGGCGCTCTCGCTGAGTGCGGTGGAAACAAGGTTGGGGATATACATGTGCGCCAGAATTCCGACTAGAAACAAAAAACCAGCAATACTCAAACGTAAATAAAAGAGTACTGGGTGTTCACGAATAACAAGGTAAATTTTTTCGTTGTCGAGCTGCGATTCAAATAGTTTATGCATAAAAGTAGCGAACGATAGTAATAATTGAAGCACCAACAATACCAGCAAAGCTGAGTATAAACAAAAAACTAGTCATTCGAGCTACGCTTGCTTTCTCTGCGTTCTTTGTCAGAATAAGTAAACTCACACCGCCTATACCACCAAGAATTATGACAGCTAAAGCGTATAAAATGAGTGCCGTACTCGTGAGTCCAAAAGGTATATCTAATAATTGATTCATTGCTCTTTAATTAGGGTTTGGTATATGTAAGTGTGTGTATGCGTTTGCGGTGGCTTTCCTGCCTTTTGGGGTTCGTTCAAGTAGTCCTTGGCGGATTAAATATGGTTCGTATATATCGGTAATTGTGTCTTCTGCTTCACCAGTTGCAATTGAAAGTGTTTGTAAGCCAACTGGCCCACCCGAGAATTTGGTTATTAACGTTTCTAAGAGTAATCTATCACCTCTGTCGAGGCCGAGTTGGTCTACGCCGAGCTGTTGGAGGCTCTGAGTGGTGTCCGACAAGGTAATAGTGCTTGAGCCGTGCAGTTGCGCATAATCTCGTGAGCGCTTGAGTAGTCTATTGGCAATACGTGGGGTGCCCCTGCTTCGTTTGGCAATTTCTGCACTGGCTGTTTGTTCTATTTGGTAGTTTAGGATTGCACTTGAGCGGTTAATAATTGTAGCAAGGTCAGTATCGGTGTAGTACTCAAGGTGAAAGATGTGACCAAAGCGATCGCGGAGAGGGTTGGAAATAAGGCCAACGCGAGTGGTGGCGCCGACAAGGGTAAACTTTGGGAGCTGCATCCGTATACTTCTTGCTCCAGGGCCTTTTCCAACGACAATGTCTAGTACGCCATCTTCTATTGCGGGGTATAAAACCTCTTCTGCTGTAGGGTTTAAGCGGTGGATTTCATCAATAAAAAAGACATCACCTTCTTCTAGGTTCGTAAGTATTGCCGCAAGATCACCCGCGCGTTGCAAGCTGGCGCCAGAGCTGATGCGTAAGTTTCTCCCAGTTTCTTTAGCAATAATTCCGGCTAGTGTGGTTTTTCCAAGCCCAGGTGGGCCATAGAGTAGTACGTGCTCCACAGGTTCGCTTCTGAGTTTTGCTGCCGATAGAGCAGTGTGAAGGTTCTGCTTGATTGCGTCTTGTCCGACGTACTCTAAAAGACTGTTTGGTCTGAGGTTCGTTTCGAACGCTGCCTCTTCGGGAGTTTCAGGGTCTTGGGTAAGTGTATTTGTGGTGTCGCTAGACGTTATCATGGGCGTTATGCAAGTTACGCAACAAACGTGAGTCGAAACGTACTCTATTGGTTTATTTAGTTTGCAGCTGGAGTTGGGGTTGGGGTTGGGGTGGTAGCTGGAGTTGGTGTTGGTTCTGCAACTACAAACTTCTCTTCTTTTTTGAACAGTGCTGGAGGTAGGTAGTTTGATTTAAACACGTCATCTCGAGTGCTGCCGTTTATAGTTACATGTCTTGTCCAGCTTGCTTTCAGAGAGCCGTCTGCCTTGCGATCTGTGTGAACTGGTTCATCAACCACTACTGTTCTTCCATCACTCGTGCCGTACAAGTCAAAAGCAAGATGTGTTTTGTCTTTGTAATATGGCCAGATAAGTACATGAGCTGGAGTATCATTTTTAAATTTAAGGTCAGTGACTGGTGTATAAATTGTTGCATCGGTACCAGCGGGGAAGTAGTGACTTACCGAGAACGCGTGGTTTCTGCGTTGGGTAATTGCCATGCCCGATTGCATAACCGCTCGGTATAACGTAGAAGAGACTTGGCAAATACCCCCGCCAAGTTCTGGTTTTAAACCATCTGCCTTGATAACTATTTCTGGTTTAAAGCCTTGTTCTGCTGTGATGTCTCCCAAGTATTCACCAAAGCTAAAAATTTCACCAGGTTTTACGAGCACACCTTTTACTTGGTTCTTCCCAGTTTCTATATTAGTGAGTCTATTTTTGGAGCTATTAGAAAAGTCGGAAATTCCACCAGCAAGAAATTCATTAATACCTAACGTATTTGTTTTTGGTAGGGTGACAGCAGCGGCAATAGGGATACCAGCTATGGTTACTGCGGTAGGGGTGGGGGTGCCTTGTTTCAGTGCTTGTAGGACCGCCAAAGTAGTGAGTCGCGCGTCGGGGGTAATACCTGCTTTGCCAGGGTTGAACTCCACAACTCTATCACCTGACATTTGAAACACGGCATTTTCAGGGTTGAGTGGGAGTGATTGGATTTGTGCTTTAACCCAGGCGTATACAGTATCTGGCGCTAAGGCTGGTAGTACTGGTTCGGTTTGTTTTTGCTGCAGAGTTTGCCTCGAAAGAACGAAAGGAGTTGTTGCAATAGCATACGTATTTCCAGTTTGAGTCGTGGAAGCTAGTTCCGAAGGTATTTCTAACTTAGGGCTATCCGTTTGGTTTGTGGTTTTGATAATGTCTGCTACAGTAGCAGTTTTGGCGTAGGCTGTTTGGTGCTGTACTGTGAATAGTAAAAAAAACACAGGGATGAGCCAGAGGAGGGGATGTTGTATTGTTTTGCTAGAGTACTGCATGTTATGAAGTGAAGTGTATATAAATAGTATTCTCGGGCAGTAATTCTTTTGCTTTATCTGCCCACTCTATAATTGAAACGGTTTCAGGGCTTCCCCAGTGTTCTGTTAAGCCACTCTGCACTATTTCTGTTTCAGATTCTAGTCTGTATAAATCAAAGTGCTCAATATGCAGTGATTGCTTCGGTATTTCATATTCTTGCATGAGCACGAAAGTTGGACTACTGACGCTGCCGGTGTACCCAAGCGCCTGCAAGAGGTGTTGGGTGAAAGTTGTCTTACCTGATCCTAAAGGCCCAATTAAAGCTAAGGTTGTCCCGCCATGTATACGCGTGGAAATAACTTGGGCAAATTCTGCAATCTCTGGTAAGGAGGTGGTGAGGGGTAGAGGTTTTTTCGGCATTACAAGACAGTATTAAATGAGCGTATATATATTGTACGGATATTGACCCACTAAGTAAAATGGGCTATAGTTTAGAACTTCATAAAGTTTTTCCTATGGAAGTCACACAGCTACAACAGGTATTCGAACATATCCAGAAATATCAGAAAATCGCAATTATGGGACCCCAGAACCCTTCTGTGGATGTGGTGGCGGCCATGAGTGCTCTTGCCTCTGGTCTTACTGCTCTGAAAAAGACGGTAACTTTGGTGGCCGAAGGTGGTGTTCCTGACCGGGTATGGTTTTTGCCGTTTACGGACACCATGCAACCGCTACGGGTAGATGCTGCTCATCTTATTATTTCTGTGGATACAAGTAATGCCAAGCTTGCAGAGCTTAGTTATGACTCTCTCCCAGATAAACTGCAGATTTTTTTAAGTCCGAAAGAGGGTAAATTTTTACCACACGACGTCACCGTGCATGCAGGTGAGTTTCCTTTCGAGCTTATTATAGTAGTAGGAGTTCAGACTCCAGAGCAATTGGGTGCCGTTTTTACAGACAATACCGAACTATTCTATTCCTTACCAAGGATCAATATAGATATTCACCCAGAGAATCAAAATTTTGGCACAATCAATGTAGTCTCTATTGAGGTAAGTGCTCTGTCTGAGTTGGTGTATCATATATTGGCTCGTTTTGGAGAAGTGGAACTTGTACCAGCAGCTGCTACGGCTATTCTCGCGGGTATTTTGGCCGCAACAAACAATCTCTCTACCCTAAAAACCTCCACAACACTATTTCCAGTAGTGGCGGATGTTGTCGCTGCTGGTGCAGACCATGCGGGGGTGGTTGCGAAGTTATTTGCTCCACAGACGCTGAGTATAACGCAATTACTCGGCAGGGCTTTGGCGCGAGTAAAGCAAACGGATGATCACGGGCTTGTCTATTCCATGTTGTTGCCGAGCGATTTTGCTAAAACTGGCGAAACATTGGAGGCCTCTCCATACATACTTAC
This sequence comes from uncultured Candidatus Saccharibacteria bacterium, assembly GCA_964612745.1. GTDB lineage: Bacteria > Patescibacteriota > Doudnabacteria > UBA920 > UBA920 > JAEUSE01. Next base: position 6,302 of record CAZTCH010000007.1, on the reverse strand, counting down.
ACATGTCGTACAGTATTTTAGTGGGGCCCATTCGTGTGTGTTAGTTGTGTCTCATGATGGACAAACTATGGTATATGCAATACAACATCCTGCATTGGATAGTGCTGCTCTCGCTTTGCATTTTGGGGTGAATGCGTGGGAGTCTGCCATGCTTGATACGGGTGCGAGATATATGTATGGGGTGAGTACGCAAACAATAGAAATTATTGAGTCGCAGTTTGCAGAAGTGGTGGAAAGCGCTTGGAAGAAAGTGTAGTGGTATGACCGAGTAAGAGTCATCGTGTATAATGAACACGATGACTCTAATTTTTTGCATATACTAAAAATGAGTAATTCATTTTTAAAACCAGACACTTCTACTTCTAAAGGCAAGGTGTTTTCAAGGCAGCTAGAAGAAGTAAACGCAACTTCCCAAGCTAAATTACTTGGGTTGCCCTACATTAACCTGTACTTGTCACCTGCAGACTTGAATAGTATTAGTTTGTTTACAGAGGCCGAAGCTGCTGCATCCCAAGCTATTCCATTTTCCAGAGATCACGAGGTTATTCGAGTGGCAACAACTAATCCCGAGAATCCATTATTACAGCAAAAACTGAATGAACTGGGAAAAAAGTATACGGTGAAATTATACGTAGCTTCAAAAGCTGGTTTTACGTATGCGCTTAATTTTTACAAGCATGTCGTAACACCCCCAGAACACACGAACGATACTGTTCGTTTGAGCTCCACTGTGAATTATTTGGAGAAATCTAAGAAAACCATATCGAGTACTGGCGAATCTTTGCGGGGTTTGGTGGGTGAAAACGTCGATTTGCTTTTCGGTCTTGCTATGCAGTTAGGTGCTTCCGATATTCACATTGAGCCAGAGGAGGGGGTTGTAAAAGTACGCTTTCGAGTAGATGGTGTGTTGCAGGATCTTATCCATTTTTCCAAACCTGAACAAAAAAACTTACTTGCGAGAATAAAAATAATCGCAAAGTTAAAGTTGAACACAGAAAGTATTCCTCAAGATGGGCGCTTAACGTTTATTTGGGATGAATCAGCAGTGGATGTTCGTGTATCCACCTTGCCTTCTGCTTATGGCGAAGGTGTGGTTATGCGTTTGCTTGGTGTGGGGGCGGTCAATTTAAAAATAGAAGACTTGGGTTTGGTGGGTAAGTCAAAAGAAGTTATAGAGAAACAACTTGCCCGTCCAAACGGTATGATTATTACCACTGGGCCAACAGGAAGTGGAAAAACTACGACACTCTACGCTTTTTTGAACGAACTGAATGAACCAGGGGTTAAAATAATTACCATTGAAGACCCAGTAGAGTATAGATTGGAAGGGGTACAGCAAACTCCGATTGATCATGCTGTAGATTTTGGGTTTGCCAAAGCACTGCGGGCTATCTTACGACAAGATCCAGATATTGTAATGGTTGGTGAAATTCGCGATGCAGAAACTGCAGACACCGCCCTACAAGCAGCGCTGACTGGGCATGTGGTGTTGTCTACACTGCATACCAACGATGCTTTTGGAGCAATCCCGAGATTAATTACTATGGGTGTGAAGCCATTTGTGATTGCACCAGCAATAAACGCAGTGATTGCACAAAGGCTTGTACGACGATTGTGTGATTCTTGTAAGCGAACGTATCAGTTACCGGCTGCCTTGCTTGAGAAAATAACCACGACACTAGCAACACTTCCTTCTGGTCCAGTGGTTGTTACTGGTTCGGAGTTCTATACTGCACCGGGGTGCGCTGCTTGTCATGGTTTAGGGTACAAGGGGAGAGTTGGTGTCTATGAAGTTATTGAAGTGAATGATGTAATCAAAGAACTCATTTTACGTGAAGCTTCTACAAGTGAGCTAAAGGCGCAAGCGCTTACAGACGGAACACTGACCATGCTTCAAGATGGGCTCATGAAGGCATTACAAGGTATTACAGATGTAGAGGAAGTGTTTCGTGTGGTAGGAGAGTAATCGGAAAAACTCAAATCCGCCAGTTGGCGGACAAAACTGCAACTGAAAACTGTAAACTACTTACAGTTTTCTTTGTTTGTATATTCGATATTGTAATTTGTTTGCTATTTCGCGCTTGCGATTTGTAATTTGCGACGAGGGGTATCCTCGTCAGGAGTTAGATGGGCACCATCTGACACCATGTTCAATCGTTAGTAGTTGCGAGCCTATCGACATTGGTAAACTAAAATATACATGTCAGATGGTGCCCATCTAACGGCAGAAAAGCTAGTAGCTAGAAAGCTGAAAAGCTAAGAAGCTTTTAGGTATTAGGAGCTAGGTTGTCGTTCGACCCTGAGCTCACGGCCGAAGGGTAGGGAGTAGTAATACAACATGTAACAGAAGTACACTATCCGTCAGCCGGCAGACAGCGCTCTTCCTTCTCTCTTATCCCTTCTGTATAATGCAGCTATGGCTACAAAACAAGCAAAAAAGCGATATATGCTCATAGATGGGAACGCACTCGTACACCGCGGGTACCATGCTGTTCCAGGGCTTACGACAAAAACAGGACAGCCGGTAGGGGCTGTGTATGGCTTTACTATGATTCTTTTGCGTGCGATTAAAGACTTAAAGCCAACGCATATCGCTTGTAGCTTCGACCTTGCCGGACCAACTTTCAGGCATGAACAGTATGCAGAATACAAAGGTACTCGGGTGAAGGCAGATCAAGAGCTCTACGATCAATTTCCAAAAGTAAAAGAGGTAGTTCGTGCGCTCAATATTCCCATTTTTGAAAAAGAGGGCTTTGAAGCAGATGACGTTCTTGGAACTCTTGCGCGTGAGTTGACCGTGCAAAATAATCACTCGTGCGAAGTCATGATTGTGACGGGGGATATGGACACATTGCAGCTGGTTAATGACTGTGTAAAGGTGTACACCTTAAAGAAAGGGATTAGTGACACTGCTATTTATGATACGAAGGCAGTGAGGGAACGATATGGGTTAGAGCCAAGTCAGATGATTGACTACAAAGCGCTTCGGGGTGATCCTTCCGATAACATCAAAGGAGTAAAAGGTATTGGTGAAAAAGGGGCGGTAGATATTTTGAAAGCGTTTCATTCTATTGAAACGTTGTACGAGCATGTTCATGCAGGTACTGTTGGGGAAAAAATTAAACCACGGGTATTGCAGTTATTGCAAGAGCAGGAAGAGTCTGCTCGGCAATCTTATTTTTTGGCAACGATTGTGCAAACTGTGCCAATGCATATAGAAATACCCGCGTACGAATTTTCCCAAACGCAATTGCAGCACGTGACCACGCTGTTTCAAGAGCTTGAATTTAGAACGCTACTCGATAAATTACCAAAGAGTTACAATCCTCTCACGAACGTTCCGGTGGAGCAGGTGGATACAGCAGAAGAAGTACATGTGGGAATTGGTGGTGTTCAATCGGGCTCGGTGACTTCCCAAGAGTACCATTTGGTGGATACTCCGGAGCGTCTCGCCCCACTTCTTGCTGAATTGCAGACTGCCACCGAATTTGCGTTAGATACAGAAACTACGTCTGTACAAGCAGTAGATGCCGATCTGCTTGGTGTTTCGTTTTGTGTACAAGCTGGCGTGGCATACTATGTGGTGGCTGCAGTGGTCAAAGAAAGTAAGGAGCTGCAAAAATTCTTGGAGAGTGACTTGATAAAGATTGGGCATAACATTAAATATGATTATGTCGTGCTCCAGAACGCTGGTATTGTGTTGGGTGGGAGTTGGTTTGATACTATGATTGCTTCGTATTTGCTGAATGCGGGTACGCGACAACATGGGTTAGATGCTCTTGCCTTTACGGAATTTGGTTACCAAATGCAGCCGATCGAGGACTTGATTGGTAAGGGAAAGACTCAGATTTCTATGGCAGATGTTCCTGTGGAGAAAGTGTCTTGGTATTCCTGTGAAGATGTCGACATGACTCTACGGCTGAAAGAAAAGTATGCTCCGGAGTTAGAAGTAGAAAACGTACAATCAGTGTTTACCGATATTGAAATGCCGCTCATTCCGGTGCTTGCAGACATGGAACAAGCAGGGATTTTGCTGGATAAAAAGCTATTACAAGCGCTTTCTGGGCATGCCGAAATAGATATCCTAGAGTTAGAAAAAGAAATACACAAACTTGCTGGTCAGGAGTTTAATATTGCATCACCAAAACAACTCAAAGAGATATTGTTTGAAAAATTAGGCTTGTCTAGCGAAGGAAATAAAAAGACTAAGACAGGTCTTTCTACTGCAGCAGGTGAGTTGGAAAAAATGCTCGGTCTGCACCCGATTATAGAAAAAATAATGCAGTATCGTGAACTGACAAAACTCCAGTCTACGTACTTGCTTGCGTTACCTGAAATGGTAAACAAAAAAACTGGACGCATTCATACAAGTTACAATCAGACGATTGCTGCAACAGGGAGATTGTCTAGTACAGATCCAAACTTACAAAATATTCCTGTAAAAGGAGATGGCTTAGGTAGTGAAATCCGCAAAGCTTTCGTTGCAGCGAAAGGATACACATTACTTTCTTTGGACTATTCTCAGATTGAACTGCGCGTCGTTGCACACTTGTCGCAAGACAAAGCGATGATGGATGTATTTCATCGCGGTGAAGACATTCACACTTCAACAGCTATGGGTTTGTTTGGAGTAACCGCAGAAAAAGTTACTAAGGATATGCGCCGGCATGCAAAAACAGTTAATTTTGGTATATTATACGGCCTTTCTGCTTTCGGACTCTCTTACCGGATGGCAGAGCTTAACTTGGGTGATGCGAAGCAGTATATAGAGAAATATTTTGCCACCTACCCAGGAGTTAAAGCGTACATCGAACAAGTAAAAGCAGAAGTGAAGGCATCTGCAGTCGTGGTTAATGAGCTTGGTCGCAAGCGAAAGTTTCCAGAAATTAAATCCGGTCAATTCTTTATTCGCCAAGCAGCAGAACGAGCGGCGGTAAATTTCCCAATCCAATCTTTGGCTGCAGATGTCATTAAAGTCGCCATGATTAACATTTATGAAGCACTAAGTACTAAGTACTTTGCACTAGGTACTGACTGTCGCATGCTCCTCCAAGTGCACGACGAACTAGTTTTCGAAGTGAAGGAAGATAAGGTAGAGCAGTATATTAGACTCATAAAACCGCTCATGGAAGAAGCTATCAAGCTTTCCGTACCAGTACTGTGTGAAGCGAAAGTTGGTAACAACTGGGGAGAGATGGAAAAAGTGTAGACAAAAATAAAACTAGGCTTTAAGCCTAGTTTTATTATTACGTTGAAATAACACTCTGGTAGCAACAGGGGGGGGTGTAGGTAAGTGGATAACCTGAATTGACCAAGGGTGAACGTAGGTATACTATACAGTCATAGTTAAATTCACCATGTTCCTTTTTGGAATATATTGAACTATCCGGAATTCTTGGATAGTTGAAAGGGTGTTATATGTCAGAAAAAAAAGAGCAAAGTAAGGGAGAGGTTATAATTTATAAAGATACTGAGGGTCCTGCGGTAGAGGTTAGTTTTGAAGGAGATACAGCTTGGCTTACACAAGCCCAAATTGGTGCTCTATTCCAAAAAAATCAGCGTACAGTTTCCTATCATATTCAAAGTGTTTATAAAGAAGGAGAGCTTGAGCTTACCAAAACTTCGCTTAAAAGAGCCAATACCAAAAATATTGGTATTGGCTTAAATAAGCCAACTACCTATTACAGTCTTGATGTGGTTATTTCTGTAGGGTACAGGGTTAAATCTAAGCGTGGTACCCAGTTCCGTATTTGGGCAACAAACCGTTTGCGTGATTATTTATTGAAAGGGTTTGTGGTAAATCAAGAGCGGTTAAAAGAACAGTCGCAAGCAAAACTTAAAGAGTTAGAGGGGGCGGTGAGGCTCTTGCAAGGCGCAATAGAGTCACACCGGCTCGATGGCTATGAGCGAGAACTGCTCAATATAATTACTGACTACACGGCGACGTGGGTCTTACTCAATAAGTATGACCATGATGAGCTTAAGATCGAGAATGTTACCAAGAAGGCTCACTACGCACTCGATTATCCAAAAGTAACAAAAGCCGTTGCGCAGTTTAAAAAGAGGCTCATGTCCAACGGGGAGGCGAGTGGGATTTTTGGTACTGAGTCAGGGAATAAGCTAGAGGCGTTATTGGGTAGCGTTGAGCAAACATGGCAGGGGAAGTCATTGTACGAAAGCCTCGAAGAAAAAGCAGCGCACTTGCTCTACTTTGCCATAAAGGACCATCCATTCATAGATGGAAATAAGCGGATAGGGGCGCTGCTGTTCTTGTTGTTCTTAATAGAAAACAATGCCCTTTA
>CAZTCH010000006.1:0-70584 GCA_964612745.1 uncultured Candidatus Saccharibacteria bacterium | reverse complement strand
CCCGCGCAAGAACGAAAGGTAGAAGTGTTTTATAACCAAGATATTCACGCCAACGAAAAGATTATTCAAACAATTCAAGATGCGGAACAGTACGTCTATTTTACTGTGTACACCTTTACCAGAACAGACATAAAGGACGCACTGCTCGAGGCTAAATACAGAGGGCTCGATGTACAAGGCGTTGTAGACAGAGACCAAACAGAGCGGATCGAGTCACAGAAGAAAATTGTTTCGGAGTTAAAAAGAGCCGGAATCCCCGTTTCCACTCAGGACCACAGTGGCATCATGCACCTCAAAACAGTTGTGACCGAGCGCGGCTTTGCCTCTGGCTCTTACAACTGGACCGCTTCTGCTACCACCATTAACGACGAAGTACTCGAAGTAGGCACCGACGAGCATATTCGTTCTCAGTACGAAACTGTGGTCAAAAAATTACTCCACCTCTACGAACGCGCTGGTGATTAAATGTTCCATGTTTAAATGATTTATGCCGGCAAGGGTTGTGCTATACTACAGATATGCAAGAAAGCCTTTTAAAAGCCGACATCTTCTTTTTTGTAGCAACCATTGCTGTGGCTACGCTCACTTTGTTACTCGTGGTAGGCATGCTCTATATTTTGAGTATCCTTAAGACCATCAAACAAATTAGCAAAACCGCACAAGCAGGGACTGCTGCAATTTTGGAAGGAATAGAAGAAGCTAAAGCAACCGTGTCCAAAGAAGGGTTTGTACCAGATGCACTTTTCGGTATTTTTAAGAAGCTTCGGGCAACCGTGAAACGAAAAAAATAACGTAACAATCATGAACACAAAGCAGAAAAAAATCGCCGTAGGCGCAGGCATTGCAGCACTCGCCACAGCCGCAGCAGCAGGAACATATTTCTTTGCAGGTAAAAAGGGTGCAAAGAACAGAGCAAAGGTACAAAAGTGGGCAGACGCTGCCAAAAAGGATGTAGTCAAACAGCTCAAAGGCTTAGAAAAAGTGAGCAAAAAGACATATGCTGACACTGTAGATACAGTCATGACTCAGTACCAGAAAGCAAAAAAGATGGAGCCACAAGAAATGATGGAACTCGCCAAAGAGCTCAAAGGCCACTGGGATGCAATTGCTGGAGAAGTAGAAAAGGCCACCAAAAAAGTTGCCCCAATGGTAAAAAAAGTGGTAAAGAAAGTTACTCCAAAGAAGACCGTTACAAAAAAAGCTACTGTAAAAAAAGTAGCAAAAAAGAAATAAGATTTTTCACTCCTGATTCACTCAGGAGTTTTTTATACGCCAATCGCAATTTCCGTCTGGGGAAAATGCAGCTCCCATAAAAACCAATACGTTTGTGTGAATGGCAAATCTACACCGGACTGATTTCGCACCCCTATCGTGCCATCGGCTCCCGTAAATACCGTAGCACGGACACCACCTAGCCGTACGACAAATGGCTTTTTGACCTCATTTTCTAAAACAACTGCATAGGGCACGCCAGCCAGTACCACACCCAACACTGTTGTTTTGGGGTGTACTAATCTATTCGTTGCTATATATTGTTCTGCATTGGGCAATGCCGCTGCGTCCCCATACGAAAGCACTTCGTAGTTCAAACCTACCGGCGGTTGCATTACCTGACCGTATGGATACCGCGTGGCAAAGTCTGCCAGAGAAATTACTTCATGTTCTTTCGCACGAAGTTGCGCCCCCGCCAAACGCCCCTGCAACGCTTGACCAGTCACTTGCGACCACACTGTACCTGTTTGCTCATCTTCCAACAGCAAATCGTAGCCATCTAGCTTGTTTGAAACACGGAAATGGAGTTGTTGTCCTTCTATCGTCCTTTCGTATACCGCCCCCACGTTGCACAACTCACAAAAGGTAACCGCTAAGGCAGTAGCACCCACAGTGTCTTCCACTACTTCGTGTAAGCGCATTATTTGGTATGGATAAAACCTTACCAACGTACCCTGCCGCACTACAATCCCACTACCAGCGTGGTCAAGACCACTGCTCCCCTGCCCAACACTCACAAATTTTGGGCTACGCACCTGTCTCACGAGCGATGCGTCCAAACCAGTTGTAGTGAGCTGTACAGCTGGAACAGCACGTCGTATCGCGCCGTCATCTACACCCTGCTCCTGGAGCGCTGTAGCTGCGCCACGAGCGCGGTAATAGTACAGCGGAATTGCCACAACAAAAATGGCACAGACAAGCAAAAATAGACCGAGTTGCAAACGCCAAGATTTCATAATCACACTGTTATAAGTACCAATAAAGATTTTTCCTACCCCGACGCCACTCAAGAAAAATATTTACCATGCCAAGGCTCCCATATACCACCAAGGCGACACCAAAGATTTGTAAACCAGCATAGACCAATACAGGCAACTTGTGCCCAGCGACGCCATATATGCGTTCGTATACATTCCCCTGCCCCAAATGAAACGCACTTTCCCGAGAAATACAATTCGGCTCGCCCCAGTTCTTTTCTATACAAAAATACGCAGGGCGGAACACTTGTTCTGCAAGACGCGCGCCAAGACTCATCACGGAATTAGAGGTGGCAAAAAATACTCCCACCAGCAAACACGTAGCAAAAAAAGCAAAACGCATGCGTATATGTATTACTCTTGTACTTTCAGTGTACCACACAAACAAAAACACTTCTGCTCTCATAACGCAAAAGTGTTTTGTATATACTCAGTGTGAATACTGGTGCTGTAAAAGCACTACTTACCGCCACGCATCATTCCCATGCCGAGCCCACCATGTCCACGACCTTCGCCAAATGGCATAAGGTATTGCACATCTATCCCATTTGCTTTCGCCCATGCTTCAAGCTCGGTCCGTTTTTGATCCATGAGTGCTTTGCGCTCTGCCATAGTTTTATCTTTGAGTGTGCCCATCTCTTGGGCTCGAGCCGCCGCAAGTTCGGACATTTTAGTTACGATGAGTTGCTTTTGTGCTTCGGTAATTTTACCATCTGTTACCAGTTGGCTGAGCCGAGCTTGCGCTTTCGATTGCATCTCTTGCATATGCACAGCATGCTCTTCATCGAACACCGCTTTCACATCTGCCTCTTTCAGGCCAAACTTTTGAGCGAGTTTCGTAATGAGTGTAGAAGGACCAGTAGCTGTTGTATTGGCTGCAGCCTGTACAGCCACCGCTCCACCACCCGCAAGGAGCGCAACTGCGAGAGCCGCAGTTGCACCACCGTAAGCTAATTTTTTGTTTAATTTCATAGATATTTCTTGTTCTATTAATTACGTATGTGCCGCTCAGACTATTCAGCCCCAGCGGTCTTGTTGCTAGCACTAACTACTACAACAGGTATCTACGCATTATTTCACAGTGATACATGTATTTTCTCGCTTAATCTAAGGACAAAAGAAACGGTGTTTTTAAGCATAGCGTATAATTGACTGTGAAAAGCAAAGAATGTATTGTGTGGTAACGAGACATAGACGTCACCACTCATATAGCTAGTATGCAAATACACATAATCATTGCCGAAGGGTTTGCCTCAGCAATCACCCCAGAACTCAGCGCTTTCAGTAAAGCCTGTGTTCAGGCAACACACAATCTCGTTACCTCAGCCGACGTAGTACTCGTTCATAACGAACAAGCGCGCAATGGTGACACAACCTTAGGCGACGCCATGTACGCTTTTGCTATATCTAGTGGGTTAGTAGTAGAAAAACTCAAAACGCCTTCTCATGATGCACTGACCGACGCGCGCGCAACGTTTGCATGGTTCGCCAACAAACATGGTGAACACCAGCTCGTACTCGTGTGCTACAACCCAGAAGTAGAAGCGCACCAGCTCTGGCTGTACAAGCGTGTACTGCAGTATGAATTCCCCGAACTCGCTCAGTGTATTCGAGTAACCTCCACTGCAGTACAAAATGTACCCGCTGTAAGTTGGCAAGAAAAATTCTTGTATCAATGCACTGCCACCATCTGGCGCTGGTGCATTTGCAGGCCAATTTTCAAAATCGCGACGTGGGGGTATTCACTTTCCACGCGAAACCGACATAAGCACTTTGTGCGAACATTCACACCAATGGGCAAACGCCAAGCCTAAACTTCAAATGGACCGAGTAGCTTTTCCGCTACTCGGTCCATTTCTTTTATTTCACACAATTACCGACGCTGCAATAGCCTACCTGCTCCACGTAACTCGTCTGGTACAAAACGAATACCACGGGCTACCACAACCGTGTTTTCCTGGCTCCCAACAACGAGCACAAAATCTTCTTCTCCTACAGGCCGCTCCACTGGCAACTGTGTGTCTGCAGTAACAACCACCCGCACATCAGCTGCTCCTCGAGTTCTCAAAAAGAAACCATCCGCATCTAAGTCGTGCACCAAGCCTAAAAATACATACTTTGGCGCAATCATGTGCGCTTTAGGGTAGAGTGTCCCAAACCATGGAGCAGGTACCGGTCCATTCACCTTGTTATACATTGACCTGTGTAATGGAGTTTGTGTCACCACATATCCAACTCCCATTACAACAACAAGCAGTGCTGCGCCAGTGTACAACACTGGACGACGATACCCAAACCCAAACCGGCGCAAGATTAGTTCTGCACACAATGCTACTAAAACAATACTCACCACAAGCAACCACGGCACCATGCCCAGACCAATCAAAAACCTTTCTCTACCATCAATAAACAAAAACCATGCCCCCGAAACTTTTAAGCGAAACACTACCAAGCTGATACAAAAAACCAGCACCAGCAAACTTACGGAAAGCCCGACAATAGCAACAACCTTGCGCAACAGAAAATACCCCCGCGTGGTTTGCGGAATCTTTTTTTCTGTAATTTGCTCCATCACAGAATTGGTAATTGTGTTGTTAACTTGTTCGGGCATGTGATTCTGCTAAATATAATTTGGTAATCGCTTTCTTGGCTCGGGTCAACCGAACCCCAACGGTAGATACAGGAATGTGTAAAATATCTGCAATTTCTGTGTAACTCAGTTCTTGGTAATAGTATAAAATGAGCACTTCACGATACTTTGCATCGAGCTTGGACAAGACTGCTTCCATGCTTTCTGTAAGCTCTCGCCTATCTACTTCTGCATCTGTCTTTTCGCTGGCAAATGGATGCGGTAACACTTCGTCTAAACTCAGGAAGCTAAAAGGCTGCCGACTTCGTTTCGCTACGACATTCACAAATTCATTGTGGGCAATTCGGTACAACCACGAAGAAAACTTACGCCCTGCATCAAAGCTCTGAATGTTCGTATATGCCTTCAAAAACACAGTCTGGACTATATCCGCCGCGTCTTCTCCGTTAATCAAGAACTTGCTAGCATAGCGCAACATTTTTGTTTCATAGCGAAGCAAAAGCTGCCCAAACGCCTCCACGTCGTTGTGCTGTACCCGCAGTGCTATTTCTTCGTCTGAAAGTGCTTCCATAAGTTCCTCTTACCTGTCCTTACTATATAGTACACTCTTTTCCCCGTTTTATTTCACCCCCCCACTCTCTATAGGCTTATTCGCACGAATTAGCCATTTGGGCATAGTTAAGAGATGTATACATATCACCGCACCCACGCCAAATTAGGAAAAAGGGTGTGGTACACTAAAATATACAATAAGCACCAAAAGCAATGTCAGAAACCACAAGCGAGCACCTACCACAAGAAATCCAAAAAGCACTGGCGCAAAGTCCCGAACACAGAGAAGAAGAGCCGCTCGCCTACCAACTACAAGAACTGCTCAAAAACTACTGCGGCTATAAACATGCAGATGAATTAATAACTAGTTTTGAAAAAATTCGACAAAACCTTACCGGCAACGCTACCTTGCCAGCAGACACAAGGTATTTAAAGCGGATGAGAACCGCGCCCATTATTTCTAAAACAAAATTTGACCGTCCTGAAATACAAGCAGATATACAAAAACTAAACGAACAACTCTTTCACATCATCAAAACCATTCGCCTTGAGCTGACACCAAAAGCAGACAACCGAATACGATTAGAAGACCTGGAGACGCCCATTGCAAAGTACCGTCCGGAGCAACGCACAGATATCGCCACAGATTTTTTAGCAGCAAGCGAAACAGAAGAGCGAACACGCACAGAGCTAACAAAACTTGCAGCAGAGCTGGATTTTTCTGGCTTTACAAGCTCAGAACTTGTATCGCTCATACTAGGGGCTAAAGAGGCGTTCCCCGAAGGTCTTCCGTCTATTACTTTTGCACAAGACTTTTTTGAGGCGCTATAAACGTGCATAGAAAAAGCCCCGAGACATCGCTGTCTGGGGCTGGGAAAGTAAACTCACTGAGTCGGTAGCGCTCTCTGGAGCGCCTTTATGTGATGGTGCAGCTTTGAGTCTATATGTTTGAGCAGCAAAACAAACAAATGAATTGCCAACTCGGATAAGAACAAGGCTATACTCGGACTCTACCAAACCGCGAGCTCTTAGTTGCTCAAGCTTGCGCCACACCAAAAGATGCGACACTCGCCACTCGAAGTTATTTGATTTTCGTGCGTACTCACAAGCAACATCTTCAACCGTTTTGGGACGCAAGGGGCAAAGAACATCCAGAAGAATGTTCTCGCGCACAAGCGTCATCACGCCAACAATTGAAAGAAAGCATGCTGCAGCAACTTTAATCTGCCAAAACAATGACTGAATTAGAGTAAGCACAAACAGGAAAAAAGCCACGAGACAGTAACCCAAAAGGGTTAAAAGAGCAAACAATAATTGCATCGAAAACCTCCACTTTTTTGATGCTTCTAAATTCTATAGAGAAACAAAAAGGCGCCAGTGCGCATATGTATTCCCCCGTTAAAGTTAGTCACAGCATACCCAAAACTACAAAAATAGGCAAATGAAAAAGGCAGCCAGTTTCCCTTGCTGGCTGCCTTCTGTGCTTGCGCTAATCGATATGTTTTCCTCCTTTGCGCTTTTTTTCAGCCCTACTTTAGCTGCATTCGATATAAAGCCAATCGAATTTCAAGTTCATCACACTGATCTTGATTTAGTCCATAATTCTGCATCAACTCTATTCGACTAACACCTCTGAAGTCGATAAGAGTTCGAAACTTTTGATGAGTAAGAACAGCCTTAAGAGCTGGCGAAAAATTAACAAGGCTAACAAAATTGTTTGGCGCCCAGCTATCAAGCACACCGGAGTCTGCGCTAAGAGCACCACACTCCACTTTAGTGCCATCTCTAAAAAGCTCGAAGTCTGATAGAGACAAAGCATATGCGACCGTTGTAGGGCTCAAATCGGTACCACTGAAAACACCCCTGACAAGTCCCACCATGTCATCATAACTAAATGCATCTACAGCTTCACCTGTGTGTAAACGTGCGCTAACAATAAAATTCCTATTGTCGTTTTTTCGTTTAATTGTATACATACTCTGAGTTTTTGTGCCTCCCACACTAAAACGCAAAAACAGCATAATAACGAACAAAAAATGGCGCATGCCACTTCTTGCACAAGTGTACCACTAACGTTACTATTAAGTAAAGATTTATTACTCCTCGCCTACTTATGCAGCTACTGCGCATTGTCCTTTGGTTTTTGTTAGCCATTCCATTTGTAGAATTCATAGGCTACTGGGTGCACCGGTTGGTGTTCCACCATGGCATCTTTGGGAGCAAGCTGCGCAAACCACATGTGCAGCACCACTTGCAAGACTACCCCGCCGCAAACCTGCGCCCACTCCCCGGCACGACGTACAAAAGCGCTGCGGACCCACTCTGGCACGTGATTGGCGCAGTTATCCTGACTATTTTGCTTTTGCTCATGGCGAGCAATACCATTAGTTGGGCAGCGGGGACAAGTGTTGCAGTCGGCGCTATTCTCTACGCAAAATATGTGGTAAGTTTAATGCATATGCAATTCCACATACCGCATAGCAAACTACAACAGTACAAATGGTTTGGGCGACTCGTTACATACCACGACGTACACCATTTTGCTCGTGCAAACTATGGCATTGTATTTATGGGAATGGATAGAATCTTTGGCACTTTCCAAAAAGCTATTCCAAACCAAGCGGAAAATATATTTCCTAAATATTCCAAAAACTAAACCAGCACTGCTGGTTTTTTCATACCCAAACGCACTCAAAAAGGCACTTTCAAAAAGGAGGAAACTGCCATGCTAGCCACGTCCAACGCAGCACTACTTGTGCTCTACAAAAGCAGAACCTCTCTTAGAGCATTCGAAATAGTGGATGCTTCAGATGGGCAAATTGCAAAATACATTACCCGGCCTTGGCTTGAAGAACTTTGCACAAAACAGCTAATCATTCCATGTGCTCCACCGAAAGATACCAAACCACTGCACCCAAAGTATGGTTTGACCAAGGCAGGTGTAGCCGAAGCGAGAAAGCTCTTAAGGCGCGCTGTAGCACACGCATAACACATACTGACTGTTGCCCTCACCAACAGTCAGTATTTCTTTTTCCCAAGCACACGGCTCCCCCAACCAAAAAAAATTACAACGGCTTATTCGCACGAATTAGCCGTTGTAATACAAAAACAAATAAAATTATGCCAAAACTGGCGGAGTGCTGAGTTCTCTGACCAATACTTTATCTATTCCACCACTAGTCGAATACCAAATATCACCAACAAAATATTTCCGTTCAAGCAACAGCGGTAACCAATGCGGATTGTCTGGAGCCATGTCCGCATAGGGCAACCCAGTAGTTGGAAACCATGTTGGTGTTGTAGTGGATTCTGTTTCAACAGGATCACCCTGCCACTGCTCCAGCGTGAACATGTGCACCTGCACTGACTTTGCAGATTGCACGCCCAACCCAGGGACGTCTATGCCCCAGTGGAAAGTGACGGAGCCATGATACCGCAAATCTTTCTCGTCTGCAGTAAGCCCAACTTCTTCTCCCAACTCACGTACTGCACAGTCTGTAAGACTCACATCTTCCGCATCCATCTTTCCCCCAAAACCATTCCACCGATTTTTGTTAACCCCACGTGTGCCCATGCCCAACAGTATCTTTCCTTCACGAAATGGAAAAGCCAACGTACACTGCACTGGTTTTTGTGACTGGTCATTCATGAATATAGTATATACCCACAAACCCAAACAATCTCGACCGAGGCTTATTCGTGCGAATTAGCCATCTATAAAAATAAAAGCGCCTAAGGGCGCATTATTTTTTTGGTGGAAAAAGTCGGGGTGCCTGGCAAACCTTACTGGCACAAGTAAGTAAACAAGTGTATACGCAGATAGAACTTATGCAATAAAGAAAGCCGTCGATCGAAAGAAAGACGGCTGTGAGGGATTTACTGCGTGGGACTGACTGGCTTATTCCTGCTTAGGTGGGAATGCGAACTTCCACAAGATCCAAGTCGCAATAACGCTCGTCAGGACGACAATCAACCCAACACGGGTACCCAGCCAAATCGCAGCAAATTGTTTCTGTTGATCACCCGTTTGATAACCGTCGTAGAGGGCCTTCATGACGGGCAGACAGAACATTGCTCCAAGTGTTGCGCAAGCAAGACCGAAACGGGCCTTTGCAACCCCCGGACGTTTGCGGGGTTTTCCGGCGCAGAACATGGCGACCGTGCTTAAGACCAGGCCAGCCAAGAGAAACTGAAACTCAATCGGGACGGTATTATTCATGGTTTACACTCCTGATGTTATTTGCCAGACAGCTTCGCACCCGCAATGCAGGTGAGAATACTGACAACGAGACCAACGATTGACCAGACGACGAATGTTCGATCCGTTGCCCACAGCACGGTACTTGAACAGAACAGAACGTACAAAGCCGCAAGTCCGGCGAGAATATCGAGTAGCGGTAACAGTGTCTTGGTACTGAGAAGCGAGTCTTTCCTCTCTTCCCAGTTCTTGACACTACTACCTTGGTTAGCCGTCGAAACATCCGGCGGCGAGGTTATGTGTTGCACTGTTTTGATCCACGCCGCGGGGCGATGGATCATGTACTCTTGTCGTGCCACGAAGAACGGTAAGGCTACAACAAGTACCAGTGTGAGCTTATGTAGCTCAGGTTTGTTGGTTGCAACTGCAACAATGTAACTGACAATACACAGGGCAAAAATCAGAAACACTGCCTGCATTAAGAGCGCATCAGCCTGAGCAATTTCAAGCCGACGATCGGCGATTTGCTTGGCAATCGGTTCCACGTTATTCCTCCTGCGGTTGTAAAAATACTATCCAGCTTATTCTGGATATTTATTATGCATTAAAAGCCTTGATAAGTCAAGGCTTACGCGTTACTCACCCACTATGAAAAAGTTTGTCTGGGTCGCAAAAATATCAAAACCTTCCCAAAACTTCATAGTTACATTAAAAATGGAGACGGGGGGAGTTCCCCACCTCACGCTATTCTCGCCTCCCTATGGTCGGTTCGAATGACGCTTCGGCGGGCCCAGACGCTTGCAACTTGCCATTCAAGGCAACTTGCAAGCTATTTTTAACTCCCCGCTATACCAAAAAATAAAAGCGCCTAAAGGCGCATTATTTTTTGGTGGAGATGGGGGGAGTTAAACCCCCGTCCAGGACTTGTTGACGTAGCAATTATTCACAAGATTAGTCAGCTAATAGTTCTGTTGCGTATCGTAGCTGACGACAAGCCACAACAGTCGGCTTACAAAGTTCGTATTCAGCAGGTAAACCAACCACTGAATATATATTCCCTAATGAACTAGCGAACCTTGTGGCGGGAAGTCACAAGTGCTAGGCATACACCTAAAGTTTAGGCATACACTGGTACCAAAGTAGCTGCGTTGAACGCGGCTTCTACTTTAGACCAAGCAGTTTTTGCTGCATTTGTTGGATGCCCACGGGATTATCGAGACCAATAGGCGTGCTCGTCTTGCATATTACGTACATCTGAAAGAACTGTCGAAATCCGTCATCCCCATATATTTATTATGCTGTAAAATCTCTCCCCTGTCAAACTGGTTACGCCTAAGTTCAACAAGTAAGTGCAACACTCCTCAGGTACACTTACCCCATGAAGAAATACGCACAATTAAGCATTACAGAGCGAGAACAGATACAAGCAGGTCTCTGGGAGAAGAAATCAATCAGGAGCATAGCTGCTGGGCTCGGACGGAGTCCTTCCAGTATTAGCCGAGAACTTACACGGAACTACCCAGCGCTGGTTTGGAAATACACCCCAAGACTTGCTCAAGAAAGGGCTACAAAAACCATCACAGAAAGAGGAACACGAGCACGACTGAAAGATCCTCGCATTGTCAGATATGTGGTAGAGAAGTTAAAAGCTGATTACTCCCCTGAGCAGATATCAGGAACACTCCCTACTCAACACCTCGGATGCTCCATTAGCCCTGAAGCAATCTACCAGTTCATCTACGCACAATATTACCGCGGAGGATATGGAGACTGCCACGGTATCGACCTTCGAATGTATCTCAAACGAAAACACCGATACCGGAGAAGAAAGATTGCCCCCTACCCAAGCGAATGGGGGCAATTACACGGGATTAAACGGATATCAGAAAGGCCTTCTGTGGTAGAAAGCAGGAGTAGATTCGGTGATTGGGAGGGAGATTCAATGGTTTCAAAGAAGAGTTTGGCAGGACTCAATACCTTAGTGGAGCGAAAGAGTGGATATGTATTGGTAAGCAAGCTCAAACGAGTTAGTAAACAAGAAACAACACACGCAGTAACAAAGCAACTTGGACAGATACCGAGAACAAAACGACATACACTGACTGTGGACAATGGCAAAGAAAATGCAGGACACAAAGATATTGAAGACAGTACTGGTATGGCTGTCTACTTCGCCAACCCCTACCACTCTTGGGAACGAGGGACAAATGAAAATACTAATGGTTTAATCCGTCACTACTTACCCAAAGGAACAGACTTTGCTACAGTACACGTAAATACCATCAGAGCTATCCAGAAGAAGCTCAACAACAGACCACGGAAACGTCTAGGATGGAAAACACCCCATCAGATATTTAATGGAGTGTTGCACTAGAATGTTGAATGTAGCACGAAGGTGACCATTGCAACGGTTACCATGGTCACCTTCGTAACAGCATGGGTATAAAAAGCAAAAAGACGGTGAGCACGAATGCGCACCGCCTTTTTGGGTTAAGAGAGTTTAAAGTAATTAATTTTGAACAGGTTCGGAGACGTTGGCAGAATTTCGGAAACGTAACACACCAAATCCCGCAAATTCCAAAACCAGATCTTGCCCGCGTGCAAGGCCGTTGTTTACCAAGGCTCCAGATTTTAATTCGATGTTAGCCTGCTGGACGCCGATGAACTGCGATGGACCAATATACACAACCTCGGCAACGTCTGACCGCCCACCAATCTTGACAGCAACGTCAGAAGCACGATTTGTGAAATACATACCTCCGGTCAGATACAGCACAGCATACTGACGGGTAAACCCTGAGGGATACAACTCATGCACAGTCGGGATCGGTGAACCATTGGATGAAAAGCCAACCATTGGATAATACGCGGAATCGTTGCTTTGAGTGATATTTAAGAACACCCCAGATGGAACGCCGCCTCCAGCCCCATTAGCTGTAAACAGACCAAGATCAGATTTAGCCAAAGAAAAATAGTTCCAATTTGTCGTTTGCCACTGACCGTTGATCATTTTTTGCAACTCAATTTGCGCCAAGGTATCCGCCCACTCAGGCCGAGTTGGGACCAAAAGGTTAACTTGTCCGTTTTCCTTGGTCCCGACATAAAAAAGCGCAGAGGGCTCTTTATTTACGAGCACGCGAATTCCGTTAGCCTCAGTCTTCAAGGGAAGCTGACTGGCAATGTAAGGAGTATCGCCATTCACACTGGAATCGTAAATTGTAGCGATACAGCCTGGCGAAAGGCTCTTTTGTTTTTGACCTGATGCATGCACAACGATTAACGTTTGCGCGTTAGCGCTTGCCAAAACGACCGCGGCCAAAAACATAATACGAAGGGAAAAATTGAGAAACTTCATTTTGTGAGGCCTCCACGTCCTCAACTGGGGGCAAAATGCCCAATTGTCGGTCTAACCCCGTATTCACGTTGCTTCGCGATGAAGCTCTTGTCATATGAACACAGGAATCTGCTACCAAAATTTTTGTAGTAGGTTCCTGTGTTCTACAACGCAAGCACTAACTCTAAACTCTCTCTTTACTAAATCCCCCTAGAAAATATAAAAGTACTGCCACATGGGCAACGATGCATACTATACCAAAAACTAGTGAAAAAAGCAATAGCTTCTCGCACTTGGTTACGAAGATGACCCTTGTAACGGTTACCATGGTCACCTTCGTAACGGTTTATATGGGAAATAGGCGAAAAAGAGCCATAACAGGGCGGGATTCGAGGGTCTTCAGGTTTTTTGACAGATTCAGAGGAAAACCGTATAATTACCACGAAGTTTTTGAAACTTTAAGTACAAAAACATTGGAAAAAACCAGGATAAATCATCAAATTCAAGCTCGAGAGCTTCGCTTAGTAAACGAAGACGGCGAGCAAATTGGCTTATATACACTTTCTGACGCCTTAAAACTGGCAGCGGAGCACGGCCTCGACTTAGTAGAGGTCTCCCCTAACGCAAAACCGCCAGTGGCAAAAGTCATAGACTTTGCCAAGTACCGCTATCAACAGCAAAAAGCGGAACAACTGCAAAAGAAGAAAGCTAAGAAAGTAGAAGTCAAAACTGTTCGCTTATCTGTCCGAATTTCTGACCATGATGTAGCAACAAAAGCAAAGCAAGCAGATGAATTTTTACAAGATGGTGATCTGGTAAAAGTAGAGCTGCGTATGCGTGGAAGAGAACAAGCTTTCTTGGATTTACCAGAAAAGCAAATGCGCAACTTCCAAGGCAAGCTCACTACTCCACACCGGATAGAAGTCCCCTTGCGTCGCATGGGTAACACTATGTCCATGACTCTTGCTCCAAACAAATAATTGACCATAATTGGCCAAGATTGTTCAAAATTGAACAATACTATTCTCAGGCGATTTTCAATTCTGGACAATTCTGAACAATCACATATAATTTTGAACAATTACTTTTATGCCTAAAGTTAAAACTCACAAAGGTGCATCCAAACGGATTCGCTTAACTCCAAACGGAAAAATCATGCACCGCACTATGGGGCAAGATCACTACAACTCTCGCGAAACTGGCAAGGTTACCAAGAACAAACGCCGTGACCAAGTTCTGTCTGAGTCCAACAACAAGCTCAAGAGTTTAATCCCTTATAAATAGAGCTTCTAGGTCACAGCTGCTAGCTGCTAGGAAATTTCCTAGCCTAGCCCCTAATACCTAGTAGCTAGAAGCTACTTTTATGACACGTATCAAACGAGGCGTCGCCGCCAACAAACGAAGAAAGAACCTACTCAAGCGCGCAAAAGGTTTCGACAACCGTCGCTCTACCAACTTTGCCCTTGCCCGTGAAGCGTTGCTGCATGCTGACACCTATGCATACCGCGACCGTCGCAACCGCAAGCGTGACCAACGTGCATTGTGGCTCCAACGAGCTAACGCTGCTCTTCGCGAAAACGGTACCACTTGGAGCAAGTTTGCAAGCATCTTGAAAAAGGAAAATATTTTGATTAACCGCAAAATGCTTTCCGAACTTGCAGTACAAGCCCCAGAAAGCTTTGATGCTTTCGCAAAAGCTTTGGCAAAATAACTGAGTCAGTACTTAGTCACCTCCTCGGTGACCCGCCGAAGAGGCGGGTGCTTAGTTTAAAAAAACTCCCTAACGGGAGTTTTTTGTTTTTATACATATGCCATTTACCTACATAAAAGCCGCCTTGCGGCGGCTCGTATGTTTTTCTCTAGAAAGCTAGAAAGCTAGAAAGCTAGAAAGCTAGAAAGCTAGAAAGCTAGTTCGCTGGAGTAGCGCTTGGAACTGGAGTAGCTGCTGGAGCTTGCTGCGTGCCCTGCTGCTGTGCACCTTGTTGGTTTGCAGCTGTTGGGTTTGCTTTATACTCTAACATCTTTTGTACTACTTTTGCGTCTGTCTTCATGTCTTCGTAGAAGAGTACGTGGTCTTTGTTCAACACCATTTCGTCTACTGGACCGTGCAGCTCTTCACCAAGTTTTATAAGAGACAATTTTGGCTCTTGCTGTTGTGACTGCTCTTGAGAACCTTGGATAGATGGGTTCTGTACTTGTAAGTAGAAAATATCGCGGAGCATGTATTGACCCTTGCGCCCTTCGGACAATTTCCCAAAGTATACTTGGCCGTTGGTCAAAAATACTGCTTGGTACCCACTGGCTTTTGCTTCGCCTTGCATCTTGTCGTCACCCGACATGAGCTTGTCTCTAAAGACTATAGCAAATACTGCAAGAGCTACTACGATAACTGCCAAAATCACCCAAGGCAATTTAGAAGCCTTTGGAGCTTGAGGATGACTCGTTATTGGGTGAGAAAAATTTTGTTGATCCATATGTCTGTTTTATTTCAGTTACACATTTACATTTGTATATTTAGTATACCACATACACTACTCTCTTGTGAGATATCCACATCTGTTTTACCGCACAATATGTTGCACCGCACCAGAAACAAATGCGTGAATATTTTGTACTGTTGTATCCAAAATACGTTCGCGTGCTTCTATGGTATTGAAAGCATTGTGTGGACTAACCAACACATTCGGATAGTGTAACAGCTGATGATCCGCCAACACTGTTTCCATTTTTGCAGTTTCAGATTTTCCTGAAAGGAGTGCGCTCTCCGCCCCCAAAAATTGCTCTTCTTCTAACACATCCAGCCCCGCCCCCGCAAGCAGTCCGGAATCGAGCGCTGCGACAAGAGCCGTTGTTTCGACGAGTGAACCGCGGGCCGTGTTAATAAGTACCGCACCACGTTTTATGTGGGGCATATTCCCACTGTGCAATAAATGGTGCGTGCTAGCCATATACGGCGCGTGCAAAGTTATGACGTCTGAAGTTTTCAAGAGCTCTTCGAGAGATACGTAGCGCATACCCATCTGCTCTTCCAACCCTTCGCGAGGAAATGGATCGTAGGCAACCACGTGCATAGCAAACCCTTTTGCCATTTCAATCACATGACAACCTATTCTCCCTGTCCCAATTACACCAAGCGTTTTTCCAGCCAAATCGAATCCAGTGAGTCCTTCAGTGTGGAAGGAACTCTCTGTATGCACTCGAAGTAGTGCTGGATAGAGCCGTCTGGATACAGCAAGGAGTAATGCGAATGTGTACTCGGCAACTGTTCGTTCGCCATAGCTGGGAACATTACACACTACAATCCCTCGTGCAATAGCAGCTTGGTTATCTATATGGTCGTAACCGGTGCTTCGCGTCACAATAAGTTTTAAATTTGGCAACCGATCCATGACCGCACCGGTTACGCGCGAATTTACAAAGACGGATAACACTTCGGTGTCGGTAGGAATATCTGCGTTTTCTGCGACCGACTCGCTAAAAACAAGAACGTGGTCACCCACGGTTGCTCGGACTCGACTTTCGGTCCAAGCGTCTGACTCACAAAAACATATTTTCATACTGTACTATTGTACCATGACTCAATCCCGTATGCTTATCACGAAATCCGCTACGTTTGCCCCCGTTAACCCCGTCGCAATATAGTCGCCAACCGCTTCAAAAAACTGGTAACTGCCGTTCTGCTCCAGAGCGACCACAGGTGACATTCCTACCCGCTGTGCCGCGTCTCTTGTGTGGGCATCTACTATCGCTCCTGCAAAAGGCGTGTTGTCGTACCCATCAGTATCTAACGCTAAGAACACTTGGTCTTGGCCCAGTATAGGTAGTGCCGCTAACGCCATCTCTAAATTACGCCCACCTTTCCCTGCATGTTTTACTACCACGGTACTTTCCCCCGCCGCCAACACACACTCACGTTTTTTGGGCATACCGGCAAATTCCACAGCCAAGTCTTTTGCAATTCCTGCATATGCTGCAGAAGAAATTTTGGTTACAAATCCTAAGTTCGCCGCCTTCTCCGCCATAGCCCGTAACGCAAGCTTGCCAGAGACTAACACGTGCGTATGCACAGAGGCAAAATATTTTTCTTCTTTTGGCGTTTCGTGCAAATCACATTTGGAAAGTCCACATTTATCTAAAATTGCATACTTTTGCAATACGGCTTCTGCTTCAGCAATAGTAGAAGGATCGTACAATGTTGGACCACTCGCCACCAGCGCAGGATCATCCCCTGGGACATCAGAAAAAACCAAATTTACTACTGTTGCGGGGTACGCGGCTGCGGCAAGTTGCCCACCCTTTACCAAACTCATGTGCTTGCGAACGGTATTGAGCTCTTGAATTGTTGCCCCCGAATGCATGAGGGCCTGCACTATGCTCGACTGCAACTCACACGTCTGCTTGTACGGATAACACAACAAACTGCTCCCCCCACCACTCACCACACACAACACCATATCTTCTGCGGTCATTCCAGTAACCACTTCTAAAATATGTTTCGTAGCAGTCACATTGGTTGCACTTGGGTACGGATGCGACCCAACAGTTGTGGTCAGAGTTCCCACACTATCACCTTTCAGATCTACTACTAACCCTTCGGAAATCCGGTCGCCTAAAATACTATACAACGTGGTTACTGCTTCATACGCAGCTTTCCCAAATCCAACCACAACCAACCGGCGCACCGATTTGAGTTTGTAGATGTGCCCCTCCACAACCAATTCGTCACGCTGTTTGTTATATCGTACTGCAGCGCGCACCCGCGGTGTTGTGGCAATTGCTTCTAACCCCGCCTCTGCAATAAGCAGTGCCTTTTTTCGCAATGCCGTACTCGCTAATTGTGAAAAATTTTGTATTATCATACTGGTTTGCGCATACCAAACCACCAATACCCACCAGCTCCAATTATCCCCACACCTACAAGGATACCTAACAACCACCACCAATACGTCTGCGTCTGTTGCGCAGTCGCTCCAGCAATACCGTCAGCTTTCGCATTTGTCGCTGCACTTTCAGGTGCTTCCCCTTCCGCCAACTCTGCTGCGGTGGGTTCTGAAAACACTGACTCCCCTTCAAAATTTATATTCCTCCCCAAGTTTGGCTTCGTATTTTCTGGAGTCGGAAATAAGGGAGCAATGCTCGGCACCACCCCACGTGCAGCGTGCACGTCGGCTGCCATCAAAACACTCACCACACACACGCAAAGCCATACAAGTATTTTCATAAAAAGAAAGTTAATCTGCTTGCCAACTCATTTGCACATATCCATCACTCGTCAATGGAAAACTGGGAGGTGGACCGTACAATAAATTCGCATCATAGTTAGTATACGTGTTCGTAAACCCAGAGACTACAGTACTACCCGAAACATAGCTCCACGTCCACGGGCCAAATGTGGCTAAAGAACCATAGACCGTAATGCTTGTCCGCACATTGGAACTACCCCCGCCAAACTGATACCGTTGCACACTACCATTTTGCGCAATAAGCGCAGCATTTACTTCGAGCGTTGTGGGAACATAGTACGTTGCGACAATATTCTTCTGCGCAATGAGCCCAAGCACATGCGCCCCATCTTTTGCCGTGTACAAGATGTTATTCGGAATATAAATATTCGGAGCAGTTGTCGGATTATACGGCAATTTTGCCGCAGTCACTTGGGCGCGTCCATTGACCGTACCTTCGACCCACACATGATCTTCTACAAAAATAACACCGTTGGTAGGAATTGCTTGGGTAAATTGGAGCGTCCGGTTTTGGTAATCAATCGTAGGGGTTACTGCAGTACCATTCACATCCGATGCCAATATTCCCGTCATACTACGAAAGCTCGTTACTTTGTACACACTGATAGTCCCATTTGCATTAAATACCAAAGAATACCCAAGCGCGTTTGAAGGTGACAGGTACAAACCAGCACTCTGCGCCGCCGTTTTCATGGACGCCAAGTCAGCAGTCATGCTAGAAAAATCAACATTTGGCACGGGATATTGCCAGTACCCTTGCGTCGCCGTTGATGCTGACCCCCAAATTCCCGCTTTTGTCGCAGGGCACGGGCTCCCAGACCAACTCGGACAGGTGTACGTTGTTTTGGCAGACTGAATTGGCGCATTCGCCGTGCCATCGAATCGTATTCCACCATTCGAACTCATTTCACCACTCACCGATTCGGAATCCCCAATCCACACATCTGAATTCGTTAAAAACGCATACCGTGCAAGACTCGGTACTCCGTACTTTACGGTCACCCGCCGTTCTACAGAAGGGTTTGCACTGGTACTCCCTGTCGAAGCAATAGTTACCACAGTTGTACCATTTGGTGGTGGTGTAATTGTTAAGCTAAACTGGCCAACCACCTGCCCCGTGTCAAAGTCAGTGTAATCATGCACATACGGCCCACATGGGTTACACCCCGTTTGTCCGGTTCCATCTGCGTAGTCAGTAGGAAAATGCGCCAAATGCCATTGGTAATAATTCGCACCCGCTTCTGCAATATGAAACGCCAATTCTTTGTCTTGCGTTTTCCGGACAAGCCGTAACTGCATAGTCGCTGTCCCTAAGATAGCCAGCAATACTAAAGATATAACAAAAATTAAAAGCGTCACCATGACCAAAACAGACCCTTCAGAGCTCCGAATGCGAGAGCGTTCACGCAACGTGCTCTTTTCCCGCAGAGTAGTTCTGAATTGGGACACGATCCAATAGTGGTAAGCGACAAACCAAGAATATAATTGCATAGCGTTCTTATCTTCTCCTAAACTGTGTACTTGCACACAGCACATCGCTAAATGAGTTATTCGTAACGAGCGTCTCTACGGTATACCAACCCTTACTCGGGATAAGTGATAAATTAACTGAGCCACGCCATGTCCCACCACCTTGGTCTACTCCTGAAATAAGCAACTGACTGGCACCCTTGTACACAAAGAACGTCAAACTCGTTGTATCTTGCACTCCGTACGCATACACGTAAAATGTTCCGTTACCATTGGCGTTAGTCGACTGTGGCGCTGCAGACACACAGCTCGGTTGCACTGGTGGTGGAGCGCTCACATTGACCACTACAGAATCAGTCGTGTCACCCCCCGGACCCGTACACTGTAAAGTGTATGTTTGTGTCGCGGTCAGAGATGCAGAAGTCCACGAACCACTCACGGTCTTACTCCCACTCCACCCACCAGTAGCAGTACAACTCGTCGTTGTAGTGCTCGACCATGTCAGGGTCACTGTTGAGTTATACGCCAACGTAATTGGCCCTGCAGAACCGTTTGCCAACAGGTCCATCGTTGGAGCTGGAGGTGGGTTTACCGTTACTTGCACGGAGTCTGTGGCAGTTCCTCCAGGACCGGTACATCCTAGTGTATACGTCTGACCCATAGTCAGAGCACCGGTAGATTGCGTACCGCTCACACCAACATTACCCAACCACGAGCCGCTCGCCGTACAACTCGAAGTATCTGTACTGGTCCAAACCAAAGACGCAGCAGCATTGTACGCCACCGCCACCGGCCCATTCGAACCGTTTGCTTGTAACGTCACCGTCGGTGGCGTGGGTGTTGGAGCAGGAATATCGCCCAAATTTGTTTTCAGACTCCGCACAGCTGCTTGGGCCGTTACGGTGTACGTGTTGGTGTTGGTTACCCCTGCTCGTTTTAGAATTGGTAAATCTACTTTTACAAATCGCACCGCTACCACACTGACTGGTTGCGCCAGTGCTGCCCCTGTCACGCCATTATATGAGTCATCATAATACGTAAAAATAGTTGGGTTCCCAGAAATACTCCCTTGCACTCGAGTACTCGTTTCTGTCGCTGCAGTATAACTCAGTGGATTCCCTGTTGGCTTTTTCACTCCTTTGTACAACGCACCGTTTTGGAAATAGTAGCGTACCCGTTCTATATCTGTGCCCCCATCTATGTTTGCATAAAAGGTGAGCGTTTGGGCAGATACCGTTTCTAGCGGATACGCCCCTGTGTTTGCAGTTGTTGCATTGCGCAATTCATTCATCAAAGCAAAACTAAGCTTACGCGCTTGGTCTTGATCATCCAGCAAGCCTGACTGTTGCCTATTCAGCGTAAAGGTATTACTCAAGAGCGCCATAATGCCGAACATAATCACACTAAAAATTGACACCGAAACTATTAGTTCGATTAACGTAAATGCAGCACTGTGTGATTTTGATGTTTGTATAGTCATCTGCGTAGCTCTTTATTGACTGAGCAATACTTCTAAAGTTTGGTTACCATTTATATCCATACTCGAAGCAGTATACGTTTGGTACCCAACCAGCGTCACTTCCAGTGAATAGTTATTCCCCTGTGTGAGGGAAGTGAAAACGCTTTGCCCCGGGCTAAAGCAGCCAGAAACATAGTTCAGACTCACCGAAGTGAGCACGGGGGTTTGCTTGGTATCTGTTGTGTTGAGAAATACCTTATACCGTGCGTACCGATTCCCATCTAGCACACTACTGATGTTACTCCCAGAAATAGTGTAGTAGGTCGCACTTGTTCCATCTGGCCCAACATAGTCCCATGTTGCGTTGTCGTTATTGGCTGCAAGTTGAAACTGCAGTGTTGTTGAAGGGTCTTGAGAAGCCGGTGCAAACGTTATGGTGGTAAAGTCCGTTTCATCACTCCCCGTATCAAACGTGGAAGACTCCACCCACCCAGACAATGCGTAGTCACCAGCAGTTTTCCGAAGCTTTAACCCAGTTGGGTTGCTCACTGAGTCCACCGAACCATTATCAGTAAAATATTGTGTGCTATCCGTAAAATCTATTTGTCCCGCACCACCGGTCCAATCTGACTGGACGAGCACGCTACCGCCTGTAATTCCGTAGTAATCCTGCGGAGTACTACCCCCTTTTTGCAAATGCACCTGCGCTCCTTCTAACGCCGCTCCGGTTGCCGCATCTTTTACAATAACCAATAAACTGTGCGCGCTTTCAGTCCCCAAAATTATTGTGAAAGTTTGCGATGTCCCCGGGAGTACATCAATTTGTTGAATTGGAGATGTACCATAGACCATAACACTTTGACCAGTCAACAATACCGGAGTATATGTATCCCATTCAATGTCAGTCAGAATAATCTGGCCAGCGACAGAAGTAAGGTCTTGATTAAACTTAAAATCACCTCGATTAGTGCTTAAAAGTTTCGCGCCAGAAACGTTAACGTTGATTGCGTTCAAATTTTGGCACTTTTGATCCAACGTGCGAATAGTTAAGTTCGCTAGTAAATCTATTCCAAAAGTAATTTGCGTTACTTGCCCGACCAGCACGGTAGCATCTGGTTTTAGGGGATTCGGCCTTTGCAGAGTAACAGGGTAAGTTTCGTCAGTAGAGTACCCATTCTTACTCACTACTACATGATACCCATTCACGCTCGCTGGCAGCCCCACCTCAATCCAATTTCCCGTGCTATCCGTCGTTCTATCCAAAGAAATTGTTGGATTCAAAACCGAATTGGTTATCTGCACCCGAGCCCCCGAAACCGCCTGACCTTGTGCATTAAGCACGCGAATAGATAATGCTCCAGCGCTTTGAGTACCCTCTAATCCTTTTGGAGCAACAGTAGTTAAAATAGTCGTCACTTGACTCGTTTGCTCATTGCGAATGAACATTTTGACCTGCTTGTAATCAGCAGCGCTCGCGTCGGTGCCCGCAAGCAAGGTTCCATCAGCAGGGTCATCCCGATAGGTTACTTCGTAATATATTGAAAACGTTCTACCCTCTACAGTTGCCGTGCGAGGGTTTGCTGCGTCTGGCAACGCCCCACTCGGGTTTCCTTGTACCGTCCCCACTTCTACATACGGTAGGTTTCTCACAATCTCTAAATCAGAAGAAACCAAACTAGACAAAATTGTTTTTTCTCGAGCCGCCTTCACACTTTTCTGCAACACAGAAACTGCACCAAAAACACCAACGGTTAAGATGGTAAAAATAGTGACGCTGACTAAAATCTCGATTAAGCTAAACCCAGCAGAATATTGTAGTTTGTTTTGTTTTTTCATGCCACAACTCTCTTCTATAAGTGTACCATGCTTGGGTTGTTATAGACGCGCGGACAACACAGTCACCCGCACCGCAGTGACAGACAATGACTCTGCAATATGCTTGCCCACCACCCGCACCATTCGCCCTACTAATTGTGCCGCGGTTACCCCTTCGGCCAACCCCCGAAACACTGTCCCAGCAGTGTGCACCGCATATATCGCCGTACCAACCACAACCGTACAGTCAGATTCCACCTGACTGACGACTTCGCCAGTAATGTCGATGTTCAACAGTCGATACGTAATTCGTACGCTTCGAGCGATTACCTGCGCACGGGTTTGTTCCCACACGCCTCGCACCACAGCGCTCATCCCTACTTCTACCACTCCCAACACAGATTCACGCCCTTTTACCGTTAGTGCGGTATCTGCGGTGAACAAAATACGCTGTTCTCCATAGAGCGCACTACGTATCGTGCACATCCGACCAGCCACATCCACCGCAACTACTTTTCCAGCAAATGTACCTGCATGTGGATACAGACTCAAGTTTCGCACCTTGTGCGCAGTCATACTGCCATCTGACCAGACTTGCCCACCGACTTGCACTCGGTTACCCACTGCAATATCGGTAAACACCATGGGTAAACCATTTTTGCGATACAAGACTGCTTGGGCAGTATCAACATCTACAATTTGGCCAGAAGTTAACCGCAGCAAAATCCTACTATAGACCAGTTGTTGCACCACACCGGTCACTGTACGTACCTGCTCACTTTTTTGCGTGTTCATACACACCTCACTCTGCAGTACTTTACTCTGCGCGTGTACGCAAAACCAAAGCTACTGCAACTAAATGACTGCAAAAATTATTTTTCCTCGCAGAACAACTGCACTTAAAGCGTAATCCTTTCGGCGTTGCATCGAACCGAACTGTCCGGTTCTGAGCGTTACGGAAAGCTACCACCGCTTGGGCAATAAATGGGCCAGACTGCACCTGCTCTATCGCCCCTGCATCTGCCATTTCCTTTCCTAATCGCAGGTGACTGCGAGACGCCAAGCCTGCTAAATCTGTATCCTCGAGCAATTGTATAAGTCGTTTCATTACTACTATAGTAGCAAATGGGGAGAGAAGAGGGTAGCCCCGATGCAGCATCGGGACCCCGCACAGTGCGGGGAGAGTAGAGGGTAGAGGGTAGTAAGAAGGAATTAGGAATCAGTAAAGCATGTAAGCATTTAAACATGAAAACATCTAAACATGTAAACATTTAATCATTTAAACATATAAGCAACAAAGCGCCTTATTGTTTAGATGTTTATATGCTCGTATGTTTGTATGGCCATTGTGTGTCTGTATTGTAGCGGGTTAGGAATTAGGTTGTAGGAGCTAGGAGTTAGGGTGTCGTTCGACCCTGAGCTCACGGCCGAAGGGTAGGGAGTAGCAAAACAAATCAAAAATCAGAAGAAGAAGAAGCAGAAGAGATAGAAGAGAGAGAAGAGTTAGAAGAATAAGAAGAATTAGCAATACAAATGCGTAATTCGTAATTCGTAATGCGTAATTCGTAATTCGCAATTCGTAATGCGTAATTTGCAATATAAATATTTATCTTAAATAAGCTTATCTTTTTAAAACTGCGCAAAAATAGAAAAAATGATTGCAGTTTTTACTCAGTGTGCAATAATATAGAAGCAACTATTTACTATATCTTATGGAACAAAACGAACAAACAACTAAACTGCCAAAACGGCGTACTACCGTCTCTGCGCGAAAGACTGACGACATGGACAGTCTCAGAAGCGAAGGTGGTATTTTGTCAGACATGCCGGCACGATACAAGGGCGGCAGCAAACCAACAGGTAAGATTTTTATTACCTTGCTCTTGCTCATAGCCTTGGGTGGTGGGGCTTATTACTTCTGGGGCATGCAGAAGAACCCTCTGGAAAATACACCAACCGCTACTAATACTGTTATTGAAAAGACCACAGAGGAGCTGCTCATTGAAGCAGTGGCCAAAACGGCAGCCCTCCCTTCCGGAACCCCTACCATAGAAACCATAACCAACCCTGCAGCGCTCGCAGTGAAAGACGCGTTCTTTTTGGGCGCACTCGAGGGCGACAAGCTACTGGTCTACAGTGCTGCGAACAAAGTATTTCTCTATAGTCCTACCAGAGAACTACTGGTTAACTCAGCAGAATTAACTACTACCAACAGCTCTATTTCTCTTACTGCCACAGCCCCTACCCCAACCGAAACAGAAGCGGTCACCGCAAGTGTAGAAATCCGCAACGGCACCGCAGTAGCTGGGCTTGCCAAAAAAACTTCTGACATCATCACCAAAAATAAATCATTCCGCGTAGAAGGCATAGGCAACGCAGCAAACCAAGAATATTCCAAAACAATTGTTTTCTCACTGCACCCCGAAGCTGCTCCGCTCGCCGAAACCCTTGCCCAACTACTCGGTGGTGAAGTTGTTGGCAGCTTACCCAAAGACGAAAGCCTGCCGAGTACAGACATTGTAGTAATACTTGGAGAATAACTCTTTCCACACCCCTGCAATGTCGCAGGGGTTTTTATGTAGTACCACCGCTCTATGAATACACACATAACCACACCCGCTTCGCCTCACACCCAAGCAGAAAGACTAGAACTCTACGCCAAAGCCAAAGCAGAAGCCATTCTGTGCCAGACTGCCGCAGAAGCTCTCGCACAAAATAACCCCAGCCCAATTTGGGTCAATGCAGCACACACAATTACAGAAGCATTTGGCACTCTTGCAGGCTCTGGACTCTTGTGGAACTCACTGGTCACATCACTCGCCAGCCAAAACCCAGCCCAAACGCCAATGGACTTCACCTCTATACAGACAGAACCATTACTCACAGAGTTTAGTTCCGCATTGCACGCATTCGCAAGCACCACCCCAGGATCTCCAACCAGCGAAAAGTTTTTAGATGTGCTCATCCAAGTCTATGCCCAGCTCAAAAGCCAAGGTTAAACTCTCGGTGATTATTCCCACACTGCAGGAAGCCACAGTACTCCCCCAAACGCTTGCCTCACTCCAAGCACTGCACACTCCATGCGAGATTATCGTAGTAGACGCAGGAAGCACAGACACTACTGTCGCCATGGCAAAACAGGCAGGCTGCATAGTACTGCACGGTCCGCGCAGCAGAGGCGTACAACTCAATCTTGGCGCAGCACGAGCAAGTGGTGATGTTTTTTTATTTCTACACGCCGACACTATTCTTCCCCCACACGCATATGAGAGCATTGTTGAAGCATGCAAAATAAATGACATGTGTGGCGGCAACTTTCGGTTACGCTTTTTGGGTACATCGGTGGCTGCGCGCATAGTAACACACCTATACGCACTCCTCCATTACCTCGGCATTGCCTACGGTGACTCAGCTTTTTTTGTGCGAGCTGATACATTTCACGCCATGCATGGCTTTACTGAAACCCCTTTGTTCGAAGACCTCGAATTTTACCAACGACTCAAGCACTACGGCACGCGAGTGCGTCTACATGATATTGCGTACACAGCGAGCAGACGGTTCGAGCAGGCATTCCTCAAAACCCTCGCGCTGTGGATGCTACTCCAAACCCTGTACATGTTAGGCACCTCACCCCACACACTCGCGCGGTGGTACAAACTGGCGAGATAAAAAACACTTTCACGCATGAAAGTGTTTTTGTATACATACGAACCATGCTACCCAATGCGGAGCAGTTCTATTTCGAATACCAACGTGGCGCTTGGTGGAATGACCGGCGGGTAACCCATAGGGCCATATCCGAGCTCTGGCGGAATAGTGAGCAATACTTTTTCACCAACCTGCATACCTGCAACGCCCATGTCCCAACCCTGAATGACCATGCCCGAGCCAAGCACGAAGGAAAATGGTGCACCCCGAGTCACGCTCGAGTCAAATACGCTCCCATCTTCTAGTTTTCCTGTGTAATGCACAAATACGGTATCACCCGCTTTCGCTACTTCTCCTGTCCCCGGCCTCAGCACTTCCTTTTGTACGCTTTGTTCTGCTTCCATATTGTAAAAGACTTACTTGTGCTCCTAGTCTACCGTATTTCCCGTTTTTTCACCAGAAGCCAACCGCGCCCGTACTTGCTCTTTGTTTATGCCATTCACAACGTTTTCGTACCCGAGCGCACGAAACAACGCAATAGCCAAAGCAGAACGAGTACCAGTTTTACAGTACACTACCAGCTCAGCATCCTTCGGCACAGTCGACAGCTCTGGCGCTCCAACGAGTAAACTACTCGATGGAATATTGAGTGCTCCTGCTACATGGTCAAGCGCAAACTCTGCTGGTTCACGCACATCTATAATACATTGTTTCATAGTGTCTGCTTACTATTTTTTTGAAATCTGCTTTGCGCGTGCCTGCTCTTCTGCAATCCGAAATCGAACAATCTTTGCAAGCAATGTCCGAGGAAGCTTTGCCGTGTACGGAAACTGCACCGCACCTTTCGAGGTAACATAAGCGGCCAGCTCGGACTCAAACGCACGAATCCCCGAAGGCGCAGGATAAAAACCTACATGCTTTTTCGCAGCTGCAAAGTGTACAAGGTTTTTCCCCTGTAGGGTAAACGTTGGCATGCCGTACGCCAGCTTTTCTTCTGTCTGGGGTGCAACTCGCGCAATGAGCTCGTACATTTCTTGTAACTTGCTTTGTATGGGCAGCGGAAACTGTTCTATATAGGCAGCAATAACATTATTTTTCTTTGGCATTCTCACTCGTTGTTACAAACAGAACATCCCTCCTGTCCACTATACTACACCGGCTTACAAAATCCAACCTTGGAGCACACCATAGACCGAGCCTGCGAAGTACGCAAGCCCAATATTAAATACGACATTTCCGAGCGCAAGAGGGAGCATTACCTTCCAAAAGGGATACTTAGCAAGCCCTGCAGATATCACAATAAAATCATTCGAAAATGGCGACACTGACCCGTACACAAAAAATGCGAGCGGCATCAATCTCGGATACCGAGCACCGTACGCATAAAATGAGTTCAACCACTTTTGAATTTTCACTGGGATTATTTCTCTGCCCGAATACCCAATGAAATACGATGTCGCATCACCCAGCATTACCCCCACCGCCGCACAGAGCCCAAGCCAAACGGGGCTTGCACCACCAGTAGCCAAAGTCACCAGTACCAGATGGTACGGCACTCCACTAAAGGTAGACAACCCACCAATTACCGCCAGAATAAAAATAACGACATATGCATTTTCGACTCCTAAGTACGCAATAATACTGTCGGGAGAAGAAAAATAAAACAGTGAAGCAAACCCAAGTAAAAACAGTACAAATACCGTACGGGGAGCATAGCGAATGAGAAAGTGCTTCATTATCGTAGCGCCTTTGGCTTCACCACGCGCACCACTTTTGCTTCTAGTACCCCATCTACTCCTGTAACCCCTGCTACCATTACAGTCTCGTGCATGAGTTCAGCGAGTGGAACCTCTGCCCCACCACGGCGCATAGCTGTCCGCTCTGAAATACGAACAGGTACATACCCGACTGTTGGTATTTCCAGTACCAACTCAGAGTCATGCGTCTTTGTCACACGACCAAACGTGTACTGCTTGGACCATCTCGCGTACACCTGTACGGTGAGCACCGAAAAAACGAAAATACCAACCACAAGACCACTCAGCAAGCCAAACTTTTTTCGAGTATTCATTGGCTAACTATACCACACAAGCCACGGATATGGGCGACGACCAGCTGCATAAAAAGTAAACTAGCCACCAGCGTATGCTGGTGGCTTTTGTCTGTACCTGCTACGCAGACTAAAACAGCTTATGCGGTTCTACTTGATAGTGCTGTTGATTTTGGACATATCGTTTTACGATTACCTCATCAATACCAACTGTAGACACAAAGTATCCCCTTGCCCACAAAGGACCAGCGGGAAACTGTTTCGTCTTTTTCTTAATCCATGCAGAAGACTTACCTTTCAGAACTGCAAGACTGTAACTGATGGAAAACTTTGGTGGAATACCAATGTACAGATGGATATGTTCATCTCCAATGTGCCACGCAGATATTTCCCACCCTTTCCACTTGCAGATTGCTCTAAATATCCTTTTTAGCTCTGCTTTGATATACTTGTCTTGCAGTACCGGGGCCTGCGGTGGCGCGGCGTCTACACCACGTGGTAAAAACATCGGTACGTGCAATGTTCAAGTTGGTACAATTTACGACTTTGGACCATTGCGAAAATCACCCCCTTTCTACCCAAAGGTGGGTGATTTTAGTATATGACAAGAGCTACGCTTTTAAATGCACACCCCAGCTAAAGCTGGGGGTTTATCTGGGTAATCAAGTCCTCTGGTGTTTACACAGACAGAAAAGCTGTTCTGAACTATTTTATGAAAGGAAATTTACTCTCCGCACTTATTTTCTACTACATATTCTTGCGAGGTAACGTCAAAATATACGAAACAATACTTTCGAGTGAACGCGCAGGTGAAGCATGAACCAATCTATGCACGCGCAGTATCTCTGCGTGTACTTTGGGTACATCGCCCACGGGTACTCCGTGCCTTTTTTGCAGAAACAAACTTTGTACAATGTGCGCCATATCTTCTGGAGCGGACACCTGCTGCAACTCCACCAACGCCCATGCAGTACCCACGTCTTGCACACAATGTTGTTTAATGAGCAAAGTAGATTCAATAATCCGCACCGCAACACGCTCCAACACTCCCCGCGCGTGCGCCACATCGGTCAGTTCAAGCGCTTGGAACAACGCGAGTCCGGCGCTGTAGGTATAGAGCGCCACGGCAACATGCAGACTTGGTGCAGAATTACGCTCTTTATCGATCAAGCGCAGCACTGACACAACCCGATCCCCGCCCGTACGCACAAACGTAGTCTGTGCTTTCCCGTAGACATATCCTGCATCGGCGTAGAGTGACCCGAATCCTCGCAACAGCTTTTCTATATATGGCAGTGCGTGTCGTCCCCGTTTCGCAAACGCATGCCCACAGACCGCTAACAGCGGAAATAAAAACCCCATATACACCCAAACCATCCGCGGTCGAAATGGAATCCGAGCATCTATTGGCAACGTAACGTCGTAGAGCACTGCTACCGACGCGAACTCTTGCGTGTAATACCCGTTCCAAAAATTCCGAACGATGTCTCTGGCTGCAGTCCTAATCTGCGGGTAACGCACGAGCAACAGCCCACGCACACAATTTCGGACAGAGATTTTAAACAAATTTTGCTTCATACGTTTCTGTAGTATAGCAAAGAGTAAGTTAGTGGAGAGTCGTTCGAGACCCTGAGGGGTCCTCAGACCCTCGAAGGGTGGACAGCGAATACGTTAATTCGTAATTCGTTAATTCGTTAAAAAAATTCTAATTTTACTCACAAATGTGAATAAAATTAGAATGTAGTACTAATTGCTACCAACACTGTTTATGTTGCTTTAGCGATGAGTTGCGTAAGAACAGTAGTATCCACGTCAGACAGTTTTGTAATATAGAGACACCCACCACCAACTTTGTGTTTACCTAGCTTTTTAAGAAGCGTAGCCTCTTTTGCAACTGGCAAACCGTATAAGACGAGTTTACCTTTTCGAGGGGAAAACCCTGCAATCATCCAGTCCAGTTCTCGGCCAGAAGCATACACTAACTTCTTTGAACCAAAACCAATTATCGCACTCCCCCACATTTTAGGCTTTGCTTTTGTGCCCTTCTGAAACAGCTTCACCAATGCGAAACTGTCTGCTTTTTGGGTTGCGTCTGCCAGAGAGTCTATAAACTCGAATGGATCCTGCTTTGTTTCTTGTGTCTTATTTTGTGCTTGTGCCATAGAGAATTAAAATAAAGCTTACGAATACAAAGATTTGAGAACTTCGTACACGACAAACGCTGGCCACACGAGAGCTTTTAGCAATCCCAGAACACCCATC
This sequence comes from uncultured Candidatus Saccharibacteria bacterium, assembly GCA_964612745.1. Lineage (GTDB taxonomy): Bacteria > Patescibacteriota > Doudnabacteria > UBA920 > UBA920 > JAEUSE01. The sequence continues at coordinate 39,714 of CAZTCH010000006.1, read as the reverse complement.
CAAAAACCATTTGCTTGCCCAATAAAATACACTGCAGCGCCAATAAGCCCTAACCCATATACGGCATCTCCCCCGCCTTTGTTCCCATGATGTGACATAAACTATACTCTCTATTTACTTATCTCTAGCATACCGGCAAACGCACACACTCGCAACTAAATACCCAAGCATAGAAAAAGCGGGAGAACATATCCCCCGCGTGAAGTAGCGGCCCGTGAGCCGCTATGTATTGACACGTCTTTTTAAAGTTTCGCCCGTGATTATTTGTATGCGCCTTGCACCAGCGCCAATCTGATTTAGCTGCGCCATAAAAGCATCTTTTATTGGCATAGCAGTTTCTGTCTCGGACTCGGTCGCAGATAAAGCCGGTGCGGCTTTAGCATTCGACTGTTGTAGTTCCATGCACGAGGGACGCTGCCTTCGTGCTTTTGCTTCAGCTTTATTCATGCTAGCCCCTCCTCATTTTCCGATGGATCCATGAGCTCCTGAAACCGCGGGCCTAATGTGGATTGCAGTAGTTTGTCTATGGCTAGCATTTGTAATGCCAGCATGACATCTGCAAGTAGCACCTTTACTGGCCGAACGTCTGACGAGAACACAAACGTATCCGGGTCAACCTGTAGCACTCGCCACCCATGGGAAAGTTGGGGCACAAGAATCCCATGCTCTCCTACGGGTATAAAAATACCCTTATACACAGTTTCCCCCACGGTACCATCTGCCTTACGCTTTTGCCATGTGCGGACTTCTGCCTGCATAGTTTCTGCCACGATTCCTCCTCTGTGCTGGTTGTTTGGTTGTAGGCTTGCAAAACAAGCCCGTAAACGCTACACACAGTGTACAGACAAGCAGAAAACCACGCAAACCTAAAGGTTTTGCAAAAAGAGCGTGGAATGTGTCTGCCTTTTGGGTTATACTACAACCCATGAACAACATTACTGGCATTGGCGGATTTTTCTTCCGCGCAACAGACCCCAAAGCACTCAAAGAGTGGTACACGACAACACTTGGCATAGACATTCAAGACATGGTATGGCAGCAGCAAGCCGGCCCCACAGTCTTTGAACCTTTTGCGCACACTACAGACTACTTTGCGCAAGACAAACAATGGATGCTAAACCTGCGAGTCACCGACCTTGCAGCGCTTATCCAAGACTTGCAAAGTAATGGTGTCGCCGTCGAGCAAAAAGCAGAGTGGAACAGCATGCCGGAGATTGGCACATTTGCTCGCGTTTATGACCCCGAAGGCAACCCCATAGAACTGTGGCAGCCTGTGCGAGCAAACTAATTTCACGCCAACAAAAAAACACACCCAGTACAAAATACTGAGTGTGTTTTTTGAAAAGAGATTATGCACGGTGGGGGCAGCCCATCCAGCAGCAAGGGCGACGCATGCCGCCTTTCATTTTAGAAATAGCTTTGGCAATGCGAATACCACGCGTTTCTGCTTTCTTGCCAGACGTGACCCAACACACCCACTCATTGCGGGCCAGTGGCGAAATGTCTTCCCAAAGTTGTTGCACTTTTGGAATTGCTGCAAGCGCCTGTTTAAGGTCTTGCGGGGTACTGTGTGGCATTTTTTCTGCTACATCTTTTGGCATAAGAGCACTGTTACATAAAATAGTATCCGAGCGACGTGTATTACAAGTTTACCAAACCCATAGCAATTAGTCGCTTACAGGTAGGCTGACTCAGCTTCAGTTCGTCGAGATCAGAAACTAGGAACCATTCTGCTTCGTGCCAGTCATCTTCTGTGGTCAGCGTGACTGCTGCAGCGTCTTGGTCTAGGTCAATGCGGAAATCGTGAAAGGTCATTTTAACATTTACCACTTCTCCGGTATCTGCAAGTGTTTTTTGGTGCTCCCCTGTGGAGGTGCCCATGGCGGTGATTTTTGCGTTATCGATTACAATACCTGTTTCTTCTTTTAGAGTTTGAGCGAGAGTTTGTTCACTTATTTCTCCAGACTCGACTCCACCACTCGGGACAACGTAGCACCCTTCGTACACCCCGCCTTTCCGATTTTTACCTAAAAGCAGTTTGCCGTCACGCGAAAAAATGAACCCACCCACAATGTCTCTGTATATAGTTCTCATGCACGTAGTATGCCCTGAAAACAGGGTATTGTTCAAGAGCGAACTGTAGCTACACGCCACTACGCACAACCCTATAGCCGCTACTTGCGAAATACCGCTCCGAGTACAGCGTGTAAACCGAGTGCGAGTATGTGTTAAGAAAAGGTACCTGGTACCTTTTCTTAACTCAACATACCTCACATTAACTCCGATATTTCAAAGTTGCTCTGCATATTCATCCGTAGCTTTTCTGAATCCACCTTCCCATTAGCATCTATTGAACGGCTTAATCCGTCAATCCGTAAAATGTACAATGTCGCAGTTCTCTCTCCAAGCAAAGAGGTTAGATCTGCTTGAAGTTGCGTGACCTTTCCCGGATTATTATTAAAGTTGTGCAATAATTTAACAATGTTTGCATCTAGTGGTTGCTCAGTTAATTCTTGTGGAATTTCCGAGGCAAAAGCAGTGCGGGGGTTAAAAGCAGAAGCTCCACTATCTGGAGCGAACACCTGATCTTGCCCTGAACCATCTTCGGAAAGACGGACGAGTAAGTTTTCAGGATTCGTCCTACGGTCCCAGTTTGTTGTTATTAAATCTAACAGTACGATTTTTTGCATCTCCGAAACTGGTACTTGTTCAGGTTTCACCTTATTGCTTGTTTGAGCACCCTCTATAAACTCTTGCATACTTGCAAGTCTTTCGTTGATAACTCTTTCTATAGTTACAGGGACTACTCCAAGCCTTATTGCTCTATCAAGAACATAAACTGCTCTTTCTTGATGAATCCGCCGTTCTCGCACTTCTTCTGCAAGAGGATTACTCTCCATGTCATAAGTCTTTTGTACCGCATATCCAAAACCCCCTAACTCCACCAGATGTGCGTTCCCTTCATGGCCACCCAAAAACTTTCCAGGACCCAACACAGGCGCGTTAGCCATTAGCTCCTCTTTCTCTGCCATGACTACTTCTGTTTCTACGTCTCTAACTTGCGAAAGTGTGTCTTTTGCAAGCGCCTCCAAACTAACACTATTTAGAGTTAGGCGATTTTCAACATTTGCTTCTAGCTTCGTTTCTGCAAGAAGCTCAGGAGACACATGCGGATCTGCGAGAGCTGTATCTAGGCCAAGATCAGCACTCGCGACTCGAGCTGCTTGGGCTTCGACGTGTTGGGCCACCTCACTCGCAAGGTGTCTTAATTGTTCTCTAGAAACTCCTTTTTCGGAACTTTGTCGAGAAGTTATTACTTGCTCTGCAAGCTCATTGGCTGGCCCGATATCTTCCATGTTTGGTTTTTCATAGGCCTGATTTGGAATACTCATAAACCTAGCACCTTTTTAATGGCTTGAATCTTTTTTGCATCTAACGCATGCACAAAATCCGTAATTATATGTTTTCTTTCATTCAATAAAGATTCAAGTTCTTGTAAATAATTCTTGTATATTTGCTCCAGTCTCTGTTGCTGTTTTTTTATATTTTCTGGTTCCATATAAATCATTATAGCAGTAATAACAGCCAGACAATTTTTACAAATTTGTATACGAATTTAAGAAAAGGTATTAAGAAAAGATACCAGATACCTTTTCTTAACCACCTTTCCGACGAGCGCTACTTGGAGCTCAAACACCGCCAAGATGTCATAGTAAGCTGGATTGCTAAAATCGCAGAAAAGAACAACGTACACATAGACCTTGCAGAACTGGAATATAAATAAAACAACCGCCACCGGCGGTTGTTTTATTACACCTTAGAAACTGACACTCGTCGCGTTCGGGCCATCACTTTCAGTACAGCGTGTAAACCGAGTGCGAGTAAACTCCAATACGCCGCAATGTACGCACCCACAAACGGTGGTGGTGGATCATCTTGTAAAAAAGTACTGTTTGGCAATGCTAACGGCCAGAGCAATACAACTTTAATCGGATAAAGCCCCGCAGCCAGCACGCGCTTCCACGCTACTGGTGAGTCACTCCCCGTACGTAACACAGAGTCCGGCTGTTTCGGAAACCCACGCGGTCCTGTACTTCCCAACAAAGAAGTAGTAATTGCCATAAAGGCAAACCCAGAGAGTAAAAACAGGAGCACAAATTTTTTTCTAGATATAGACATAACGGTCATGGTCTCCTGCGGTGGGTCATGCGCCAGCATACTAAGACTGCAGCTGTAACTCTTGCGCAACAATCTTTAGCAAACCGGCTCGGTACTGTGCCGAAAAATCGTGGTTACCGTCGGCGTTAATAATTCTGGCGTACTTTATGTCACGCAAGTTGTTAAAGTCGATAATCTTATCGTCGTGCCCATAAATCAAACTCAATTGCACCTGTTGCGCAAGACTGTTGTAGCGCTGCACAATGTCCATTTTAAATCGCTCCTGCCAGTATTCCGGTGGGAACAGTGTTGTGCTACCATCGGTCCGATGTCTTCGGGACACAGACGTGAAATCTAATTTGTTTTCTGGCTTCGATTCAAAACGCTTCACAACTTCCGCCATGTTCGTATGGAAAAATGGAGCAATGCCAATCACTTGTCGAACGAAAGACAAAGTACACAAGGTGGGAATGACGCACCCTTGTGACTGAGCAATTATGATAATATCTTTCGCAGGATACCGCTGTGCAGTCTCTGCCAAAACCGATTGCAGTTTTTCTGCTTGCTGGCTAAATGGCGGTACAAAGACTTCGTTTTTTTCGTCATCTATTACATTGTAGTCAAACTGCACACTCTCAACTCCGTGGGTCGACAACAGCTGTGCTATGTCTGTGAACAAGCCGAGATTATCTTTCCGTACACCCATGCCGTGGGAAAATACAACAACAAAGTTTTGGTTCATAGAGCAAGTTTACCTATTGCAACTACGGTAACACACTGCGTGCGCTTTATCAAAAGAAACAATAAAAACTCAATAAACAAAGGTCACCTTCGCGCAGTGCGAAGGTGGCCTTTTTACTACAGACTTATGCGTGCACATCCACTGTGTCTTGCATTTTTCTAATATATATACCAAGCCGAGTAATTAATACAAAACCTAAACCCCATATGAGTGGTAACCAATACGGAACGCCAAACAAAGACGCGCGAGTCCAAACTTGTTGGAAACCAAACACTCGTAAACCAATTTCTAAAAACGCGCCCAAGGCTGTACCAATCAACAACAATTTTACCTCCCCTACGTGGCAACGCATGGCGAACGTGAAAAGCGTCACACCTATAATCCCAAGTGTAAGTCCGACCTCGCCAATAATACCAAGTGCCTGCACAAGAAAAAAAGCAATCAAAACCACAAACGGTATATACAACTCTTTCACTACACTTATTCTTTGCGAATGTTGGGTACTATTCATAAATATGTTATTTTGTGTAAAACTCGATTATCCACTCAATGCCGTACTTGTCGCGGAACATGCCAGCATAAGAACCCCACGGACCGTCGCCCATTGGACCTTCTACCTCTCCCCCAGCAGACAAACCAGCAAACAACTTTTCTGCTTCTTCTTTGCTTTCTGCGCGCACGGAAATTTTGCTTCTGTTTTCCCGCTCGTTTACTTTGCCCATAACTGCTGGCACGTCGTTCGCCATGAGCTCGCTTCCCTGCCCAATTGGCAAGGTAATAAGCATGATTTTTTCTTGCTCGTTTTCTGGGACAGGAAATTCTGCACTGGCAAGATCTTTGAACCGTACAACTTTGCCGAACTCTCCGCCAAACACTGACTTGTAAAACGTAAATGCTTCTTCCGCATTGCCGTTAAAGTTAATCCAAGGATTTACGCTTGCCATATATTTTCAATAAAATTACTTTGTGTCTTTTTTTAACATTCCCAGCGCATACTCTAGTTCTTCTAGCTGCTCTTTCAAAGCAGACTGCGCATCGTCCACCCCTTGGTTGTAAATAACAGCCCCAACCTCCTCAAGAAAAAAATCGAGCACCTCCTGTGCGGCAATAACACCAATTTCTTCGTCTCTTTCCGACTGGAAAAAGTAATAATGCGCTTTACTACCTTATCGTTCTCCTCTTTTTTAAGCGCAAGCCCTCGCAAAACTTTTTTATCCATACAGACATAATACCAAAAAGTAACTACAAAAGGTACCTGACACCTTTTCTTTATGGTACCTTTTCTTAATCTGGCAGAACAAGAATAATCAACGAATGGACCAGCCACCAGTAACCCTCTTCCCCTGAACAACTCTGCCTATAATACTATTGTCTGATACAGAAAACACGAATCCAGTATGACGGGTTTGCAGACCAACCCATGTACGCACCTCAGCGCACACTGCAATATTTTGTTTATTTGGCGAAAGCGTTGCAGCCTCAATATTAGCTCGCCCACCACCCAAAGCTTTAGTCAAATTATCTGCCAGAGCTCGCCAGTGCTCAGAGAAGTCTCCCTTTCGCGACACACCATCAAGCATAAGCACGAGAGGGCCCAGTCGAGTACCTCCGTTACTAGTAGCGTACTCAAACTCAATCTCTAGTCCGGTTAGGTCGCAGATTCTCAAATCATCAGGATGACAAAGTTTGCCACTCCAAGAGCACAGCCTGGCCTCTTGAGGTGTGCAGAAATTACCAATAGCTGATCTAATTGCTTCCTGCTCCAAAATATTAGCATTAGAAAGGTTACTGGCGACAAAATATTTCTTTAATGCCTTCTTACTACTCAGCGCACTCTTTTCGAGCAAATCTGGCAATACCATTTTCCCTGTCACCTCACACTTCTCTAGCAAACCTGGCACAACTACTTTACCTGTTACCTCGCATGTCTCGGCTTCAGTTGGTAAAAGCGGCACATTAGTCTCTGCACAAAAAATAAATTCTTGTTTGTGACCAATCTTCCCAGAAATATGAGAGCGTAGCTGCTCATCCACTCTAAACTTCTTTCCAGAAACCTGACTTATTTCCAACTCAGCTTCCAAAGCATGCGTGTCAGTAAATTCACACTTGCTAAAAAATTCTGGCTCCGCAGTCTTACCACTTACTGCTGATGTATAGAGTAAGTTCTTTGTTATCATCTTCCCTGTAATTGAAGATTTGTCGGCTTCGTCAATTAGCACACGCTTAGTACTTAGACTGCATATTAAGATATGTTCTGGCAGAGCTAATCGACCGCTTAACTCAGACGCCACTAAGAGGTGCCTCAATACGCGAGACCCACTAATCTCACATTTAGCAATACAGTCTTGTGGTGCCATCCTGCCAGTTTTATCGCACCTCACTAAATCCGGAGATTGATTTATCGTATTTGTGTAAGGCGTTATTAAGAGAGAACTTTGGTATTCAAAGTCAGCACTTAATTTATAAGAAGCTAGTGTCTTTATCTTACGATAAACGGTCCCTTTTAACCCAACGAGAACTATATCTAGACGAGGCGTGAAGTCATCTTCTACTTTTTTTCGTTTTCTTTCGTCACTACCCGATGCGCTAATTTCTTGGGCACGGCGTTCTGTATAGAACCTACTGAATTCTGATATACCTTCATCCATAAGAGCCTTCTCATATAGGTGTTTGGTTACCACACCCACACTGCTGGGCTGGTCGATTATTTCACCAATCGTGTCTAGACCATATTTCCCTGTCTCCATACAGTGGTCTTCCGGACTACAGTCTATATCTATTAGTCTTTCATAACTATCGCATGCAACTGTTGCTCTGACACGCACCAACGCGCTGCCTTGAAAGCACCGCCAAGTTTCTGTAATTCTGGAGTCTTGTATCTCTCCCTCGAAACCTTCTGCCCACTGACAAGATATCTCCTTTAAGGAGTTTATTATATCTGTATCTACATCTTCAGTTAAGTGTAAATCTCTGGCAGCAACCCGAGAAACTAAACGTTCAAATGCAGGTGTACCAGGAGCGTATAGAGTACTTATTAAATCAGGATCGACTTTTTCGTCCGAGAAACGAATTACCTCTTGTTGGTTTTCCGACACAGCAACACGCTGACCAGATTTCTCTTCTATACGCACTCCAAGGCTTTCAAGTGCCTGCATCACAAAAGATTGGACATTAATAGACCTAACTTGGGTAGGTAGCTTAGGGCACTTTGGGCCCATATCCTCGGCGCCATTCATACTGCCCAAAAGAGTATTTATAGTCTGTTTTTCTTGTTCAAGCTTAAACTTAGCGTCTTCTATACTTTTTTCTATTCGTAAAGTAGACTCTTGGACATCCATACCAGCCAATGAGGCTAGCACTAATTTACCTATTTTATCTGCAAACCCATCGGAGTCATTATCATCATCGTCAATCCCAGATGCTTCCAATAATGCTTCAATATCTCCTATTGCATTAGAAGCCATCTGCAACTTTTCGACCAACCTTGCCACAATGTATTCTTCAAAAGTACCTTTTAAAATAATATTAAAGATTGATACTTTAGCGAATTTAGAACTAAGACGTTGAATGCGACCAATACGCTGCTCTACGATCATGGGATTCCACGGTAAGTCGTAATTAACCAGCACGTTGGCTTTTTGTAAGTTAACACCTTCAGAACCTGCCTCTGTAGAAACTATTACATGAATCTTGGGGACATCAGCAGTGAAATTCGCTATAGTATCCTGGTTTCTAGATCCAGAGTCACCATTAATCAGACCGCAAGAAATACCCTTCTGTTGAAGAAAGTGTTGTATTGTAGTCTGAGTTTCTCTTCGAGTTGTAAATATTACTGCACGCCAATCTTCCGGTTTCTCTTGGCTAAGTTTTTCTATCAAAATACCCAGCCCTTTCAACTTAGCTGTAATTTTGATTCTTGAAACAATTGCTTTGACATCCTGTAGTTGTAAGGATTTGGGCAACGTTTTGTTTAGCGCCATATTTTCTAGGACTCTCAACAGAGCCTCAGGACTGCTAACAAAAGTTTGTAATATAGTTATTTGAGAAAGAAAATTAACTTCCTTGATTGGTTCTCGGATTAAATTCAGCAATTCTACTTCTTCTGCTGATGGTTCAACTGGGTGCAGTTGAATAACTCTTTCTGGAAAACTTAAGTCTGTATCTCCGCGTCTAATTCGAGACATATACCTGTATACATTGTCTCGGAATTCCTCCTTAGCCTCTAGCCGTAGTCGGCGAGCCTGAATTTTATCTCCCTCTATATATTTACGAGCAAATATCCCCTCCTGACCAAAGGGGTTTTCGTGGCCTCGAGCGACAGCCAACAAATCTATCAAAGAATAAATATCCCACAACCTATTATGGATAGGTGTTGCGGTTAACATTAATACATATTGAAATAATCTATCAGCTAACGCTTTCTTAAATTTCAATGCGACTTTTGGTGCCGCGTCAGTCCCATACAGATTCCTTAGCTTATGCGCTTCGTCCAGGATTAACATTTCGTACCCAACCTTCTCTATCTTATCAAGATACAAGCGGGCGGTATTATAAGTAGTAATAACTGCGCCACCTTCTTCAGGTGGCTTTACTTTAACTAACTCTTGGCCTGTGACAATGACGGATTGAATATCAAATTTTACACGCAGCTCTTCTTGCCACTGGTCCCGTAGGATTTTTGGACAAACTATTAATATCTTTGTAAGACGACCTCGGGAAATAAGTTCACTTGCAATTAGCCCTGCACTTATGGTTTTACCCAAGCCCACATCATCTGCCAATAAACTCACAGGAAGCCTCCGACAGAAAGTAATCAGGTTAGTTACCTGATGCTTGTATGGACTTACACGATCTTCCCACCTATACTTCGACTTTAAATCTTCCGAACTTTCTATCACAATAGGGTCAATAAGTCCCCACTCTAAGGCAGCTCTATACAAGTTAAAGTCGCTTTCGCTCTTGGAGCGTCGGAGCACTTTGCTATCAAATTGCGCTGTCGTAGGGGTCATAACAAAAAAGGGTCTGATGATTTATCATAATTTTACCACCATTTTCATTTTCTCGTAAGCTAAATTCGGCAATTTTAACTAGACATGAAATAGAAAGAAAAGGTGTCAGGCACCCTTATTTAAATCTACTTACCCCAAGGGTGCTGTTTAAAATAATCCTCCAAGACCTTTTCTAACTCTTTCTTCCCATTAATCCTTTAATGCACAAAAACATACTTATAGACAGAAAACCAACGGAGGATTAAAATGAGTAGACTAGGGAGTAAAATAACAAGTATTGCATGATTAACGGTGCTAGATTGAACAATCCAGCCCGGGTGGACCATTATGACCTTCCAAACTATTCAAGCAGGCATCTCATTTATAGCGAATATTACAGAGATAACGGTGGGGGTAGCAGCCATTATCGTAGCCATTACGCAACGTAAGAAAATATCGGCTGCACTTGCAGTTCTTCTAAGTTACTCTCTCCAAGCATCCTTGGCGGACCTAAGACATTGGATAGAAACCCTACATGAAAGCAGTCAGGACGATAAAGATAAATCAAAAAAATTTCGTTCTGCTTTAGCTCATATCCTGGGAAAAATTAAAGGCAATCCCACTTTAAGCAAACACTTCGGGGACAATATGATGAAAAGAGTTCGCGTCATGATGACCGATATTGATGAAGGTAAACAGGTTAACGAAACAGACAAAATTAGTTTATATAGCGAGATTAAGGAGAGCATAACCACCTTAGAGGTAGAAAACCATAATTCTAAAGGCAAGTAATATGAATAATCTAAAAATTCAACAACTCGTCGAAAAAATAGTTTCAGACCAAGAAAAAATTCAATCAGTACGAAAATCAGACGATGCCCCGAGCGGAAGTGAAGAGTTTTACTTTACTTACCCCGACGATAAATACCTCTGGTCTGTTCTGAAAGACTCAGAAGGAGCACATTGGCTGTACTATTATCCTAATAGAGATGACCATAGTGAATTCATGCGTATTGGCGAGGAAGGATTCAGTATAACTCACGGAGATAAACTACAAGAAGTATTTGCCATTGCCCGTTCAAAACTTTTCGGATTTGACAATGTCTTAAAAGATATTTTAGGAGAATAAATTATGGGAGCTGAGGATCGGTCACCCACGGCTATTCTCAACTCCCATTCGACAGGCTCATGGTCGTTTCGAATAACGCCTAACGCGACCCCGCCGCTATTTCATGCTCCACGTATTCGCATGAAATTCTGCTGGTAGCAGAACGCTCTTTTCGATCCCTGAGCTCCTTCTAGAGCCAAGAAAAAAGGTGTCAGGTACCTTTATTTGAATCCTCAAACGAAATATTAATCAAATAAAATAGCACCACGCATGAGTGGTGCTATTTATTTTGCTTGGGTGCCCTCCTCCGCTCAAGCTAAAAAGAAAAGGTTTCAGGCGCCTCTATTTAAACACCTAACGCTGGCCCGCCACTATTTCATACTCCAAGCATTCGCATGAAATTTCGCTGGTAGCGAACCGCTCCCTTCGATCCCCAGCCCTTTCTAGAGCCAACAAAAAAGTAGTACCGAAGTACTACTTTTTTGTTGGCTCCGTATCGTGGACGAGTTCAGAACTCTAGATTGGAAGAAAATTAGCCTTGAATTAAATTTATCGGCTCAAATTCTTAATATCGCTATGTAAATTTATCTTATTTATGAAACAACGAGTCAGCCTTTTCTGTCAGCTCTGAATATATAATAGGATTTGCAGCAATAAAATTTAAATTTTTATGGTCATACTCCTTTGACCCAATATTCGCCACAACCCCTCCCGCCTCAGACACCATAAGTGACCCAGCGGCAAAATCGTAGTCTTTACTATACGGGTCGAAACAAATGCGGGCATCAAGCTTACCGGAGGCTATCATGGCGTATTCCCAGCCGGAGGCAACTGTTTTGAGCAGAATAGCTTTCTCGTATAATTTTAGAAACAGTGCTAAATTATCTGGATTCTCTATGCGACTTTCCCAACAAATGTAGGCTTCAGAAAGAGGGCGTTTGCTAACACTCAGGCGTTCAGTTTCGCAATATGCCCCGAACCCTCGCTCTGCCCAGTACATGTGATCATTTACAAAATCATAAATAGCAGAAAAGATAACTTGTCCTTCCTCAACAAGGGCGACCATGGAAGTGCAAAATGGTAAACCTCGAACAAAATGGTTCGTTCCGTCTATGGGGTCCATAAGCCAGAATCTTGAGGCTTCTCTATCTCCCCCGTACTCCTCACCGATAAATGGGATATGAGGGTAAACTTGGGCAAGTCTTTCCGCCACCTGTTTTTCTACTGCAAAATCCAGCTTTGTTACTACACTAACAGGAGACGATGCATCTTTTTGCGCAATAATGTCTACAGTGCCCCAGTATGGCAAAAGTAACTTTCGCACCTCTCTGACTATTGGGATAACTGTCTTTGAATACTGCATAAGTGGTTACACTAAAAAGAAGAATTCCTCAATACGGAAATGTCTTCTGCTTTACATTCTTTGTCCAAGTTACGCAAGAACTCGTCAACTTTTTGCACACGCTCGCTCGCCATCTGTTTTGAAATATCAAAATTCATGAGAGCATCAATTTTTTTAAGTAAACGTGGTTTATCTTCCTTAAAATAATAGTCAAGCGTATCTTTAATTGATATTTTCTTTAGTCCTCCATATGTAAACATTTTCCAAACGTTTACAAGGCCTACTTCATCAAGGTTATCTGCGTCTTTAAGCAGCTTAGATTCCTTGGTATCATTCTTGGCAATATACGAAGCAACAATGTCTAAGTCTTGATCAGGCTGAAGGTCAACTAAATACCGCTGGAGCAGTTCTTTCACCAGTGTGTAGTCTTCGTGATTTCCCTTCAGAACGTCGGCCTCCTGACGGCCATCCAAGAAGCCATTTTGTTCTATACGCTCAGATTTACCAATGTCATGGAACAACCCCGCCAATACTAAGAGCCTTGGATTTTCTACCTGTTCGTATTGAGCAAGACTTTCGCAAGTTTTCGCCACTCTCATACTATGATAGTACCGATACCCGGCACCACCTGCATCTTCATAGGATTTTCCGAAGAGCGTTTCTATAATGGCTATTTCTTTTGTGAAGGAATCGATAATGGGCATAGTTTGTTAGGTTAAATTATATAAACTCATAATCTTTTTAAGTGTCCGATCTATATTGGATACTATGGAGTAATCGTGCAGGACTCTCTGGCGTCCACGTTTTGCAATTAACTTTGATTTTACAGAAGATAGAGCAAAAATAGTGTCAGCTTTCCTCTTAATGTCCCCTAAGCTGTTGACGCTAGTAATAAATCCGTCTGCACCGTCTGCAACTCTTTCTGGTAGGCCGTCACGGTCAGAAACTAGTAGTCGCGCGTTTGGATTACTGTAGTATCTGAATTCATTAGGGACGTGCCCGGCTGGCTCTTGCCTTGATAGCACAGCTACCATTTTGGTGTGTTTCCACTGCATCAGCAGGTGAGGCGTGAGGAAATCATGGCCGAACAGCAGGATTGCAGTTTTATCCACTCGATCCCGTAGTTGCTGCATCTCTTTTATATAAGGGTCTCTGTTTGAGTATGGTATTACTAATATCACGGTTGTTGTTCCATACTTGTCATGGGTGTATTTACCCAATGCCAGTGTTAGATCTACTCCTTTGTACATTTCAGCCCTCGCAAAGGTAGTAATAAGTTCTTTGTTTGTAGGGATTCCCAAGCTTGTTAGCCTATTTTTTATTTCTGTTTGTGATGTTCTATAACTCGCAAGTCTAGGGAAATATATACCTACTTGCGTATCCATGAGTTTTAATAGGTCTGCTCGATACGCTGAAACAAGATGGCGCTTCATGAATAAACTTGTGTAGCCAGTCCAGTTATTGCGGCTCTCATTGGCCCACTGGATTGCTGCTCGCTCCCACATAAAACGCTTCTGCGTAAATGCTTGAGTCTTGCCATCTTTTTTGGTAAGGCGAAAGTCTTTATGTACCATAACGGTGCTATGGGGTACCCAGACGGTGCTTACATTTGGTGACTGAACTAATCTGCCCACCCCTGCGAAGGGGGTGTCATTGGCAAACGCAATAACATGGTCATACTTTTCTGAAAGGGTTCGTATATATTTTGCTGCACTAGCAGAGCACTTCTTCCACTGTGCCAGACCTCCGTACGAAACAGTTCCGTGCGTACCATTGTCGATCCAAATCATTTTGCCGCCGCTGCGCTTACAAATAGCGGACACCTCATTTTCAATGTCTACCCTATATCCGTGAAAGCTGCTTTTGTATCTAATTGTTCCAGGGAATAGAGTAAGTGCCAATCCTTTCTTTTTATATTTCTTCTGAATAGTTTCAAATGCCAAACAAAAATCTCGACCAGAAGTTCCGACTCCTGTGTACAGGCTCGCAAGTCCATCGTGAGACAAGTATACCACTGCAACGGTTTTCATTTTTTTAGCTATTGCCATGCGCTTGTAAGATTCTGGTTAAAATGTGCTTAACATTTTCCTGGACTGTCTCAAGGGAAGCATTCGCGTCTACGTGATACACAGGTATATCCGGCTCAAATGTTGATAGGAAAGATTGGTAGAAAAAATGTATCTTCTTAAGAAAATCCTCATCCTGCATGGGGTGGCCTTTAATGGTTTCCCGCTTCTTTCTTTCATTGCTTAACTTAGTAGACATTGAAAATAGTAGATATGCGTCTGGTTGGAGATTTTTTGGAACAATATCCGTAAAATAGTTATTAAGTAATTTTGGAAAATCAGATTCCTGGTTAAAAATCCAGCCTGAGTAATTATAAGCGAGAGTGGTAACGTATCCACGATCTAGAAAAGCATGTTTTGGGGCTTGTGCAGCGATTAGTGATTTTTGCAAATCATTTTGCCAAAAGAAGCTCTGGTCATTCGTGGCACACGCACGCTTCCAAGATTCACCCAAGTCAATAATTTCCGGAACTACTTCGGCTTCAAAAATTCTCGCAAAATGATTTACGAGTGTTGTCTTGCCTGACCCGGGAAGACCTTCAAAAACGATAGTCATAAGTCACTTATATAGCTAATACAGCTTGGTCTTAGTATATGATGAACTCTTCTATTTTACAATCAAATTAGAGCCATTTTACGGCATTTTTCATGCGACCCTTGTTTTTCGTCGTTTCTATGATATAGTAGTCAAAATACCAAAAACTCAGAAACAGGCAACATAAACAACAGATGGCAAATATTTTGAGTTGCAGGAGCTGTTTAGAAGATTACTTACCAATAGCTCCTGCAACTTAAAATAAGTTACAGGCTTTATATGCCAGACCATTAGTCTTTTCTGCCCTCACAGGCAAGATGCAGTAACGGCTGCATATAAAGTTCACTTCCACACAAAAACGGAGGCAAAAGATGGAGCAAACACTTGTGCTCCTTAAGCCCGATGCCATAACCCTAGAGCTGACACCCGTTATAGGGGCCGCCATGCGACAAGCGGGTCTAACGCTTGTATACGAAAAAAGCATGCAGCTAGACAAAGCCTTCATGCTTCGGTGGCGAGATTTTCCGTACTATGACGAGCAATTCTGGGTGCATGTAGCCTTCGAGACTTCGGCACCAATTATTGCTCAAGTATGGCAAGGTCCAAACGCCGTTGCCACCGGGTTGGCGGTTAAAAAGGCTATGCGGACACAATATAGCGCATCCGTTACGCACAACGTGATGCATTCACCAGATAACTTTGAGGAAGCGAAAAGAGAAATTGCACTTTTCTTCCCGAAGTAGGAGGGCATAGAGATGTATCTCTTGCCCTCCTTTCAATTTAATATAATTGTCAGTACAAGGCGATACCGATGCGGTACTAGATTGGCTGTGTCTGTATATACCATTTTATAAACTGTTCTTCGGCGTCTCCCCACACTGCATCTGCTTGAGCCTGGCTTTCCAATTTTATTTCACCCAAGGTTCTAGTAAATCCTTCTGGAATAAATATTGAGTCGATTAACATTCCATCTTGGCCTTGAACATCTTCAGCGATAATTCCTCTTGACCCGCTACTAAAAACCACTGGTTCACCTTGAGGTAGGCAGAATGCAACAGCGTAGACAACTGAGGCGCTCCTAGTAGTTTCGTCTTGCATGAGCTTCAAGAGTTTCTGTGGGCTTAGTTTTCTCTCAAACTCGCTCGTATACACTCCAGGCAACCCGCCAAGTGAATCAATATAAAAACCAGTGTCTGCTTTTACCACTGCTTTTCCAGAATAATTTGCAGCATACTGAGCGCTAAATTTAGCCACCTCTTCACAAGTGTCCGACTGTATTTCAGGAACGTAAAAATTTTCAACGTTCAGAGCAATCTTGTAGGGTACGAGCGCTCTTTCCATGGCTTCTATTTTCAAAGGATTCTTTGTTACCAGTGTGATAGATCGAGTCATACAAGTTAGTCTTTTTTATAAATAGCTTGGTTTAATTAACGCGGCTGAACGTGTATCAGTGTATTCTGTTTTATCCTGAATCCCTGCTTTTTCGAATGCGGACTTTCTGTCATAACATGCCTCACAAGCGCCGCAGTGAAGTATGTCAGCGCTATAGCAGGTTCTAGAGCGTTCAAGTGGCATGTCCATACCAGCAGCTATTTGAATTAAATCTGCCTTGTCTAAGTAATGTCCGATTTCTCGTTCGATAGCAACAGAACTGACCTGCCACGAGGAGTCAGACATATCTATACAAGTATGGAGCATCTGTGAACGCAACGCCGTTAGAGTAGAGTGGAACATAAAGTCCCCATCTGACGCAACTAAAGCACAGAAGACATTTCTTACCGGGGATGCTTTACTGCTCAAAGCAAAGGCATACTGCACACCGTATTCATTTATTATGGAATTCCTCATAGGTATTCCTACGTCATGGTTCTTATTCCCATCCAAAAGTGGCTTGATAGACTTTGGCGGAATATCCACATTCATTACAACGGGCGCATGGAAAGAGTTAGGATATCTTTTAGAAAATAAATCGGCGAAAAATTGAATACTTTCCATTTCTCTATCCTTTGCGCGATGACCCCGATTGATAAAAAATGGAAACACTTCTAACTGAAAGGCTTCCAGCAATATAGCACAACAAGCTACGGAATCCACCCCTCCGGAAAGAGAAGTAACTACGCGAGTACCTGGTTCTGGCATCTGGAAGATGGAGCTTCTCAATACTAATAGAGCATCTTCGATAATCTGTAGTGAGTCTAAGTTTTCCTTGGTTCTTTTCTCTAGGCTGCGAGTAATCTCATCCCGACTCTTAGGATTAATCATGTAATTCACTTTTGATTAATTGTACTTTATCTTTTGCCTCGCTTACTGTTTCGTTATATATATGGGCGTCCACTATCAAACCGTCTATGGTACCAGGTACTACTTCCACCCCTAGCCTTTTGCTTATTTGTTCTGCGATATTACTTGTTAAGATGGCCATCGCAGCTAAATTACCGTGCGCTTTCTGGTAGGCATCGAGCGAGCGCATGTTGAATATTGTATTCAGCAACCAACCGCCATTATTAGGCCGCATTCTGTATTGTATAGAAACAATACAAGGGAGGTAGTCATTGGTGTGGTTCGTAAGTATTGCACGATAGTCTTCGTACGTTGGAAATACGATAACTGCTTTTTTGCTCTCTGGGATAATGCTTAAGCGGTCTACGACAAACTCCACCATCCTACCTTCTTCTAAACGTGCGAAATAGCTTTTAGCGCCTACTGTGAAGCTTTTCACTACGTCTACATCGTACATAGTGCGATCGCCAAATGTGAGCTCAATTATCGACTGAAGATTCTTCTCGTTACCAAATTTTTGTATAATTGCGTCCGGGAAGTTTTGAGACTTAGAATGAATCCTAACCATTTGTAGAGCCAACCTTTCTCGTCCTTCGTCAAATTCAACGGCCCCATGCTCCAAAACAGTGGAGAATAGTTCATGCCACGCTTCGCCTATGGTGTTGGTAGAAATGTGGTAGCCAAATGGTTCAATGAGTGTAATCATATAATTTAACCTGTACGGGAATGGTAGTCGTACAATTGTAGTTAATTTTATTAGCACCAATTATAGCAAGAAATTAGACGAATAGCAGCCCATCACTTAATGACTTGCAAAGAAATAGTTACTGTGGTAACCTTACTATAGTAACGCAATATATTATTTGTACTATGAAACTACATCAAGTCATAAAATCTCTTCGCGAAGAAAAAGATTTAACCCAAGAAGTTTTGGCCCAAAAGGCTGGTCTTACACGTGGGTACATCTCCAGACTTGAAGCTGGCGATTATACAGAGGGCTCCCCTACCATAAAAACATTACAGAAAATAGCTGAGGGCCTATCTTTACCTTTAGAACTGATTTTAAATAGAGCTGGCATCACCAAAGAAGACTACATTAAAGATAACTCGAACGTAGCGATTGTTTTACGGGCAAAATACGACTTAAGTGAAGCACAGGTAAAAAAAGTTGAACAATACATTTTATCCATTAAGAATACCATCAACAAGTAGAATACTTGCCGAAGAACTGTCATGTACCCAACAAAAGACTGGATTAATAAGTGTGCTTATAAAGCAAAACAGATATTGGATGAAGCGCATGAGTCACTACCAATTACGCTCCCAATACCAATTACAAAAGTAGTCCAATTGTATGTTCCCGATACAACTATATTTACAACTCATGAGCCTGAAATAACTAATTCCATTTCTGCGTGTGCTACTAGAGATGTACAGAATGGTTGGACAATTCTGGTGAATGGGAATTACTAAGGATGAATATGACATAAAACATCAGAAGCTACACGACCAGATCCAAACGCTGGAAATTGAGATGTCAGAACATAGTAGGGCCGATTATGATTACAAAACAACAGTAACTACAGTACTTTCAGTGGCTAAACGGGCAAAGGCAATCTTTGACACTAGTTCTGAAGTTGCAGGAAAACGAGCATTCTTAAACTACCTACTTCAGAACCCTACTTTGAACGGTAAAGAACTGAGCTTTACACTCAAAAAACCTTTTGATTTAGTATTTAATCTCGCAACCATTCAAAGCAAAACGACTAGCATTTCTACTAGTCGTCTTACTTGGCTCGGGAGCTGGGGATCGAACCCAGGACCATCACGTTAACAGCGTGCCGCTCTACCGCTGAGCTACTCCCGAATATGTTCACATAGTGCAATATACTGGCCAAATCAGGACAAATTATTGCTTCCCTATTATAGCAAATTCGGCTAGAAAAAGGCAACACCGCAAGCTGTTCAGCGTGCGGTGTTGTGCTTTCTACACTTTAAGGTAGCAAATCACTTATGATTGGGATATACGACTCGTCCTTATTAGTGGAACCAGTATCCTCGCCTGTCGCTTTAGCCCTATGCTCGTCTGCTGCTGCTTGTGCAGCATCTGCAGCAGTTTGCTCTGCTTGTTTCGCTAGTTCTGCAGCCGCTTCCGCTTCGTCATCTAGTTCGGACATATGCGTTTTGGGTCGATTTAGAAAGTACAGCCTCCATATATAGTATCTGCTTCCCTGAGCAAGAAAACAAGCTTGGGACAGTGCCCCAAGCTTGTATAAAAACTAGAATCTACGGCCACGACCACGGGAAGCGAAGCCTCCACGAGGTGCACCACCACGTCCCCCACCAGAGCGACCACCGAACCCACCGCGACCGCCACCACGAGGTGCGCGTTCAAGGCGTTCGGAACGTTCGTCTTCTGCTTGTTGTTCTGGAGTCAGTTTTGGTAACCGTTCAATGCTATCCATGCGGCGCACAGGTAACATTTGCCCAAGCAAACGTTCGATATCGCGCACGTCACGCTTTTCTTCGAGCGTTGCAAGTGCAATCGCTTTTCCAGATTTACCTGCGCGTCCAGTACGACCAATACGGTGTACATAGTCTTCTGCTTGGGTTGGCAAGTCATAGTTAATAACCAGCGCAATCCCCGAAGCGTCTATACCGCGAGCAGCAATGTCTGTGGCAACAAGTACTTTGAATTTGCCCATTTTGAACCCTTGCAGCGCTGCAAGTCTTTGGCTCAAGCTACGGTTGGAGTGAATTTCTACAGAACTCAATCCCCAATCGCGAATTGCTTTTGCTACTTTCTTTGCACCAAATTTGGTACGGGTAAACACTAAAATTTTACCTATTTCTTCTTTTAACAACATGCGCAGTGCAGCCAACTTTTCGGAGCGGTGCACAAACACAACTTCTTGCGTAATCGTACTTGCAGCAGTCCCTGGACGGGCGACTTCTACACGCACAGGAATATGCATAAAGTTTTTTGCAATTTGGATAATGTCTTCTGGCATAGTAGCGGAGAACAACAAAGTCTGTCGTTCTGTTGGCACTTCTTGCATAATGCGCTTGAGCTGTGGAGCAAAACCCATGTCGAGCATGCGGTCAGCTTCGTCCAACACTAACACCTTCACTTCGGAAAGCTGTAGTGTCTTCTGCTCCATGTGGTCAATTAAGCGTCCTGGGGTCACAATAAAAATATGTGGCTTGGCACGAAGCGCGCGCAACTGTTTGCTAATTGGTTCACCACCAATTAAGAGCGCAGTCTTCAAACCCAACTCTTTACCAATGCGCATGAGTGAGCTATCTACCTGCACTGCCAGTTCGCGGGTTGGTAACACTACCAAACCGGTACCACCTTCGGTCACCAGTCGTTGGATCATTGGAATACCAAACGCCAACGTCTTACCAGTACCAGTTTGCGCGATACCCAATACGTCTTCCCCTTTTACGCTAATAGGGATTGATTGCTGCTGAATTGGTGTTGGAGTCGTAAACCCAGCACGATTCAACATAGCTAAAAACGAAGGGTGAATCCCCAAATCGTTAAATGTTTCTTCTGCACCATCTACCTGCTCTTCTGGAGCAGCGTCTTGTGATTTTGTCATATATAGTCTTGCCTTCTTTGGTTACACCAATAGCTATTCGCATTCACAAAAACCAAACAAAATACTGGTGCCTGTAAGCACTGCGAATGACGGCAAGAAATATATGTATGCCACAAAGCGGCACATAAATAATAAAAAATTTCTACCGTCCAAGATTGTAGACCTTAGGAGTCCTAAAGTATGTCCTGCAACAATTTCCCACAAACAACGTTTGTCGGCAGCGCGGTGTATAAAAAAGCGCCAAACATGGCACTTGCACACGGCGCACAAGAATGTAACTTGTTGTTATTATATCACAAAAACTAGTGGCTGTAAATAGCTGTGACGGCGGTATTCCTGCTTAGCTACGAGGAATATAGCGATACTGCGCCATATCTACTTGCATATCCAAGCTCACCACGACCCCTTCGCTTTGGAGTAATTCTTTCTGCCTCGTTGGTGTTGCTTCGAAGTTCCCTTTAATCGAAATAAACCCTGCGTTATTGAGCACCCGCCACCACGGCACCACACCAAAATCCGCTCGCATTAAAATACTCCCCACTTGTCTAGCTGCACGTGGACTCCCCGCTGCTGCTGCCACCTGCCCGTAGGACATGACCTTCCCCGCAGGAATGGCTGAAATAATTTGTAACACGGTTTGTTTGAACATGGAATAATAGAAGAGTTAGAAGAAATAGAAGAATTAGAAGAATTAGAGCGGAGCTTTGAAAAGCGGGGCCCGCCGAAGCTTTAGCGAAGGAGGGAGGGTAGAGAGAATGTAGAGCGCTAAGGGCTAAGAAAGAGTATAATTTTTAATTTTTACTTCTTCCTCAGTACTGCATTTACCTCTCAACGTTAAGACTTTACGACTTTATGACGTGACGACGTGAAGACTGTAAGACGTGACGACGTGAAGTCCCCTTCAACCTAATTCCTACTTACTATTCACTATCTCTACTCCCTATACACTGTCCACTTTCTTCTGGTACTATACCAATAATGAACATTCTAGAACAAGCTGGGCTTTCTCACTACCTTTCCCAAACCGACAGCAGTATTGACCCTGCTGGTATTGGTCGTATTGTGACTGAGTTTGGCACACGCTACACCGTACTCACCGAGTCAGGACCCCATGAAGCCGTTGCTCCCAAAACGCTTATCGCAGGAAGCAATAGCGCCGACAGGCCAAAGACCGGAGACTGGGTCACACTGGAAGCACTCCAAGGGGAACAGAAAGTTAAAATAACTACTGTACTCCCTCGCTTTAGCGAACTCGCTCGCAAGCGCGCTGGTAAACGACTCGAAGCACAAATCCTTGCTACGAACGTCGACCATGTGTTTATTGCCGAAAGTGCTGCAGGAGACTTTGACCCGAACCGCATTGAACGATTCTTAGTAGTACCAGAATCTGCGCACCTCCCTGCAACACTCATCTTTACCAAAAGTGACACCTGTACCAAAGAGCAGATAGCAGAACTCCTTGCAGCTGCAACTGCCCGCTTTCCGGAGCTCGACGTAAAAACTGCCAGCACCGTAACTGGCGATGGTATTGCCGCAATCCAAGCACTGCTCTCCGCAGGGCGCACCGCTGCCATTTTGGGCCCGTCTGGGGTTGGGAAATCCAGCTTGATTAATGCACTTATTGGGGAAAACCAAATCAAAACCCAAGCTGTGCGCAGTAGTGACCAAAAAGGCAGACATACGACTACCACCCGAGACCTGATTGTCCTTGCTGCTGGTGGCGTCATCATAGACACCCCAGGGATGCGCGAACTACAACTCTGGGCAGACAACACTACAGAACTCAACGCAGCGTTTGATGATCTAGAAAATTTGAGCCTGACGTGTAAATTCCAAAACTGTGATCACCAGAAAAGCGTCGGTTGCGCACTCCAACACGCAGTAGCCACCGGCACACTCGCCCCCGAGCGACTCGCCAGCTTCCTGAAGCTAAAAACAGAGTTAGAGAAACATAGCACGACGCATTCGTATGAAACCGGCCTTGCCAGAAAGAAGCGCGAAAAGAAGCGCGCCCAAGACGTACGGAAAGCGGTACAGCACAAACGGGGGAAAAATTTGCAACGCGCCCAATAAAAAAACTCTACCGAATTTCGGTAGAGTTTTTAAAATACTAGACTACTTGCGAAGTGCGTCGCGGATTTCGGTGAGCAGTTGGATGTCTGCAGGAACTTCTGCTTTTTCTTCACCCTTCTTTACTCGTGCCATGAGCTTGTTCATAGGAACAACCACAAAGAAATAGATTGCAGCAGCGACCAATACAAATGCGATAAGTGCGTTAATGAACACACCGTACATAAACTGACTACCGTTGATGGTAAAGGCTAAACCAGAAAAATCTGGCACTTTGGCAATTGCACCAATCAGTGGAGTCAGAATGTCTTTGACCAAGCTCGCTACTACGGTGCCAAATGCACTACCAATAACTACACCAACAGCAAGGTCTACTACGTTACCTCGCATTATAAAATCTCGAAAACCTTTCATCATATGTCTTGTGTCTTACTGCTTACTTTATATCTAAAATAGTACGGAAGTTGCGATTATTTGGCAAATTTACGCGCAAACTTTGCTTGCTCTGCTTCGGTCAGCACCCCGAGTGTGCCTTTGCGTGGCTTGTGCACCACACACTGGCAGTGCTTTTCCCCACCAATGATATCGTTAAAATATGTTTTCCCGTAATTGTACGTTAACTCTTCTCCTGCCTTAATCCCTCGCTTGGAACAAATCCACACATCGTGCCCGTACCATACTGCTTCTGCATTTGGCTTACACGAATGGTTGGCATACCGCGCCAAGTTCCACCGTGGCGTACCGTCTATAGTAAATTCACTCTCTATAATTTCGAATAAATACTTGCCGCCCTTTTGGTCTGCTTCGTCGTTGGTAATCTTGTACCCACCGTACTGAATTATTTTCTTGCCCTTCGGTATTGCATCAAGTGTATACAACCCGAGTCCGGCACTACTACGCTTTGCCACCAACCGATACCGTGATGGCTTTGGCTGTATGACTACTGGAGCTTGTTTTTTCTGTTTTGGCATATAACAACGTTACTTCAAGTCATAGTATACCAAACTACCGAAACCAGAGAAACCACAAGAGGCGCTACACACACATTCGTTTCGGGTGAATGCGACACGAATGATATACTACACACATGAAAGACATACAAAATTTGATACCAAACTTTTCTGGAGAATTACTCCAAGACGCAGAAACAAAAAAAGCATTTTCCCGCGATGCAAGTATTTTTGAAGCCACCCCTGAACTCGTCGCTCAACCAGCTTCGACTGCCGATATTACTCGTCTCGTAGAGTTTGCCACCGCCGAAACAAAAGCAGGAAGACCAACCTCGCTCACTCCCCGAGCAGGTGGAACAGACATGACTGGCGGCAGCATTACCGAAAGCATTTTGCTCGACTTTACCAAACACCTCAACCACATTGGCGAAGTCACCCCCGAACAAACCATTCGTGTCCAACCGGGGGCTTACTACCGAGACTTTGAGCCAGTAACCGTAGCGCAAAACCTGCTCATGCCCGCCTACCCTGCCTCGAAAGCAATTTGCGGTATTGGGGGCATGGTCGGGAACAATGCGGGCGGAGAAAAATCTCTCTCGTACGGCCAAGTCGTGGACTGGGTAAAAGAACTGACGGTAGTACTCGCCGATGGCAAAGAATACACCATTCGCCCACTCACCGAAAGCCAGCTCGCAAACAAAGTCAAAGAACCAACATTCGAAGGGCAGCTTTACCGCCAACTCTGGCACCTGATTTCTACCCACAGCGAACTGATTACGGCCGCAGAACCATCTACTTCCAAAAATTCAGCGGGATACTATTTGTGGAAAATCTGGGACGGGAAAACGTTCGACCTTACCAAACTACTGGTGGGCTCGCAAGGTACTTTAGGGATCATTACCGACATCACTTTTCAGCTCACCCCCATTTTGCCGCACCACCGAACAGTCGTGGTGTTCTTGCCCACACTAGAAAAACTGGGTGACATTGTCACGTTCATTAAAAAATTCCGCCCAGAGAGCTTTGAATTGTTCGACGACCACACTCTCAAACTGGCACTGACCTACTTGCCAGAGCTCATGCAAAAAATGGGTGGTAAATCGTTACAGCTTTTGTGGCAGTTCTTACCAGAACTATGGATGTCTTACACCGGAGGCATTCCCCGACTGGTACTGCTCGCAGAATTTTCTGGCGAAACAGACGCCGAAGCCACGCAAAAAGCAACACAAGTTACCGAAGCACTCCAGCAGACACATGGCGTTGCAAGTAGAGTCACCCGCACTGAAACAGAAGCAAAGAAATACTGGACTATTCGCCGTGAAAGTTACAACCTCCTTCGCCAACACACTAAAAACCGGATTACTGCGTGCTTCATAGAAGACGTCATTGTGCATCCTGACCAACTACCAGAGTTTTTACCAAAACTAAATGAAATCTTTTCGCGATACCCTTCATTCGTCTACACCATTGCCGGACATGCAGGCGATGCGAACTTCCACATCATGCCACTCATGGACCTGCAAAAAGATTCGGAGCGAGAAGCGGTCACTCGTTTGTCAGAAGAAGTGTTCAGGCTCGTCATGCAGTACAAAGGGTCTATTACTGCAGAACACAACGACGGCATTGTCCGCGGTCCATACCTCGAACTTATGTACGGCCCACACATGATGGAGCTCTTCCGACAAGTCAAACATATCTTTGACCCGCTCAATATCTTTAACCCCCACAAAAAAACTGACGCCGACATGCAGTACTACGAAAAGCACCTCAGAAGAACCTAAACCAGCTACGCCCAGTGTACAGTACACATTAGTATTACAAACCACATGAATCAAACAGATCTGCCAAAAACAAACGACGAATGGAAAGCAAAACTCGACCCCGATACATACCACGTCACCAGAGAAAAAGGCACCGAAGCACCATTTACTGGAGCATATTGGGACGAACACAGAAAAGGCATGTACACGTGTTCGAACTGTGGGCAAACGTTGTTTTCATCAGAAACCAAGTTTGACTCGGGAACCGGTTGGCCCAGTTTTACGAGCCCCGCAAACCAAGAACACATAACCCTTATCCCAGACACGTCGCACGGTATGGAGCGCACCGAAGTGGTGTGCAAAACATGCGGTGCACACTTGGGTCATGTGTTCCCAGATGGACCCACGGAGACCGGCCAACGATTTTGCATTAACTCGTGCGCCTTAGAGCTGAAAAGAACCTGAGTCGGATTAAAACAGTAGAACTTTTTTTCATTTTTCCCGTATACAAACCAACACTAGCACCTTTTTGCATGCCATGACTGGAGACCGCCTGAAACTCAATCGCAGCACGACAATCATTCTTATAGCCGTAAGCTTGTTAACCTTACGCATGGCACTCCCTTGGATCAAGGCACCGCTGGGCTATTACGGATATGACTACGGTTTTTATGTATTTTCTGCCAATACGCACAGCTACCCAGATGCGCTCCACAAATTAACAAGCGCATATCAAAGTTATTCAAACCCATTGCTTGCATTTCTAGGCTCCTGGGGTAAGGAGCCGTTACTCACAAGCATATTTGTTGGCGGCTTTATCTTCTTGCTGTACCTTCTGTACGCAAATGCGGAAGTAGCAAATAAATATTCTGGCAAATGGGCACTTTTAATCGCCTCTTCTTCTCTTCCTCTTTTTGCTTTATATACGGAATTTTTATTTAAGCAACTATTTGGAGGAGTTTTATTTTTGTTAGGCTTTCTCACATTCCAGCAAAAAAAATACTGGCAATCACTATCACTCTTTTTTTTAGCATGCGTTTTTCACAAAACAACGCTGTTTTTAACTTGTCTATTCTTCTTGCATATAGCAGCGGTGTGGATACTTAAAAAAGTCTTCCCAACTAAACCATCTCTATTCTCAGCGTTCGTTGTTTGTGGGGCTGCGCTTGCAATAGTTGGAAAAGTAATCAGTGAAAGTATCGCTGTAAGTAATACGTATGTCTTTGACGGAATCTTGTTAAATCAATATCCCCTCATCGTGGTGTACGGCCTTTTGCCACTGAGCGTGCCCATACTAATTGCAGCAAAGCAAAAACACTCTCATGCTCAACTTGTACTGATTTCGGCTTCTATTACTCTTATATTTTGGCAACTTCTGCAAAACATGTTTTACAGAAGGACTGCAATATTCTTAGACTTTGCACTCATTCTACTTTCGGCAGAGATTGTAAGCTCAATTTCAAATCGCTTGCCTAAAAAACAGCTTGTGTTACTGCTTATCGCATTTTTATTGTTTTATTCTGCCGCCCTGTACCAGACAATTACACTAAGCCCACTCATCACAACGCAAGAAGCACAAGAAATACGCTCAGTCTCGCAACAGAACGAACATGCAAACATTATAGCCTTATCTGCGGAAGACGCCCCTTGGGTCTTAGCCTTCACATACCACAACCGTTTGCTTGCGCCTGGTCTTTTTGAAGATACGCTTACAAAAAAACAATGGGAGGAAGTCTGGCGTGGCGACTTCTCTCCCATTTACTCTCTAACGTTTAACAACGAAAACCCAACCTTACTTTACACCAAATCATACACTGGGCGCCCCCCACTAGAGACTGCTCATGTTTCCCAGAACTTCAAGGCTTTACTTACAACGCCTAGTAACTTTCTGCCAAAATGAGCACGGCAAAGGCTTCGTAAACGGTTTCACACTACCACCAGAACCGCCAGTACTATCGCCACCCCCTTGGGTATACCCATAACTTGCTGACGAACTATTTGGGTTTGGTCTGTTAGCAAAAAATACAATTGCACCTACCAATACGATAACCGTTAACGCTGCTCCAATTACATACAGATTTTTTCGATCCATATTCAGTTCACATGTTATTAATTTACAAAGTTAGTATACACCCCTAAGGACCAGCGCACTAGTAAAAGAGTATACATTTACACAACACGGCACACCCCATCTACTTTTTCCTTAGCATATGAGACAGATACAAGCACCAACCAGTAGCTTAAATTGCACTTTCAATTAGTGAACGGGGAAGCCGCATTGTACAAAAAAGTAGGTTTTTCTAATAGGTATACCCCTTGCTATACTACCTACATGCATAAAAAACATATATCATACGCGCTTTTGGGCGGACACCTCTTGGTTATTGCTGTTTTGTGGCATGCGGGGTCTTGGACAGACTTACGCAGTGGAGACATAGCAGGGCAGCTCCTAGCAGCAGGAAGACTGGCTGGGTTACTATTAACCACCATGACACTGCTGCAACTCCTCCTCATGAGCCGCGCACCGTGGATTGAGCAAGCTTTTGGACTGGATAAACTGGCTCGTGTCCACCACACACTCGGTAAATATTTTATCCTCCCACTGGTCGCCCACCCCGTACTGATTACTGCTGCATATGCAACCTATGCTGGACTGCCATTTTTCAAGCAGTACCTCTCCATGTTGCAATACGAAGACATGCTTGGTGCAGTGGTCGGGTTTTGGTTGTTCTTGGGCATTATTATCTACTCCATATTACAAGTGTGGAAGCGCTGGAACTTTGAACGCTGGTACTACGTACACCTTGCACTCTACCTTGCGGTCGCAGTATCTTTCGGGCACCAGCTGGAACTGGGTGGTGACTTTACCAATTCCCCTGTTGCAACCATCTACTGGTTTGCTCTCTATGCGTCCGTGGCTCTGACTATTGGCGTGTTTCGATTCGCACTCCCTCTCTGGAAAAATTACAAACACCAATTCCAAGTCACGAGCGTGTCAGAAGAAACCTCTGATGTGTACTCCGTAGAGATCGGCGGAAAATCGTTAGACGCATTTCACTTTACCGCAGGGCAATTCCTGTTTGTCCGGTTTTTAGCCAAACCATTTTTCCGCGAATCCCACCCCTTCTCCATTTCGAAAAGTTACGACGGACGAACTGTCCGACAAACTATAAAAGGCATTGGTGATTTTACCAAAACTATTAGTCAAATTCCTGTGGGCACCAAAGTATATGTAGAAGGGCCATACGGTATTTTTACTGCCAAGCGCGCCCAAGGTACTAAAATCCTTGCCCTTGCTGGTGGTATTGGTATTACCCCTTTTGTTGGTCTACTGGAAGACTTAGGCAAAGCGGGAAAAGACATAGAACTTATCTACGGTAACAAAACCGAATCCGACATCGCTTTAAGAAAAGAATTAGAAGTGTTAGCAGTAAAGTATAAATTTAAGATTCACCATGTCCTGAGCAACGCAGAAGTACTTCCTGATCCTAATACCTATAACCTACAACCTACAACCTATTCCTCTGGCTTCATCACCCCCGAACTCATTACCCAACTGGTGCCTGACGCAGCCACCCGCGAAGTATTCCTCTGTGGTCCGCCAGTCATGATGAACGGCTTACTCAAGTCCCTGCCTACTATTGGTATCGACAAAAACAAAATCTATTTCGAAAAATTCTCATTGTAGTACGCCAAAAAGAGCAACCTATTGCAACAATAGACTGCTCTTTTTTTATTGGCTGCCATGGTATTATTAACAGGTACGGACTGTTCGTGCTTTCGTGAAATTAGTGATTTGTGGATTATGAAAATTACCTTCTACGGTGCAGCGCAAAATGTCACCGGTTCTAAACATCTTATAGATACCCAAGGATATAAAATACTGCTTGATTGTGGGCTCCACCAAGGCAGAAGAGCAGAAGTCGCACCGCTCAACAAAGAGTTTGCTTTTGCAGCACAAGATGTGAACGCGGTTATTTTGTCACACGGGCATGCAGACCACTGCGGTATGCTGCCAGTCTTAGTTAAACAAGGCTTTAGAGGCAATATCTATGCCACTCCTGCAACGTGCGAAGTCGCCAGCTATATCTTGCAAGACAGCGCCAAGATTCAAGAACAAGATGCCAACTATTTTAATGACCACCTCCCCCTAGGGGAAGACCCGATTGCACCGCTCTATACCACAGAAGACGCAGAAGCGGTCGCTCAACACTTTGCCCCAACACCATATTTCTGGCACAGCAAAGAATGGACACGGTTGTCTGACCGCGTGCGTTTTAAACTGTATGACGCTGGGCATATACTTGGCTCCAGTATTATCCTGCTCGAAATAACCGAAGATGGGGTTACAAAAACAGTCGCCTTTACCGGTGACCTTGGGCACACCAACACCCCCATACTCCGTGACCCAGAAATAATTAGCGAACCAGTAGACGTTCTGCTTTCTGAGTGTACCTACGGCAACCGCACCCACAGTTCACTAGAAGATGCAAAAGACAAACTGGAACATGTCGTTAAAATAGCAGTGGAGCACAAGAGCAAAATTGTTGTACCTGCATTTTCCCTCGGTCGAACACAAGAGCTAACCTACATTCTCCACCAGCTTACCGATGCTCGCCGTATCCCCCGACTGCCTATTTACATAGATAGCCCACTTGCCACCAAAATGACTGGAGTATTTGGTAGGCACACCGAAGAATACGATGCAGAAAGCTGGCGCGACTTTTCTGAAGTCGGAGAAGAGCCACTCGAATTTCGCAACTTGCTCTACACCGAGTCTATAGAAGACTCAAAACGGCTCAATTCCCTCCCAGGGCCCGTCATGATAATTTCCGCATCTGGTATGTGCGAAGGTGGAAGGGTTCTGCACCACTTGAAAAACAACATAGAAGACCCGAATGCAATTATTATGTTCACGGGATACCAAGGGGTAGGTACTTTGGGTCGGAAAATAATAGAAGGAGTCAGTCCTGTGCGCATTTTTGGACAATACTTTTCGGTAAACGCCCATATAGTAAAGTTCAATGAATTCTCTGCCCACGCCGACCAAAACCAGTTGCTTTCCTACATTACTTCACTGCATGCACTCAAACAGATATATCTGGTGCACACTGAAGAAGACCAAGCAACGACGTTTGCACCACTCCTCAAAGAGAAGCTGCCAACTGCACACATAACTGTGCCAAAGTACAATGATAGTTTTGAGCTGTAGAGGCGCAAAGAGATTAGAGGCTAGAGATCAGAGAATAGAAAAACTAAAAAAACCGCTGCATTCGCAGCGGTTTTTTTGTATTTCTACTCCCTACCCTTCGGCCGTGAGCTCAGGGTCGAACGACAACCTAATTCCTAGCAGCTAGCTCCTATTAGCTACTTCACAATTCTGCTCGCTATTTTGTAGAACCAGCGGCTCAAAGTAACTTCAAACTTTTTGCTAAAACGTTCAATCATATAACAACTTTAAATCACACTCACAGTATACCACTTGAAAAGAATTTTTGGTAGGAGTATCCTTGAAGTCTGGCCTGTATCGGTCAGTAAAAGTAATCCTACAAATACTCACTATCATTATGAATAAAATATGGATTCAAAGAATTAGTCAAAACTGGAAAGCGGGTGTAACCGTGGCCCTCGTCTCAGTCCCCCTCTCCATCTCTCTTGCCATAGCATCAGGCGCCACGCCCATGAGTGGCATAATTACCGCGGTTTGGGCCGGCCTCCTAGCGGCACTATTTGGGGGAAGCCATTTTAATGTAGTAGGCCCTGCAGGCGCACTCTCAGGTATCTTAGCAGCCTACGCACTAGTGCATGGAGCCGACACACTAGCCATAGTAGCACTCATTGCTGGTATATTTATCCTCATTTCGTGGGCTCTAAAACTAGAACGATTTCTTGTTTTCGTACCGGGAAGCACAATTCACGGATTTACGCTAAGTGTTGCCATAATCATAGCTTTGAACCAACTCAATTCGGCGCTAGGACTAACAGGCCTCACAAAACACGAACAATTTATCCTAAATGTCTGGGAATCTTTAAAACATATTGGACATGTATCAGCCCCAACGTTTCTTACATTCGCCCTTGGCCTCGCCCTCTTATTTATTTTACTCAGGCTATTACCAAAAATTCCAGGAGCTATCGTACTCGCACCAATAGGCATACTGTTGGGATATCTTGCCACGCACAAAGTAGTACCCATGAGCTTAGCTACTATTGGTAGCACCTACCCAGGACTCAGCGCCTCACTCTTTGACCTGCCTCACTTTGTTATTAACCAGTCTATTATATCCACCGCTGTTGCAGTCGCTTTTGTAGCAATACTAGAGACCATGCTCTCCGCAAAAATAGCAGATGGCATGACCAAGACCTTATACAGCGAACGCAAGGAAATGTTCGGACTTGGTCTTGCCAATATCGCGTCGGGCATAGCCGGCGGATTACCAGCGACCGGGGTGCTCGTACGCACCGCACTGAACGTACGCGCTGGCGCCACCCATAAAATGGCAGCTGGTATAAACGCTATAGCTGTAGCAATTATTTCGCTTGTGCTATTTACTTGGTTTGCCTACCTCCCTATGGCGGTTATTGCGGCCATTTTGGTGTTCGCCTCCATACGCATGGTTGGAGCCGAACACTTCATTCGATACTTTAAGTACGACAAAGTTGGTTTTGCCTTGGCAATGCTTGTTACTGCGACTTCTGTCTATAAGGACCCCACCATGGGACTCCTGGTCGGCATTGGCGCCTCACTCTTAGTGTTCATGGAAAAGCTCTCCCGTGGTCAATTTGAAATGGTCATAAATAATCAGGCAAAAGGATCCACCTCGCTTATTCAGGGTGAAAAACTAAACTGGAATGGTATTGAAAATGGATCCCCAGAACACGCATTAGTTTACTCAATAAAAGGACAGCTCGCGTACATCAACAGCCAAGCTCACCTCTCCCGTTTCCGTACAGGCCTCAATGGATACAACTGGGTAGTGCTCCGTCTCCGTGAACTATATTTCATAGACAGCGACGGCGTAGATGCACTCGCAGAAATAATTGATACTGTACAACTGCAAAACCGAAAAGTTGCCATTTCAGGAGTAAATGCTTTCACAGTAAAAGCCTTGGAACAAGTAAAGTCCTTCCGAAAACTTGAAGATGCTGGGCTAGTGTTTTCTAAAACTGAAGAAGCGCTATTATACATAAAAGGACACTAATAACAACTACAGCAATTATGGACAGGGTAAAATTCTTTACCTTTCTGGAACAAGCAGCATAGTCAGGTCGCTACTATATTTAGGAAGTAAGGATTTTTAAAAAATCATAAAAAAAATAATGAGCCGTCAGCATTATCTTGCAAGCAGCAAGATAGGGCTGACGGCTCTTTTCAGTCAAACCGAACATCGACATGTGCGATAGTTGGCATGGTCCATTTACCAAACAAGCATTTGGTAAAAAGACTGATAAGCATAAGTGGGAAAAAGCTCGATAAGTAGTCCAGTAAAGTAAGTCCATCCCGTAGCCAGTGCAGCCATTTTAGACCGGGCACCTGCCCCAGCCAATATGCAGGCCACAGTGGACTCCAAGCAGTTGTGAAACCACAGCCCTGCATGTGAGCCTTCAGGGGCACAACAGACAAAGCCGTTTTTCTAAGCTGGACAAAATAAACCACGGTGTTGAACACGGACAGAAAGGCTTGGAGTTTTCCATAAGTGAGAAATAAAGCATGGCCGTGATTGCTCGCAAGTCCGGCTAACAAAAAATACTGTAAGCCGAAGGTGAACCCCGCCGATCCCCCAAGCACTACAACACACTTTCTCACTCTCCGATCTGGACAACCAGCGTGTCCAGTTTCACCTAAGGGGAGGTGATTAGCGTGACCTTTAATTAAAAGCCACATAATCACCGATATAAAGCCCAACAAGGCATAACCCAACCAGGTTGTAAACATTCGTCCTCCTCTGACGAAACTGCATTTATAAACATGCGCTACTTTTTGAGAATGGAACATCCATAAGTAGGCCGATTTAGCGTGCATTACGCATTCTACTCCCTTCATATAAAATTAACAAGAGAGTTGCGCAAACCTAGTTTACTTACACAAAGGATAATGCACCCACGGCCATGTATGGCACCAAGATACGGATATGTGTTAAAATAGCCTAATATAAAACCCTAGTGTATGACTTTAAAAATAGGACAAAAAGCGCCAGGAATTAAACTTGCCGACCAGAACGGGACAGTACACCAACTCAAAGACTATGTAGGCCAGTGGGTGCTGGTATACTTCTACCCCAAAGATGATACCCCAGGGTGCACCACAGAAGCCTGCACGTTGCGAGACAATTTCCCAAAATTTAAAAAGCTAAAAGCAGTTGTACTCGGTATTTCGGTGGACTCAGTCCAGAAGCATGAAACGTTCGCGAACAAGTACGAACTCCCCTTCACGCTACTGGCAGACGAAGACAAAAAAGTAGTGGAGAGCTACGGTGTGTGGACAGAAAAAAGCATGTATGGACGCAAGTACATGGGCACGCTGCGCACTTCCTTCCTTATTGACCCTACTGGCAAAATTGCCAAGATATACGAAAACGTAAAGCCCGCCCTGCACGCAGAAGAAGTACTGGCGGACATAGCATCTCTAATTAAATAAAAGATGCAAATATACTAATGAATACGAATGATACAAATAGGTACTAATTCGTACGAGTCCAGCTACAGGTTTCTACCAACATTAGTATATATATGTATCATTCGTACCAATTAGTATATTAGTATCTAAATTTATGGTTAAACACGTAGATATAACTGTTACCGGTAAAGTACAAGGCGTTGGTTTCCGTTACTGTGCGCTCGACGAAGCAATAGAGCTTGGACTTTCTGGTGTAGTTAAAAATGTTGGAAAAAATCAGATTGTTATTGCCGTGGAAGGCGAAGTCGAAAACTTAAAAAAGTTTTTGCGCTTTTGCCACCAAGGCCCACAAGGCGCACAAATTGAAAAAGTAGATTACACCTCTACAGAGACACTCCAAGACTACGAAGAGTTCACTATAGAGTTTGAGTAAAAACCACAGATACACAGATAGAACCGATAACACGGATCTGCTTATAGAGTTACAGTGCTTAAGTACGCCTTGAGCTGTGCAATCAGTGAAATCCGTGCATCTGTGTTCAAATATAAACTCCCTTGCGTTGTACAGCGCAAGGGAGTTTAATTGCTCCAATAAAGCTCCATGAGTGGCCTTTTAATTACCTACAAGGGTAGATGGCGGAACGTCGCCAGAGGTGTCACTAAGGGAAGAGCTTATTGGCCCGTTACTTCGTGATGCATCAAATTAATGTTCCTTTCCACAACCATCGTACCGTCTCATACGGGCAGAGTCCAGAGCCAAAAAGTGGATAACCCAGACTTTCGCCATGAAACTGGGGTAAAAAATAAAATAGCTTTTGATTATCAGGAGCACATAATTCCCGCATAAATATAGCAAAATAGAAGAAATAGAAGAGTGAGTAGAATTAGAAGAAGTAGTACAAACAAAATAAAAGACCGCTTTCGCGGCCTTTTATTTTACCTAACTCTTCTCTCTCTTCT
The DNA here is from genome assembly GCA_964612745.1 of uncultured Candidatus Saccharibacteria bacterium. Lineage (GTDB taxonomy): Bacteria > Patescibacteriota > Doudnabacteria > UBA920 > UBA920 > JAEUSE01. The sequence goes on along the minus strand of CAZTCH010000006.1, from coordinate 4,533 downwards.
ATCTCTTCTGCTTCTTCTAATTCTTCTAATTCTTCTATTTCTTCTATTTCTTCTACCTCTTCTACTCCTACCTAGTAATCCCGAAGTCTGTATGTCTCTGGGTGATCTTTGATCCGCTCTAACGCTTTCGCTTCAATCTGACGGATACGTTCGCGAGTAACACCAAACTCTTCTCCCACTTCTTCCAGTGTGTGTGTTACACCATCTTCGAGCCCGAAACGCATTTTCAAAATTCGTTGTTCTCGAGGTTCAAGATCTCGCAAAATATTTTGCACATATTCCTTTAGAAGCTGTCTCCCTGCTGCATCGCTCGGCTTGGTAGTGTCTTCGTCTACAATGAAATCACCTAAAGTGGAGTCATCGCTTTCGTCGTCACCCACCGAAGCGTCGATAGATACTGTTTCCTGCGAAATCTTTTTTAAGTGGTAGACTTTTTCTACCTCAATGCCCATTTCTGCAGCAATCTCTTCTGGTAGTGGCTCTCTTCCCAAATCTTGTACCAACTGACGTTCTGCTTGCGCGTACTTGTTCAGTGTTTCGACCATATGCACCGGAATACGAATGGTGCGGGACTGGTCAGCAAGAGCGCGAGTAATCGCTTGCCGAATCCACCATGTAGCATAAGTAGAAAACTTATACCCTTTTCTCCAATCAAACTTTTCTACTGCACGGAACAAACCGAGGTTGCCTTCTTGGATTAAGTCGAGCAAACCTAGGTTTCGACCCATATACTTTTTGGCAATGGATACCACCAAACGCAAGTTCGCTTCAGTTAAACGCTTACGCGCTGCTTCGTCTCCTTTGGTAACTCGTTTTGCCAGCTCTATTTCTTCTTCTCCGTTGAGCAATGAAACTTTACCAATTTCACGCAAGTACATCTGGATAGAGTCGTCGTAAATATCGGAAAGATCGAACGCCTCGGGCATTTCTTCTTTCTTCTTTTTACCACCCTTTTTACCAGTCTCTACTTCTTCCTCTTCGCCCTTCTTGCCCTGCTCCCAGACACTGGCAATTTCTTGGTCTACAATTTCAATGCCACGCTGTTCTAAAATGTTGAGTACTTGCTCTAACGCAATCAAGTCTAGCTCAAATTCTGGTAAGGAGTGCAGTATTTCTGCTTCTGTCACAAATCCACGCACAGCACCTTTTTCCAAAATCTCTGCCATAGCTATGGCCACCTTTGGCGATTCTGGAATTTCTTCTTGAGGTTTTGGTTGCCGTGGACGTCGTTTTACTGCTGCTGCCTTCTTTATGGCACCAGTCTTTTTGGCCTTGGGCTTTACAGCCTTTTTTACAACCTTTGTAGTTTTTTTCTTTTGGATAGGGGCTTTCTTTTTTACTACTTTCTTAACTGGCTTCTTTACAATCTTCTTTGGCATAAGGAAAAATATAATACTACAGAATACAGAGCAAAAAACTAAGAAAGCACATTTCTATGCCTCTTAGTATCTGGCTGGAATAATTTGTATTTTAAAATGATTGTAATTGTTTTTCGGCGGACAACCTCTGTTGGGTGAGCACCGCAAACGCTCGCTGTAAATCGCGCAGTATAGCAGGGTCTTTCTCTGCTTCGGCAGAACGTATTCGTGCCGTTAGTTGCTGCTGTCGGTTTTTGAGCGCTGTGAGATGGAAAGTATATAGTGTTTTACGCAGCTCCAAAATGTAAGCTGCCTCTGTTCCACCCTCACGAGTCTTTTCTGACTCTACCATAAAACTAGCTTCTTTGGCAAATACAGAAAGGTTAGCCGCTTCTGGATTTCTCGCACGAAGTGCATCCAAAATAGCATGAGTCTCAGGACCACTAAAATCATCCTCGCTTCCCCCAAGGTCTAACCATTCTTGGAAAATACTTGGGTACCCTAAAAATGCACCAATCATTCGCTTTTCAAGTGCCAAATCTCCATTGGGAGCATCGACTGGCTTTCTCGAAGAACTTTGCACCACTCCGCGTGCTTGTTGCTCTTCTGGTGCTTGTTGCAACATTTGGTTCAAAACAGCAGCGCTAAACCCAAAACGCTCCATGATCTCTTTTATGTAGTACTCTTTTTCTAAAGCATCTTGCACAAGCGCAATGAGCGGCACTACCTGCTCTGCTAAAAACTTTCTCTGCTCTGCACTACGTGCTACATACTCCGCTTCTGCTTGTTGAATATATCGCAAAACAAACAACTCACTTGCTTTGAGCGCGCTCGCCCACGCGCCGGCTTCTGCACTCAGCAGTTCATCTGGATCTTTGGCATTTCCCATCCGTACCACCTTGACCGCAAAGCCCATCCGCAGTGCCAGCTCGCCTGTCTTGCGCGAAGCTTTTTGCCCCGCTGGATCTGCGTCGAACGCAAGTACAATATTTTTGGTCAGACGCAAAAGTAACCGAAGCTGATCTTGTGTTACCGCAGTACCACTAGTTGCAACAGTATTGGCAAATCCAGCCTGATGCACTTTTATGCAATCCATTTGCCCTTCAACCACCACCACATAATCTCGCTCACGGATCGCGCTCTTTGCTTGCCACAAACCAAATAACACTTGCCCTTTGGTATACACTGGACTCTCTGGGCTATTAATATATTTTGCAGCACTCGTATCTGGCTTGGTTTTATCTGGCAAAATACGCGCAGAAAAACCAACAACTTTTCCAGAAAAATTCCATATCGGGAATGTAACACGACCCCAAAACCGGTCGTATAACCCACGTGCTGACCGAGCAAATACTCCAGCGTCTAACAAATCCACCTGCTTTGCACCCTTCGCAATCAACGCGCGTTCAAGGAGAGCAGAATCCAAAGGCGCAAGACCAACTTGCCATAGGGCAATTGTCTGCTCTGTCAGCCCACGGCCAAGCAAATACTGCTTTGCAGTGCTACTTTGTGGTGCGAGTAAATTTTTGTGGTAATACGCGGCGCAAAAAGCATTCACTCGATACAACTGCTCTGCTTGTTCTTTGCGTTTTACGTCTGCAGGGTTCCGCTCTGGCAACTGCACACCCGCTTTATCTGCAAGCACCTTTAAAACTTCTGGAAAATCTAAGTGCTCATACTTCTGCACAAACGAAAAGACGTCGCCCCCTTCGCCACAGCCAAAGCAGTGCCAAATTTGGCGAGCAGGGTTCACATTGAAGCTTGGGCTCTTCTCGTTATGGAAAGGACAATTCGTTCGCCAATTCACGCCCGCGCGTTTTAAGGGAACATATGACCCAACCACCTCGACAATGTCCAACTTGTCTTTTATATCTTGTACAACGTTATCCGCCATGGGTAATAAAATTTAACAACACCGTTCGGTATCTTTCCAACACTACTTTGTGTTCAAGGACCAGTTCATGAGAAAAGTTTTTTGCTACTGCTGCATATTCCAGCTCTGCTCGTCGTAAGGCTTCTTTGGCATATGAGCCAAATATAGTATGCAGCACATCTTCCCCTTCTTCATGCATCACAATCACGTTTGTCATGTTGGCAATTTTGTCTGCAGCACTAATTGCTTTTACTTCTGGTAACGCCGTCTCAATTTGAGCAATGTATTGCAACTTGCGGGCAACATATTCCAAAGTTTTATCCTCGCTCACACCTTGCACATAGTCTGCAACGAGCTTCCCAAACCGCTCTTCGAGCTCTGTGGGGGTTACCTCTGTGTCTTCAAGCACATCGTGCAGTACTCCGGCAATGACTACGTCTTCCGCAAAGCCGGCCCGCGCCAAAAGCAGTCCCACCGCTGCTGGGTGAGAAATATAGGGCACTTCACGCAAGCCCCGCCTGACCTGACCATGGTGGGCAATAGCTGCAAACTCTAACGCTTGCAGGATTTTTGGCCCAAAAAGTCGAGGCGCAATTATTTCGGGAAGTTCTTCCATACCTTTACTCTACCGGAATACCACCCACAGAAGCAACTCGACAAGTCAAAAAAATGGTGGTAGAATAATAAAGCTTTTTTGACTAGTTTAAGCCAAATTTAAAGCATATTGTTTACTCTTGATGGAAAGCCCACCGCCTAGGCGGGATTTCGCTAAGCCTCGAGTCGCATAGGAGTGGTCGAGTGCGTCCCGCAGAATGCGGGATATGCCTTCACCGACTGATGCAAGAAAACAGTCCGTATACTAAAATAGAATAATTGTTTACTCTTGATGGAGAGCCCACCGCCTAGGCGGGATTTCGCAAGACCTCGAGTCGCATAGTGGTCTAGTGCGTCCCGCAGAATGCGGGATAGGGTGCCGCACACAATAAACAAAATTCAATACAGATTTATGCGCTTTTGATGGAAGCGTCGCATAGTGGTCTAGTGCAGTCGCTTGGAAAGCGGCCAGGGTGTCAAAGCCCTCGAGGGTTCAAATCCCTCCGCTTCCGCCAAAATTGCATAAATTCATACCAGTCTCTCAACGGCTATTTATAAATTAACCCGCTAGTGGTCGAGGCGTCCCGCATTCTGCGGGATAAACCTTCACCGGTTTCGGGGGTTCGAATCCCCCTCTCTCCGCATTGACAACCTGTTAGTTTTGATGACCCATTTAGTTATGTACTAAGTGTGACCCACAAAGCTACA
>CAZTCH010000005.1:73570-90503 GCA_964612745.1 uncultured Candidatus Saccharibacteria bacterium | reverse complement strand
CGTTGGCGTGAATATCTTGGTTATAAAACACTTCTACCTTTCGTTCTTGCGCGGGAACGTATTTGTACGAGTAGATGAGTTGTCCGCACAGCGCAATCAAGAGCGCGATGCATGTTAAATACAGTAGATCTCTATGTAGTTTCATATAAATGTAACGAATTTTTGACGGCCGTCAAAAATTCGTTATGTGTGGCTAGTGGTAAGGTTTTTGAATAGTTTGTGTAAGTCAGAAGTCCCAGCAGTTTCGTCGGCACGAAATATTCTTATGTAGTCAATTAGTCCAGTTTTCTTTAGGTAGCCGAGTGCTTGTTCAGAAAGTGGACTTGGATGTATGTACACACTGCCTTGTAGTGGTTTGCATCCGTATTGCTTGAGCAGACTTCGTAACTCTGCTCGAATGTTCCGTGCTGCCTCTGGTATATCAAAGCAAATAATTGTCCATCTACCGTCCCAAGATACTTGTTTGGTTTGTATCTGACTTACTTTGAGTAGGGCTTCTAACTCACCTTTACTTGTAAGCTTTATGATACGCTTTGCCTCCTTGTATTCGTAGGAAATTAATCCACTTTGTTTAAACCGGTACAATAATTGATTGAAGTTTCTTTGTGCTCGATATTCCCTGAGCTCGGGGTATAAAGCTGCGTACAAAGAGGTTCTACTTTGTACACTGCTAACAAAAGAGTGCATGTCTAGAAGAAATAACAGGAACTGACTTTTTGGTGTCAGTTGTTTTGTATCTTTTTTCATATAACGAAAATCTGACGGCCGTCTTAATTGCGTTATAAAATACTTTGGTGGAGTATTGAAGATTTTCTAGCTTCCAGATATCCTATTTATTCTAACTATTCGTCTGTTGTTGTTATTCAGTTTTCTGGGTGTCGGGCTGTGTTTATTTCTGAGTAATGCTTATCTTGCTAGTGGTGAGCAGGTGAGGGGTGTTTATTTCAGTGTGGGTGGTACCTAGTATAGATATATTATATGCTGCGGCGGATTTCGCGTTCGGTGTCGCGTTTTTTAATGTATTCGCGTTTGTCGATTTTTTTTCGGGCACGGCCAATACCGATTTTTAGCTTAATAAGGCCATGGTGGCCTGGGTATATTTCTAGCGGGATAATTACTAACCCTTTTTCTTTGCCAAGTAGTGCGGTGATTTCTGATTTTTTCAACAGGACCGAGCGGGTATGGGTGGGGTCGTAGTCTTTGGAGGGCGCGTATTTGTATGGACCAATGTGGCAGTTGACCAGATGTGCACCGTCGGTGTTAATGGTTACGTAGCTACCTTGGAGTGAGACGTTACCACCACGGACAGATTTAACTTCTCTTCCTTCCAATACCAAACCAGCATCCAAGGTGTCTTTGATGTCGTATTCGTACCGTGCTCTGGAGTTGGAGGCGTAGGTCATAGGATAGAGAGTAGAGAATAGATAGAGCTTTTTAGCTTCTCAGCTTCTAGGAAAGCATATAAACATGGAAACATGTAAACATTTAAACATGAAAACATCTAAACATTTAAACATGAAAACATGAAAACATTTAAACATGTAAACATGAAAACATCTAAACAAATAAATACAAAGTAGCAATCCGGATGTTTATATGCTTAAATGCTCTATGCTTGTATGTTATATGTCTGTATTGTAGCGGGTTTGGGGGGAGGGGGGAAGTGAGGGGGGGAAATTTTTAATTTTTAATTTTTGGGAGGAAGGGGGAGGGCTTCCAATTTTAAATTTTGTAATGTGGGTAAAAGAAAAGGGATAGTCGATTTGTGTAAATCGACTTCCCTGAGTTTGTTTTTCATCGTGCCCCCAATTTCTGGAGGGTACTCACAGTTAAGCAATGACATGCGTCGCCTTGGCATTTGTTGGTAGCCGGGTCTTCGGGTGCTGCGCACCCTATTGATGCACAGATTTTTCCGCTATTTAAACAACTTGGGCATCCCTTGCCGTTGCATAGCTTACATTTTTTCGTGAACGAGCAGAAACAATATTGTTCTGCTATCTTGCTGTTCATGGTTCCTCCTTTGTGGCCGGTGGTAGAAACGGGATTGTTTCCGCTGTTGGGCCGGAGGTATTGTGCGGGTTTTTTGCTATTTTGTCCATGGTGGGCTCCGGTGTGCGTTCGTGCAGGGCTTTTCTAGCCTTTTTCCGTGGTTTTGGGTATAATGAGCCATATGAAGAAAGCACTAGAACAGCTTATATATAGAGCAGTGGAATTGGAATATGGAGCAGAGGTGGCTACGGCTGCTGTTTTTAGTGTGAGTTATCCACCAAACCCTGAGATGGGAGATTTTTCAACAAACGTGGGTATGATGTTGGCTAAGCGGGTCGGTGAAGGTCCGCAGATTGTCGCGCAACGGTTAGCGGATAAAATCTTTAAACTACAACAAGACTTTTTTGAAGGATCGTCTGCCGAGCACCCATACATCGCTTCTGTGGGAGTGGCCGGTGGGTTTTTGAACTTTACATTGTCAGGAGAGTATTTGCTCCAACACATGCATATGGTCGTAGAGCAGGGAGAGGCGTATGGCGCAAGCGATCTTGGTGCAGGGAAAAAAGTTGTGGTGGAATATTTCCAGAATAACGTGGCAAAGCCACCACATGTGGGACATTTACGTTCCGCTGTTATTGGCGACTCGCTCAAGCGAGTATTTCGTTTTTTGGGATACGATACTGTGTCTGATACACACGTGGGTGACTGGGGTGTCCAGTTTGGTATACTCTTACACGCCTTTAAAACTTTGGGTGACCGTGCACAAGTAGAAAAGGACCCCATTACTGAACTGAACAAGTTGTATGTTGCTTTTTCTGCACAGATTGAAACGGATCCAGAATTGCGAGAGCTGGGTAAACAAGAATTTGTAAAGCTCGAACAGGGTGACAAAGAAAATCGTGCTTTGTGGGAGTGGTTTGTCTCTGTGAGCTTGGCAGATTTTGAACGGTATCGTCTATTGCTTGGGTTGCTACCGTTTGAATACAATTTAGGAGAAAGTTTTTTTGAAGACAAGATGGCAGCCGTTCTGGCGGAGCTGAAAGAAAAAGGACTTGTACACACAGGCGAGACTGGTGAGCAGTACGTAGACTTGGAGCCCGAAGGTTTGGGTCGGTGTATTTTGGTGAAGAGTGATGGGGGTACTACATACCACTTGCGTGACTTTGCTACATTTTTGTACCGGAAGAATGTTATTGGATACTGGAAAAACTTGTATGTAGTGGACGTGCGTCAGGCGCACCATTTCAAGCAGTTGTTCGCTGTGTTGGATAAAGCTGGCTACAAAGCAAATTCCGATAGCGCTCATGTAGATTTTGGATTCATGGCATTGCCAGAAGGGGCCATCTCTACTCGCAAAGGAAATATTATCAGCCTTGAGGCTCTAATGACCGAAGGGGTAAGCCGTGCTACTGCGATTATTTCCGAAAAGAACCCTGCTCTTGAAAACAAAGATGTCATTGCACGACAGGTTGCTCTCGCAGCGATTAAGTATTTTGACTTAATGCACAACCGCCAGTCCAATATTGTATTTACGTGGGACAAAGCTCTTTCCTTTGAGGGGAATACTGGTCCGTATTTGCAGTACACGCACGCTCGTATCCATGGGATTAGTCGCAAGGCAGAACGCCTCACGGAGATTTCTGGTGTGTACGAACTAAACACGCAGGAACGATTGGTGTTGCAAAAGCTACGTGCATTCCCAGAAATTATTGAGCAAGCTGCAGTTGATTACTACCCGAATAGTATTTGCAACTACTTGTTTGAACTAGCGCAAGTCTTTAACAGGTTTTACGAACAGGTACCAGTAAACCAAGAGACTGATGCAGTCGCTCGCTACTACCGATTGCAGTTGTGCATCGCCACAGCGCAAACGCTACGCAATGGATTGTCACTCTTGGGTATAGACGCACCAGAAGAAATGTAGCGCCATTATAACTATTTACTTTTATTTTATGTCTGGCACAGAACCATCGAAACCACAATCGAATACTCCGGATTTTAACCAGTTCGAGCAAGAAGTGCTGCAGTATTGGGATGCAGAACAAATTTACCAAAAGAGTTTAGAGAAAAATGCGGGCAATGAACCATTTGTGTTTTACGATGGCCCGCCTTTTGCCACAGGTTTACCACACTACGGTCACATTTTGGCGTCCACAGTAAAAGATGCTATTCCCCGCTATCAAACCATGCGTGGTAAATTTGTCCGTCGTCGGTGGGGGTGGGATTGTCATGGGTTGCCTATTGAAAATATTGTTGAAAAGAAATTAGGCATTTCGGGCAAGCGACAAATTGAAGAGCTAGGGGTAGAAAAGTTCAATGCGGAATGTCGGGCGAGCGTGCTTACGTTTGCAGATGATTGGGGAAAGATGGTACACCGCATGGGTCGTTGGGTGGATTTTGAAAACTCCTACAAAACCATGGATACCTCCTACCAAGAGTCGGTGTGGTGGGCGCTCAAGCAGTTGTGGGACAAATCGCTTGTATACGAAGACAGACGAGTGCTTTTATACTGCCCACGGTGCGAAACTCCTATGTCCAATTTCGAGATCGCTATGGACAATAGTTACAAAGACGTTACCGAGAACTCTGTCTACGTGCAATTTCGCTTGCAGTCTGGCCAACGGATTTTAGATTGGATGACTGACGAACAAACGTTTGTACTTGCGTGGACAACGACACCATGGACCCTTCCAGGGAATACTGCATTGCATGTTGGGCCAACGTTGCCATATGTAATTGTAGAGCAAGGTGGTGCGAAGTATATTGTGACCAAAGAACGACTCGATTTGTTCTCTGGTGAGTTTACCGTGTTGCGAGAGCTTTCTGCGGCGAGCCTTGCGGGGCTTACGTACGAGCCTTTGTATCCTGGGGTTGTGACTGGTGCAACAGAACCAGTACGCGAAGGTGATCCTGCGAAAGCGCACCGAATATATGTAGATGCGTTTGTAAGTACTCCAGAAGGTACAGGTGTGGTGCATAGCGCTGTTATGTATGGAGCAGAAGACTTTTTGGCTGCTAAAGAGCACGATTTGCCACGTGTTCCTATGTTGGATCACAAAGGGCACTATTTGCACATGGTGCCAGAATGGTTGCGAGGCGTGTTCTTTAAGAATGCAGAAAAATTGGTATTACAGGATTTGGAAACTCGTGGATTGGTTTTCCGGATTTTGCCATTTACGCACAGCTATCCACATTGTTGGCGCTGCGGTACACCGTTGTTTTACAATGCGTTACCTTCATGGTTGATTAATATTCAAAAGATAAAAGCAGATCTGCAAAAGGCGGGAGCAGATATTGAGTGGCACCCTGCACACCTTAAAGAAGGTCGGTTTAAAAATAGCGTTGAGCAAGCTCCGGACTGGAATATTTCCCGTAACCGGTTTTGGGCAACTGCTTTGCCTTTCTGGCGTTGCCAAGATGTGCAGTGTGGGCAAGTAGATTGTGTGGGTTCTATCGCTGAACTTGAAAGCCGAGCGATTAATTTTGCTGAAGTATATGGGCAGCAGGGAATAGCGGTTGGTGCGGTAGATACAATCGATTTGCACAAGCCATACATAGATAAAGTGTTGCTCAAGTGTAGCAAGTGCCCGGCTACTATGCAGCGCGTGCCAGAAGTGGTGGACTGCTGGGTAGAGTCTGCATCTATGCCCTTTGCTGAACTGCACTATCCATTTGAAAATGCACAGAGCAGCAGCCCAGAGGATTTTAAAAATCGGTTTCCTGCAGATTTTGTTGCAGAATACATTGCACAAACCAGAGCGTGGTTCTATGTTATGCACGTCTTAGGGGTTGGTGTGTTTGGGCGTGCGCCATTTAAGCACGTGGTGACCACTGGTACCATTTTGGCTGAAGACGGTAGCAAGATGTCCAAATCAAAAAATAACTTCCCTGACCCATGGGTGTTGTTAGAAAAGTATGGAGTAGATGCGATTCGCTTCTACTTAATGCAAAGCCCAGTTATGGCAGGGGATGACTTAAACTTTTCGGAAGCAGGGGTAAAAGAAGTTTCCCAGAAAGTAAACATGTTGCTGTATAACGTATGGTCTTTTTACCGTATGTATAGCACAGAGGCTTTGAAGGTTGCAGACCCTGTTGGGGTGACACATGTGTTGGATGTCTGGGTATTGGCACGATTACGCCGAATGATTGCAGAAGTCACCGTGCACATGGATGCGTATAACACCATGAAAGCATGTCGAGAGATTGTAGAGTTTATTTCCGATTTGTCTACATGGTATGTACGGAGAAGTAGGGATCGGATTAAAGCAGGTGGCGCAGATGGCGCGCAGGCATTGCACGTGCTGGGGTATGTGCTTGCCCGCACATGCCAAGTGTTAGCACCTATCGCTCCCTTTATTGCGGATAAAATATACCGCGATGTAACTGGAGAGGCTTCGGTACATTTGGCTTCGTGGCCAGAATCTGAGCAGTTGGACGAGTCATTGCGTCAAGCAGAGTGGACAGAGCAGGGTCGCATCCTTGGGCAGATGGAGCTTTTGCGAGAAGTAGTGACTGTAGCTCTTTCTGCGAGGAAGTCTGCGGCTTTGTCTGTTCGGCAACCTCTTCGGGCCCTCGCTTTTTCCCAAAAGGAAGGCTCTCCTCGGTTATCTCTTGAACATTTGGCGATTATCCAAGCGGAGCTGAATGTAAAGCAGATAGATGATTTTGAAAGCTTGCTCGACGTGGCCACACGGAGCGAACAGGTAGTGCGTGTTGACTCTATGGGTGCGGTATCTGCTGTACTCCTCGATACGCAGCTAGATGATGATTTACGGCAAGAGGGGTATGCCCGTGAATTTGAACGAGCAATCCAAGATTTGCGTAAAAAGAGCGGTCTTTCTATCGGAGAAGAAATCATACTGTATTACAATATCCCAAACCCAGATTTGGTTCGGGTATTGCAAGAGCAAGTGGACACAAAAAAGACTTTTATTGGTTCGATAGAGCAGAGCTTAGAAGTAGAAGCGGACAATGAAATTCAAATTGAAATTGCAGAGCAACCAGTCTGGTTGGGCATAGTCCGAAAAGCGTAAATAGAAAATGACCATGTGTTTATCCACATGGTCATTTTTCTTCTGGCTTGTTTTGCGATACAGTTACTGTATTAGTCTTTATAGAGATAAAATTGTTTCTATGTTTGATATCTGGAAAAAACTACGAGCTGCAGTAGCAGCGCATCGAGTGCTCTTTGTTACCGCGTTAGTTGTTGTGCCAGTGCTGGCTGTGTTTAGTGTTGCACTGGTGCAAAGTCGTCATGCGGGAGTGGCGCGTTCGGTCTCGCCAAATACTGCAAGTGCGAATTTAGATGACGACACTGACTCGGGGTGTGACTTTGACGCATGGTGGGATTTTTTAACCGTATTTGGATTTGATATTTGCGCTGCAGATACGAGCGGCGGTTCAAATAGTGGTGGTACCGGTGGTGGTGATAGCTGGTGGGATGATGATCCATACGACGGTGTCTCCAATGGGAATAATCAGAATGGTGGAAATAATGGCACAACTGGTGGTACGTCCGGTGGGGTAAATAATCTTTGGGGCGGCATTACCTGTCCTGCTGGGTATGTGCGTACGACAGGTGGGTCATGTATGGACCAAAACATCTGCCTTGGTCCTGATGCGGCTTCGTATACAGAATGTGGTGTTGTTTCTGTGACTAGCGGCGGAGATCCTGTGTCTACCAACGGTGGTTCGGCAGGTACAGTCAATTGTCCTTCTGGTTGGCACTGGAGCTTTTTTGAACAACAATGTAAAGCAAATAACGACAATTCTACATGGCCAAACCCAACACCAACTTCTGCGGGGGGTTATGTAGATCCAACTGCCTGCCCAGATGGGTATTACTGGAATATGCCAGCTGAGCGTTGCTTGCCTTCTCCTTTGGCAACTCCAACCCCTACACTGCTTGACCCTTGTCCCGGTGACGATTGGGAATTGAGTGCTGATGGGTACTGCTACGATGTGAGCGTGTCTCGCCTGCCTACACCGACTCCAGCAGCTTGGATCAATGGAAGTTGCCGTGAAGTAGATGTTTGGAATAACAATGCCGTGTGTCAAAATAGACCAATCGATATGGATTGTGTGGAAAATGGTCAGTTGACCTACTGTCCTGGGGTCACACCGATTCCTACTCCAGAACCAGTAGAGGAAGACGTCCCTTGGTGGAAGGTTTGGTCATGGTTCTAAAGAGTTGTCGATTTTTTAGTGTGCTGGTGTGCTTGCTATTCTTGTTGAGTGGTAGCATCACACCAGTGCGCGCTGTAACACGCTCGGACATTTCTGTGGCTCCGGGTGTTTTGGCGTCTTATAATGGTACTATTTTCTTACTCATGAACGGAGAGCAGATTCCGTTTGCTTCTATGGCTGCGTTTACGGGGCTTGGGTACTCAGTAAAAAATGTAAAAGCGCTTGATTTATCGAAAAAGAGTTTCAGACAAACGAAAGGTATTTTCTCCAGTAAAGTAGGCCATACGTGGGGGAGTTGGTTACTGCACAAAGGTACGGTGTATTACTCGCACGTGGATGGGCTCATCCCTGTACCAGACTGGGAAACTTTTTTGGAGAATGGTGGTTTCGCAGAAGCAATCGTTCCTGCAAACACATACGATTTGCAAGGTTTCCCGCAAAAAATTAGTGCAACCCCGCTCACGAAGTGGGACTCTCGAGTTTGGCTGTTTGCTTCCGAGCAGGTAGCGACGCGGGATGCGCTCAGACTTGAGCGAATAGCAAAAGTGCGCACGGCTATAGGTTCGTATAAGGAAAAGTACGCTGCGCTACCAGAGAGTTTGGAGGCCCTCATTCCTGAGTTTATACCGTCGCTACCACCACCAATAGTGCCACCAGATGGTGTCTGTACTATGACTGATAATATATTTCGGTACTCAAAAATTGGGCAACAGTACAATGTAGACTTTTGTCTTGGTGCTGCAGTTGCTGAGTTTTCCGCAGGGAAAAATAGCTTTGTTGGCGAGTAATTGTTAATTTTGCTGGCGTTGCCAGATCACAGGGTCACCAATTGTAATTCCAAGGCTGGTTGCGCTGCCGGCGCTAATTTCTAGCACTGCGTCAATTGGTACTGGCGATGCCCATGTGGGTAACGGGGTGGTGCCCATAGTTTCTGGTATTGGTAAGTTCTTTTCGATGCCAATGACGCGTGAGTCTCTAATCCAAATAAGATCAATTGGCATTTGCATGTCTTTCATCCAGAACGTTGCAGGTTGCGCGGGGGTAAATGGGAACAACATGCCTTGGTTAGGGAGTAGTTGTTGGTGGTGAGAGAGGCCAACGTGTTGCTTTTCTTTGGTATCTGCAAGGATTGCATTAAAAGTTGCGGTGCCTACAGTTACTTGGACTGTGTTCGCTTGTTCTGGTGGTGGCAGGTTTGGTTCTGTGTGTGTTTGACTCTGTTTGTACCACAGGAGTGTGCTTGTGGTAGCCACGATAACACAGCAGAGGAGTAAGATTTTTTTGGTATGCAACATAGGTGTAGTGTATACTATTATTGAAATTCTTTCCGCTTTTTGACTTTAAACTGAAACAAAAACAATGCTTGTAAAAGAACTTATGACCACGCAGGTCATAACGGTACGACCAAATGCTACTATTGAACAAGTAGCAGATGTACTACATACATATCGCTTTACGGGGGTACCAGTAGTGGATGAACGAGGCCGGCTTATGGGTGTTATTATGGAACGCGATTTCATTACGGCGGATTCTAAGTTGTACCTGCCAACATATATTAAGATGTTGAAAGACTTAGACTTCGTGCAGAACGATAAGAAACACTTGTCTACCGAAGCGCAGGCAGTTATTAGTGCTACTGCTGCTGATGTAATGAACAGTAATATTGTGACTGCGTCTCCGAACGACACCATTGAGCATCTTGCAGAGCTGTTCGCCACAAAACGTGTGAACCCAATTCCGGTAGTAGATGAACACTTTACACTTGCAGGGGTAATTTCTCGAAGTGATTTGATTAAGTTATTTGCACCGCAAAACATTGAGGCAAAGCGAGAAGCACCTGTCAGAATTGTAGATGTAACTGCAGAAAAAGCGATTAAGCAGATTGATAGGCACTTTGCTTTGGTGAGTAAGGTGCGAGCGAGTGTCTGGTTTTTGATTTCAATAGCGTTTTTGGTGATTGGTTTTGTGCTTGGCGTACTTTGGGTGATTGATTACTAGGGAGAGAAAATGCAGAATGCATATTGCTTATTGCAAAATGAATAATACGTAATAGTAAAAACAAAGATCACCGTCGTACAGTACGAAGGTGATCTTTGTTTTGTAGCAGCTGGGAGTTAGGTTGTCGTTCGACCCTGAGCTCACGGCCGAAGGGCAGGTGGTAGTAAGACGAAATTCCAAATTACAAGCACGAAATAACAAATAAATTACAATATCCAAAATCCAAACAAAACAGGTTTTATATTTTGTACATTAGAACATTGGTGCTTGTTTAGGATTTGGGTATTGTTATTTGGAATTTCAAGCCCCAGTCTATATGGACTCTTGCTGCTAGGGAAATTAAAAATTGAAAATTAAAAATTACACTCTTTTATAGCGCCAGTACTTCGATTGGTCGCGAAGAGGTGGTTGAATACGAGTGAGGGGGGTGTATCTTCCTATTCGTGTTATAATAAAAATACAAATCAACAGTGCCATGGATAATTTTGGGTATTGGCACAAGAAATAAAACGTATGAGATACAACGCAGCAAAGATAGCAGTTATTGTTTTAGTAATTTTAGGATTAGCTGGAGCGGCTTTTGGGCTATATCAATATCGTGGTTCAGTGAAAAAGAGTTCTACGAGAGCTTCCATGCCACGTCACTTTGAATCTGCTGCACAAAGCCCTGGGGTCCCTGGTTCAATTTTGGGTGTAGGTATTTCTTGTGCTGCTGACGAAATTATAGATGACTTTGGCAATACCGTTGGCTGGACAGTTACGATTGAAGGTGAAAATATTAGCCGACAAGAGAAATCAACAGGGGTAAAAATCCATGTCCCGTGGAATACTTCGCTTGAAGGACAGGATAGTGTCCGAGGGGTACACCAATTTGGCATTGAGCTTACAACAGTAAACGCTACAGCCGAGACTTTTGCTATGCCTGGGTATGCGGGTAGTTTAGTTTCTTGTTCTTTGGATATTCCAACAGCACAAGAGCCAACACCGACCCCTACACCTACTCCAACGCCTACTCCAACACCGACCCCTACTCCAACACCTACTCCTACTCCGGTAGCAACTGCATGCAAACTGGATGTGGCTAAGAAAGTAAATAAAGTAACTGCTCGTTCTGGTGAGGAGATTGAATACACCATAGATGTAAAAAATATTGGCACTGGTGCGTGTACTGGTCCGGTGAAGTTGATTGATGTGTACGATGCGGGGATTGCATTTGTTCGTGAGACGCATGGTGCAAATGTGTCCAGAGGCTACGGCTCTGAACCATTCCACTCAGTAGGTACGAGAACCCTCACATGGAGCATCGCTGATTTAAGCGTTGGGCAGTCTGCGCAAGCAATTTGGTATGCACAAGTTGGGACGACGTTAGGTTGTGCTGGTGGATCAATACCAAACAAGGCACAAGCGACAGCCAAAGAGTACTCTAATTTTTCTGTGTGGGTATACAGTCCAGTGGTGAGCGTTTCTGTGCCAAATACGTGTACAAATGATGCACAGCTAGACGTGGGCATACAAAAAACAGTATCTCCTTCTTTAATTACGGTGGGACAGTCAGCTACGTTTACGGTAAAGGTAAAGAATTATGGTCCAACAGCAGCTACTGCAGTTACAGTGAAAGATGTATTGCCAACTGGTTTGACGTTGACTGGGTATGTTGCTGCAGTTGGTAGCTTTAACGAGTCTGATCTCGTGTGGAATATTGGAGCACTTGCAGTCGGTGCAGAAACAACTCTTACCTTGACGGTAAAAGCTACCACAGTGGGAACGAAGGTAAATACTGCAACTGTCACTGGGGTGACCCCGCAAGATCAAAATTCATCGAATAACCAAGCGAGTGCTACTTTGACGGTAACGGCACCAGAAGTACCTCCAGTTGTTTGTGCTCCAGGTAGCCAGTCGGTACAAGTTGGTCAGGTGGCTGCGTTTGCTGCAGTTGGTGGTACGGGTAGCTATGCATGGTCTGCACCAGACGGTTCACCGGTTGCAGGGGTTGGCGCTGGGTTTACTTCTCAATTCAGCAGCACTGGAAATAAAGTCGTTACAGTGACTTCCGGTGATAAATCTGCACAGTGTGCAGTGAGCGTGCAAGCGGTACCTGTTGTGTCTTTGGATCTTGCAGTCACGAAACAAGTTTCTCCAGCGGTGGTTCGTATTGGACAAACAGCAACCTTTACAGTTACGGTCACAAATAAAACAGCTGTTACCGCAACGGCGGTACGACTCGTGGATACCTTACCTGCAACACTGAGTCTCTTAGGCTCATCAGTAAGCCAAGGAACGTTTACAGATGCAACTCGGACTTGGGAAGTGGGTACGTTAGGTGCTGGAGCAAGTGCTACATTGACGCTACAGGTTAGTAGTCAACAAGCTGGGGCATATACTAATCGGGTTGATATAACTTCTACTAATCCAAGCGATAGCGACTCGACTAATAACTTTGCTACCGCAACTCTTATTGTTGAGCAAAATGTAGGAGCGGTGCTCGCATGTGCTTTGTCCCAAAACCAAGTTTTTAGAGGTTCAGCCGTAACGGCTTACGCAAGTGGTGGTGCAGGGGCGTTCTCTTGGAGTGCGGCGAATGGTAACCCTACCACTGGTACGGGGAGTACATTCACTACAACTTTTGCACAATTGGGTACGCAAACTATTATCCTGACTTCCGCTGGTGCAACGGCACAGTGTCAGGTGGTGGTGGTTGCTCCTCCTGTGGTGGGGAACTCTGCGGACTTATCTCTTACGAAGGCAGTGGCTCCTGCTACAGTAACTCTTGGCGGTCAGACTATATTTACTCTCGTTTTGAAAAACTCTGGACCAAGCGTAGCTTCTTCAGTATCGGTACAAGATATCTTACCGTCGGGCTTGGCTTTGGTAGCTGCGACTCCAAGTCGTGGTGCATATGACGGAAAGACTGGTATTTGGACCGTTGGAGAGGTGGCAGCACAAGAACAGGTTACTCTTTTACTCACCGTTAAGGTCGAGAAATTAGGAAAGCATAAGAATATTGCGGAAGTCTGGACCAATACCGTATTTGACCCTGATTCAACCCCTGGGAATGGTAACGAATCGGAAGATGATAGGGCAGTAGCCGAGGTAAATGCTACAGAAGGTTTGGCTCCTGCTGGTTTACCAATTGGCCCGCTCTCGCTGTTTACCCTTCTGTGTGCGCTTGCAGCTATTGCAGCAATCCGGATTAAGACAATACGTCGCGTGAGGCTGCACACTCCTGTTGGGCGCGTAGCAGTTGGTTTTGAAGACGAAGTATAGTTACTTGAGTGTTCATGCACATTACCCCGCAGCAGTACGCTGTACTCAATCGATATTTGCTAGGAATTATATTAGGGCTAGGGCTATACATAGCCTTAGCCCCAGTTTTTCCTGCGGTGTGGTACTCTGTCGGTCACAGTGGTTTCGCTAAATCCGTACAGGGATTCTTAGGGTTTTCCAAAGAGGAGACGGTAACATTGGTTACCCCACGGTCTGCTATGCAGAGTGACGTTGTTACGGTGACTACGGTAATCCCAAAACAGAACACGCTTTCTATACCAAAAATTGGTGTGTTCGTGCCTATTATAGAAGGGACGACTGCTCGAGCGATGGACGATGGGGCGTGGCGGCGGCCGCACTCGGCTCTTCCAGGGAGCATTGGTAACGTCGTGCTTGTAGGACATAGGTTTTTATATACCTCTGGTCCAAAAACTTTTTATCATTTAGACAAAGTAGCAGCGGGTGATAAGTTGGTTGTGTATTGGCAGGAGAAAGAGTACGTGTACGAGGTAGAGAGCGTGCTTGTAACGCTCCCAAACGCTGTCGAGATTGAGCAGGCAACAGAACAGCCAATGTTGACGGTGTATACGTGCACGCCTTTATTCACTGTTGATAAGCGCTTGGTTGTCAGAGCTAAGCTAGTACAGTAAGCTATACGTATGAAACATCGGACAAAGACTATTATTTTACTAGCAATTTTATTGTTTGAGATACTCTGTTTTTTCTATTTCCGGCAACAGTACTCAGAGTTTATTGATAGCTTTGCAAGGAGTGGGGGTGTGCGGTATGAGGTATGATAGCGTTGTTCGAGCATTTTTATTGAAGCAGCAACAGTTAGGGGAGGCAGACGTACTGGGAACTTGGTTTACAAAAGAAGAAGGGAAGATCAGAGCAGTCATTGCAGCTGCGAGAAGGCCTCAGAGCAGGCTTTCCTCCGCCCTCTTGCCTGCTTCTTGTTTTGATATTCGACTCGTGTCTCGTTCTGACTCTGGTTTGTTTAAGCTTATTGGCGTGAGTAACGGCACTGTGTATGCGGCTGGCATGACTGAGCAGCAAGCAGTGCTCTATAGCTGGTTTGTGGAGGTGGTGGGGAAAGCCACTCCAGATCATGAGCCCAGCTTAGAGATTTTTTCTGTTGCTGAATATTTTTTTGAGCAGTTGGCAGGCGTCACGAGCGAAATTGAGCTTGCGTGGTTGTGTGCGCGTGTGCAGATTAAGTTATTGCAAGCATTTGGGGTGGGGATGCGTCAACTGGTGCCTCACGAAGCATATTTTTTTGATGTACGGCACGGTGGGTTTGCTCCACTGAGTACCGCGACTGACCAATCGCCAGTTTCTCCTGAAGTTTTGGCTCTCTATATTTCCGCATATGCGTCTCCTGCGGGGGTATTGTTAGAACCAGAACAGCGCACTTCGTTAGCGGCACTTGTGGGACTATTGGAAGGTGCTATTGAGTATTATTTGGATAGGCCAGTTCGTTCTTTTGAATTTTTAAATGGTATACTGTAAGTGTTGGTAACGCTATATATATGGACCAATTTGAAAAACAATCAGTGCCAAATGCTTCACTCGACCCAGTAACGCGAGATCATCTCGCTCCAGCAAGTCCGCCACCTCCTGCGGCGCCCATAGCTGTCTTTGAAGGGTCTTTTTTTGCTCGGAATAAATGGTATGTTATTGTTTCTGCGCTTGCGATTTTAGTAATCGCCGTTTTGGGTTATTTTGCGCTGAGGCGTCCAGCAGCTCCAGAGCAACCGAAAGTGAGCGCAACGTTGGAAGTGCCAGCAAATGCACCGAGCGGCGCGGAGATTATCGCAAAGGTATTGGTTACAAATAACGATACCAAAACTATTACCAAAGGGACTCTTGAGTTGGTGTACCCTTCGGGCGTGACTTTCGTGAGTGCTAACCCACAGCCAGAGAATTTATCCGGTACTGTTTTTTCTTTACCAGATGTACCTGCTGGGATAAATGTTGCTGTGTTGATTAAGGTGCGCCTCGAGGGGAGTGTGGGAAGTCAATTATCTTTTATCAGTACGCTGAAGTATGAGATTGCGGGGTTGAGTGCGGATTTTTCCACAGAAGCGAAGGGTGTAGTCCAAGTCACTGCTGCTGGTGCGGGGATATCTGTCGAAGGTCCACGTGAGATAGCAAATGCGAGTGTGGTGAGCTACACGGTGGCGTATTCAAACCAAGGGACAAGCGACCTCAAAGCGGTGCGGGTGAAGTTAGTTGCCCCACAAGGGTTTCAGTTTGCGCAAAGTGAGCCAGATCCGAGTCAGGGTACAGACACGTGGGACATTACTCCTTTTCCAGTTGGCGCACAAGGCACTATTCGAGTTTCTGGTACTTTTTCTGGTGGACAACCAGGGCAAAGCTATACTTTTCTTGCACAATTGCTCGTACCTGACGCAAATGGTCAATACTACGTGCAGACAGAGGGGCAGTATACAACGGCCATTACAAACCAGCCCTTATTGGTTACGCAAGCAGTGGAAGGTGTGCCTGCGACAGAGACTCCAATACTAAAGGCTGGAGATACCGTGCAGTATGAACTCGCCTATAAAAACAATGCAACCGTTGTCGCTAAAGCGGTACGCATTGTGTTTAGTATTGATAGTGCAGCTGCGGATTTAAGTAGTATTCAGGCAGAAGGTGGGAGCATAAGTGGGAATACAGTAACTTTTTCGGCAGCGGGGTATCCTGCATTGGAAAGTGTGTCTCCAGGGGATTCTGGCACAGTTGGTGTTTCGGTTCGGTTGCGAAATCCACTGGTGAGTGATAGAACAACTAATCCAAAATTAGTGACGAACGTAAAAATCACTTCTAATGAATACGACTCGTTTCTCCCTGGGAATAGAGTGACTGCAGATTTGTCCACAGAAGTCCGCGCAGAATCTGCCGTGGCGCATGCGAGTGGACCACTTCCTCCACGAGTAGGACAGCAGACGAGCTATACGGTGAAGATTAGTCTCCGCAATTCTACGAGTGACGTGCGCCAAAATGTCTTTACGGCTGTGGTTGCGTCTGGCGTGACGCTCGATAAAACTGCGCTTGCTTCTGATGTGGCTCGAGATCTTACGTACGATCAGGCTACAGGGCGGATTAGTTGGCGCTTTGATACCCTTCCTGCACACAGTGGTTCATTTTTACCTGTAAAAAATGTCGAGTTGGCACTGAGGGTGACGCCACCAGCCGCAGCAGCGGGTAAGCCGATTAAGTTGCTACGTGAGATATCTTTGAAAGGTACGGATACAGGCACAGGAAAAACAGTCCAGCTTACGTTACCCGAAATTACTTCTGCAGATACAAATACGGGAACGAATGATGGTATTGTAGTACAGTAGGAAGAAGACTAGTAACGAGTAACTAGTTGCGAGAAAAACTAGAGAGTCTTCACGTCTTAAGGTCTTAACGTCGAACGGAAAAGAGAGTAGAGAGTAGAGAATAGAGTCCGCCAGCTGGCAGAAGAGAATAGAAAAAAACCGCGTAAGCG
>CAZTCH010000005.1:0-73470 GCA_964612745.1 uncultured Candidatus Saccharibacteria bacterium | reverse complement strand
TAGAGAATAGAGTCCGCCAGCTGGCAGAAGAGAATAGAAAAAAACCGCGTAAGCGGTTTTTTGTTTTACTATTCTCTATTCTCTAACCTCTATTCTCTCTCTAACTCTTTTACTCTTTCGGATAAATAAATCCTACGACTTCATCTATTGCCAGTGTTCTGTTGGTGATTACACCTAGTCCACTGTAGTTCATTTCCGAGATAGAGATGGTACCTTCTTCACTGTTTACCGACTCTACATAGGCTACGTGTCCGTATTTGCCTCCGAGAGAGGTGACTACAGCGCTGCCTGCCATAGGGAGTTTGCCTGTTTGATAGCCTGCAGAAGGAGCATTTCTTAACCACTGGTTTGCATTACCTTTAAACGTAATTTTGATCTTCTTTGCAACGTACCATGTACAGTTGCCTTTTACGAAAGAGTTTACGACACCAGGTAAGTCTGGGATAGCTGCATAGTTCACACCAATGGTGCGAGTGGTTTTTCCTTGTGCGATAGTGCTGGTCGCGCTGATTTGACCGTCAGGACACATAATATATTGGCCTGGTTCCACACTGTCTGCACCATCGAGCCCGTTGTAGGAAATAATGCGTTCTTCGGAACATTTGAATTTTCGGGCAATACCCGGAATGGTGGTGTCGTTGTCTGCTTTTACCAATACACCTTTCACCGTAGGGATGACTAAATACCAACCTTCCTTGAGTGTGTCACTGGTCAAGTTGTTGGACCATTTAATAGTGTTCACATCAATCTTAAACTGCGTGGCAAGTTCTGTGAGCGTGTCACCAGTTTTGGTTTGGTAGATTTTGATTTGGTTATCGAGGAGCGGCTTGATTGAGTCGGCTGCGCTTGCCGATAATCCTGTTTCATCTATAGAAAGCAGTCCTGACTTTGCATTTACAGAACCAGCGATAGTGTTTTGTGTTGACTCGGTGCCGGTTTGTTCTTGCGCTTGTGCTTCTGCTATGAGGGTATTTTTGCTGCTGGTGCTGGTTGTTGTGCTGTAGAGGGTGGTGTGCAGTTGTGGGTTATACGCTGCGTGGCGTGCTAACTCTACTGCAAAGAGGCTTGAGTCTCTATGCGCAACTGAGGCATGGCTAATGAGCACGTTAGTCCCAATAACAACAAGGGCGATGACGAGCAGCATAGCTTCGTCAGCGAACTTCATAGCAAGTTTTTGCCAAGGCATTTTGGCGAGTTGGGTAGCTGGGTGCACAAAAAGACTGTCTGCGCTTGCCCTGCTTATGCTTTGTACTGTTTTAGTTATCCGTGATATCACAATGGTCAAAATGTGTCGGCTTTGGCCAAGTTTAGCCATGCATGACTTACTGACTCGCTGGATAGTCTTGTACGAGAAAAATTGAAATAAAATACCGAATCCGTTTCTTGTATAAGCTCCGAAACCGGAATGCTCACAGGATTGAAAACTTTAACGAAATATATGCAACGAGAACATCAGAGTATTTCGGCAGGTCTTCGTATAAGGAGTACTTGGGCTACGTATTCAGTAGGTATCCAAGATTGACATTATTTAGTTTAGGGGGTGACTGGGGGTAAATCAAGCACTGGGCCTTCGCCTTGCCAGTTGGCCCTGAAAATAAGCAAGAAAAAACGATTTCCCTTATAAATATGAGGTAAAACTACCTTAGAGAATACCTAATAGGAACAGCCATTTTTGGGGGATGTGGTGTAATGTATGCAGCTCCTGTATTATTCATTATATAGAGGAGTGTATTTTGTGTTCGGTTAACCTACATGCAACGATGGGCTTAGAACAAGAGTTACAAAAATTGAACAATCGGCAAAGGGAAGCGGTGACGGCAAGTACTGAGCCGCTTTTAGTATTAGCGGGGGCTGGGAGCGGTAAGACGAAGGTGTTGGCTTTGCGGATAGCGTGGCTTATTAGTACAGGCAAAGTGCAGGCGGGTAATATTTTGGCCCTTACTTTTACGAACAAAGCTGCAGCGGAGATGTCTGGCAGGGTGAGGGCACTGTTGCGTCAATTAGGGTCTGCGCACCAGAGTGCTCCCATGGTGGGATTTTCTCCTGCGATAGGTGGGTCAGTGGAGCCTGTGTTGAGTACGTTCCATAGTCTTGGAGTGAAAATGCTTCGTCTGCATGGGTCATTGCTCTCGGTACCGTCTCAGTTCAGCATTATTGACTCTGATGACCAGCAAAAGATGATAAAGGAGATCTTCACTGCGCTCGAAGTGCCAGAGAGTATTCTGCCTGCAATGGCACTGCATTATATTCATTCTATAAAGAATAGTGGTGTTTCTCCGGAGCAACGTGCAACTGAGTACCGAAATTTTGTTGGTGGGTTTTTACTGCAAACCTACTACGCCTATCAAAAGCGGTTACAAAGTTTCGGGGTTGTAGATTTGGACGATCTTGTGGTACTTCCGACTCGGCTTTTGGAAGAGTTTCCTGCTGTGTGCTCGTTTTATCAGGATTTATTTCGGCATGTGTTAGTAGACGAGTATCAAGATACGAACCCCATACAGTACAGGTTTTTACGAGCACTGTGTCCACCTTCGGCAATCTCAGTCGTGGGTGATGATGCGCAAAGCATTTACGGCTTTAGGGGAAGCGATGTGACGAATATTCTGAACTTTGAAACTGATTTTACTAACGCACAAGTAGTAGTGCTCGATCAGAACTACCGTTCGACTTCACATGTATTGGCCGTTGCTGGCGCAGTGTTGCAGCACAGTAAAGAACAGAAACCAAAAGAGCTGTGGACAAACCGCGAAGGGGGGAAGCGGGTAGTCGTACAAGAGCTAGCCTCAGAGCAAGAAGAAGCGGCGTTTATAGTGAATGCTATTGTGGAAAAATCCAATCCAGAAGGGGCAGTCTTTACGCTACCGGAAGATGCAGTAGAAGAGGAGCGGGTGGATAAGCCATTTTCTGTTTTGGATTATTTACTTGCGAGTCGTACGAAAGGGCCACGGTCACAACCAGCTACAGCTCGTTTGCATGAACTGCATGGCCCCTTGGGTCGGTATGCTGTGTTATATCGGACACATGCGCAGTCTCGTGTGCTGGAAAGCGCATGTATTGCTGCGGGGATTCCGTATCGCATTGTTGGTGGGTTGCGTTTCTTTGATAGAAAAGAAATAAAAGACGCACTCGCTTTTTTACGAGTTATTATGAATCCTACGAACCTGCTGGCGTGGGAGCGGGCGGCTGGCGCGGTAAAGCGGGGGGTGGGCGATAAGGCACTGGATGTGTTGGGGGGTGTTATCCAGCACGCTCGAGTTACGCATGAATCGAACGTGCAAACAGCAGAGGGTTTGTTCACCTGCGCTGCTATATATGCGGCTGCGCGTCAGCAGTTAGGTGACAAGCAAAGCAAATTACTACAGTTTATTCAATTATTTCAAAAGCTTGATGCGCTCGACGCAAAAATGTCACTCACAGAGTTTATCCAAGCAGTGTTCGCACAAAGTGGTTTGCTCGCGCAGTATGCTACAGGGGATCCCGCTTTGGTGGATAAATATGATAACTTGCGGGAGTTAGAAAGTTTGGCTGGAAAGTATGCCAACTTTGAGTGGAGGCAGTCACTCAGTCTCTTTTTAGAAGAAGCGGCACTTATGAGCGAGGCAGATGCAGTGGGGGCTACTGATGATGCGATAACGCTTATGACTTTGCACGCAGCGAAAGGGCTAGAATTTGATGTTGTATTTTTTGCTGGGCTAGAAGAGGGTTTGTTGCCCCATGCACGAAGCCTACAAGATGAAAAAGCCCTTGCCGAAGAAGTGCGTCTGGCGTATGTGGGTATTACACGAGCAAAAGAAGAGTTGTATATTACTCTTGCGCGCCAGAGGGGGCTGTATGGGGAAACAAAAGTTGGTGTGCCGAGCAGATTCTTGCGAGGGCTTCCCGAAACGGCTATTCACTGGCGGGGGTCAAGGCCTCGGTTTTTGCCAGAAAGTGACGGTGGGGTAGACGGGTCAGTTTCCTATGTACCCTATGAAGATTAATAATGTGAGAGTGCACATACTATGAGTTTATTACCAGAAATAGAAAAGAGCCTTGGACGGTATGGGCTTTCACCGAACAAAACGTTCGGACAGAATTTCTTGCTCGATGAAACAGTATTAGACGCTATGCTTGTGGCAGCGGCAGTGTCCGCAGGGGATGTTGTTATAGAGGTGGGTCCTGGGGTTGCCACTCTGACGCGAGCATTGCTTTCCCGCGGGGCTCGAGTGTTTGCAGTGGAAAAGGATGAGCGTTTTCGTCCACTCTTGGAAGCGCTTACTGTTGAATTTCCTAATTTTTCTGTGCAGTTTGGAGATGCGCTCCAGTGTGATTTTGGGGCGTTGTTAGACTCCGCTGGAGTGGCACGGACTACACCAGTGAAGATTGTGGCGAATATCCCGTATTATGCAACGGGTAAGTTGGTGCAGCTTTTCATTCGCCCAAAAGGCTTTGTTGTAAGTAGTGTTACGTTATTGGTTCAGAAAGAAGTGGCGCATAATATGCTCGCGCGTGCTGGTCGGATGAATTTGCTGGGCTTGTCTGTGCAACTGGTGGGTACACCACAGGTTATTCGAGAAGTGCCCGCGCGGTCATTTTTTCCAGCGCCGAAAGTAGATAGCGCAGTGGTACATGTTGCTGTGTATGCAAAACCGCTATTGCCAGAAGCAGCAGAGGTCAGTCTCTTTACTGTGGCAAAAGCTTGTTTTTCTGGTAAGCGGAAGCAAATTCACAATTCTCTTTCTGCGGGGTTGCATTTGAGTTCAGCACAAGCTGACGCGCTGTTATCCAGTGCGCAGATTACACGAGACGCGCGCCCGCAAAATTTGTCGGTTGAAGATTTTATTCGACTGGCACAAAATTGGCAGCAGTAAGTGGGACTATGTGGTATACTAAAAATACATGCACTCCTTTATTTTATTATGTGAAGGGGTCAATATATAATTGAACAAAAAATTAAGATGCAAGCAAAAAAAATAGTGATTGCCGCTTCTGCGATTGCCTTACTCGCAGCAGGCTGCTCTAATAAGGGCGGTGATACTGCTCAAACTAAAGATACCGGACCAACGCCTATGACTGCCGATGCAGCTTCACAGGTACTTTCTGGTACTGTGGCTCCGCTTGGGTGGATTCCATTTGAAGCGGAAGGGTATACCTTCTCCATGCCACTTTCTTGGTATGCGCAGGAAGTTACAGGCGCAGAGGGTCTGTTGGTGGTGAGCAATACCTTGGATATTTCTGCGACAGCTGCAGGAAGCACGCAACTGCGCATTAGCCGTGGCGTGAAGACAGTAGAAAAAACTTTGGCATCTGTTGCGACTAGTTTAGCCGCTTCTAAGGCTGGCGTTACTAAAGTAGTAGAAGGAGTAACCAATAGTGGCTTACGCACTGCGACAGTTACATTTACAGAAAATAAAAGCACTGTTCAGCTCGTAGTAATCCAAAAAAGTGACACCGATTACATAGTCATGCAAGCAAGTGGCAATATTCAAGACCCTTTTGTGGGTCAAATTATAAACAGTACTGCACTTAGAGCGCTCTAAACCTTAGTTCGTTTTTGGCCAGAGGAAACAAAATCGTATGGTACATTTTTTAAATTCTCAAATGCATCGCTTAAAACAAGCGAGCACGCGTGTTAGCAGTCTTGGGTGGAAGCGCTACGCACTAGTAGGTGTACTTGTGTGTGCTTTTATGGCAGGATTCACAGGGCATATCGTAAAACCAAGCAAGGTTTTTTCGGTAGGTGTTGCTCGTGCCGATTTACTCTCGACTTTACGGCGTGTGTTTAATGGCAGTACTATGTCGACACCTACTCCGACTGAGGTGAATTTGGGCACTTCGGCACCGCCTCGATCTGATAGTGGGGCTTCTGAATTGCCAATACGTGGCGGTGCGGCTGGTTCTTTGTGTCCAGATGGTCAGGTAAATATTGGCAGCTCTTCTCGCACGAGCGTTTCTCCTAACTGTGCACCTTGTCCGACGAACACTGAGAAAATGACAGCTGGTGGGCAAGAGGCGTGTCTTCCTTCGAAGACGCCACTTACCTTGTCTTGTGAGCCAGATGGGTATACATATAGAACAGTAAATAGATTTGGCGGCACTGGAAGTCGCTGCTGTGCAGGTAGTGCCACTTTGATTCCTGGGAGCAGTGTTGGTGGTACAGGCACAGGTGCAAGTGGTCTCTGGGTGTGTGGTGGTGGCGCCGGTGGGACGTTTACTCCAACTGCAACCCCTTCTAGCTCGCCAACTCCAACTGATCAAAAATGCGTTGATGAACGTGGGTTACCAGCACGGTGTGGCGCTCCAGGGACGGTGCCATTGGTAACTCCAACCCCGACTCCTACTCCTACTGTACGATCAACGCCAACCCCAACAACGTCTGGCTCTTTGTGCCCAGATGAATATGTGAATATAGGTAGCTCATCTCGCACGAGCGTTTCTCCGAACTGTGTGCGGTGCCCACTTGGTACGAAGAAAATGACAGCTGGCGGGCAAGAAGCGTGTCGCCCTCCTGAAACGACATTAACCCTTTCATGTGAAGCAGACGGGTACACATATCGTACGGTTAACCGTTATGGTGGCTCTGGAAGTCGCTGCTGTGCAGGACGTGCTACTTTGATTTCGGGGAGCAGTATTGGTGGTACAGGAACTGGTGCAAGTGGTCTCTGGGTGTGTGGTGGTGGCCCTGGTGGGACATTTACCCCAACACCAACTGCTTCTCCAACTCCAACTGATCAAAAGTGTGTGGACGAACGAGGCTTGCCAGCACGGTGTGGCGCTCCAGGGACGGTGCCTTTGGTAACTCCAACACCTACACCGACCCCAACTCGAACTTTTATTTCTTTGTGCCCAGATGAATATGTGAATATAGGTAGTTCATCTCGCACGAGTGTTTCACCCAACTGTGCACCTTGCCCAACGAATACTAAGAAATTGGTAGCTGGTGGCCAAGAAGCATGTAGGCCTCCAGGAACAACTTTGATTTCACAATGTGAGGCAGATGGGTACACATATCGTACGGTAAACCGCTATGGTGGCTCAGGAAGTCGCTGCTGTTCTGGTAGGGCTACGCTAACGCCTGGAACAAGTATTGGTGGTACGGGTACTGGTGCAAGTGGTCTGTGGGTGTGTGGTGGGACTGGTGCGGGTGTTGGTGGCGGTACACCACTGATTACTCCAACTCCGGCAGCATCTACTACTCCTGTTGGGCAAGCAACTCCTACTCCAACCAGAGATGTTCGTGGTTTAGGTGGCTACTTGGCTCAGTGTGATGCTGGTGGTTCTGTTGGGTCGACTGATCCTATTATTGGGGTGAATGTGCAGTCTAACGGGACAATACTAGCAGCGGTAGATACTCGAAACAGTGCAGGGGCAACTATATACATCAATGGTCGTAGAGTATCTGGGACAACATTTACTCTAAAGAAGGGTGACGTGCTCTCGGTTCGGACTGCACAAGGTGAATATGTGGCAACGACCGATGACCTCACCGCTCGAGAAAGTGTTTCGGTGTTAATTCCCATGCCTTGTATTACCAGCGCTGGAACTGACTCGACTGGAAGGCAACTAGCCAAAATTAGCCCAACCGCAGCGATGGCGGCAGGGCTCAAGACTGGCGAGTTTGAAGTCTGGTACCGCTTGAGTGATTCTGGTGCAGACGACTCTTGGAAGAAGCTTGATTGGCTTGCATGTTCTGCAAACAAGAATAGCTGTCCTGTAGTTACCGGTATTGTGGAAGCAAAGATTAAAACAATTTCTAACTCTGCTATTGGCGGGGCTGGTAACTGGAGCTTGACGACAAGCAAACAGTTTGGTCAGTAGAGCTCATTTTATAAAAGTTGCACTTACTTTGCGTAAGTGCAACTTTTCTTTTGCCTGTGCATGAAAAAAAGTGATATACTGAAAGTACTTTTGCGAACAATTTTTTTGAAATAAAGTATGAAGTTAATAAACCAACAAAAACTTATTATCGGTGTCTCTGCTCTTGCTGTAGTTGTTTTGGTGACAACTACTATTTGGAGTAATCCTGAGTTTGGCTACCAGCAACCAACGCCCGAACAAAAACAGGCGTATTTAGATAACCAAGAGAAGACGTTGGCAGAGTACCGGACCTATTTGGCAGAGTTGAAAGTAGATCCGGTTGCGAGCCGAGATATTTTAAGTAAAGTGGTAGATGAAGGTTCATTGGCAATAGATGTGAATGCGTCTTTAGGGGCAAATAAGCCTGCGTTACAGCCGAAAATAGATGCAAGTAGATTCACAGTAACAAATGAAGCTTCTGTGGAAGCGATAAGCAAATATGCTACCGCAGCTCTGGACGCTATGACTACTTATTATCTGGAAGCGTCAGGGTCATTTGATGGTGTTTACGGAGAAAATCCAAGCCCTGTGCAAACCGCACAAGCAGTTAAGTTGGTAGATGATACGTTAGATACTTTGTACAGTTTGCCAGTACCAAAAAATGCACTAGACTTGCAGAAGTCGATGGTGGGCGCTATTGCTGTGCAAAAACAAACGGTGGAAAATGCAGATGCGGTTGCGCGTGGTGTTGCGGCTCGTGGTAGGCAGTGGGATCAAGCATATCCTGCATTTGCTGCTGCGCAAAACCAAGTGGCGTCCATCAACAAAGCAGTGCAAGGGCTGACGAAGACGTATGGAGAAATTCCGCTCTACTCTGAAACCCAATACGTAGACGCGACCACAGGCAAGTTTGTAAAAGTAGCCAATGCGCAGTTTACTGTTGCAATTGGGGTGGACCTTCCTCGTTTGGCAGAGCAATTTCTGCGAAGTGCTCTTGGTGCTATGGTGCTTAATTTTGCGAAAAATAAGATATCTGAATTGGTTTTACGAATTGAAAGTAACTACCTCATTGCTAACTTCTTATATTACGGTGATGCTGTTACCGGTAAGTATGTGAACAACTATTTAGAGAAGTATGTTCCTGAGCTCAAAGATCAGCTCATTGTTCAAGCTTTTATTCCACAATTTAACTGTCAAAAAAGAGATCAAGAAGATATACGTAAGGCGCTCAAGGCAAAATCTTTGGAATACCTTGGGTTTGACCCATCGGTGCCGCTCGATACAAGCGATCCGAAGTTCTACGAGAAGATTATTGCCAGTAATAGTCTTCGTGGAGATTCTGAAGGGTACAATTTGTTCTACAACGCACTGGCGCAGGCCGCCAAAACGAATGCAGAAACAGCTAAGCAAGCAGAGTTGCTCTCCCCAGGGAAGAAGAGCCCTATTGACGCAAAGTCTGCAAACGCCATAGTTTCTTCTGTTGATTTTATTAGCAACAAAATTCAGGCAGGTCTTAATTCCCTATTTAATATTTTGCCAAGTAATTCTACAACCGGCGGACCAGGATTTGGGAACTTTGTAACAAATATATTGCTGAGTGTTATAAATCAGCTCATCGTAAAAGGCGGAGTTACATTACGAGAGCAAGAATCGTGCATACAAGTGCCAGTAGTTGACTTCCTTATCCCTGGTGATTTTACTCCTTCTACTAAGCCAGTGACTAATAATGCAGCTGCTGAGTGTATTCAAAGCCCTGAGGCGTGTGAGGCAATGATTTTCGAACAACAAGAAAATTCGAGAAATACTCCAACTCCTATACCCACATAATTTGGGAATTCTTGCAAAATATTGTACAGTAAAAATAGCTAATCTTGTAATTTGGTGAATTTCTTCTCTAAAATAAATTTGAAATTGTATGGCAAAATAGCTTTAGCAGCTACCCTGTTTGGGGTGGCGGCTTTGGCTTTTACGCCCCTTGTTCCGTCTGCTTTTGCGCAAGAAGTAGAGCCTCCGAGGGGACGAGTCCTGCAAGCAGCGTCTGCTTGTGAGACAGAAGGTATAATTCTGAAGGATACGGCCATTCGAACTGGCCCTTATGTAGTGGGCCAATACATGGCGCTGCAGGCAACGGTAAAGCCGGAGTGCAAAGGTTCTTTAACAGACCGCTCTGGGTATAGCTTAAATTTGTACAACGGACCAGATACTGGTGGGCTCGGTATATTTTCTAAAGCAAATGCAGGACTTACTGCAGATTTTAATCTGCTTGTAACCCCAGACTTATTTACTACTGCAGGCGACCATCAGCTTACAGTGAAGATGCAGTATGACTATGACAATGAGTCAAACAGGTATTTAGTAACCCTTCGAGGGAGTCTTGTTGTTACTTCTGGTGCTGCTACAACTACCGGCGACCCTTCTCTGGCAGTTCTACCAGTTGGAGGCACTTCAGTTGGGGTTACTTCGGTTACCTACAGATACAATGTGACGTATGTAAAAGCAGGAGGGCCAGCTGCTACTAGTATTCAGTACGATTGTGGGGTGGGGATAAAGCAAGCTGCTGCACTCGGAGCACGGCTAGAATGTTCCTACCCTAAAAGTCCAAAAGAGTACACTATTGTTGTGCAGGCAATGCAAACAGTTGGTGGCCAGTTGCAAGCAATTCCTAAAGCTGAGTGGACAACAAAGCTAAATGTAACTGGGACCGAAACAAATGAGCTTAACCAAGCTGATCCTGGAAAAAATAATCCTTTGATTGGTTTTGTTAACTTTGTGATTGGTGGAGTATTGAAATTCTTTATTTCGACCATGTCAGCTGCTGCAAGTGCAATTGGGACCCTATTGGAAGCGGTCTTGTCTATCCGTACTTTTAGCGACGAATTTGCACAGGTTATTTACCCAGCATGGGAAATTTTCCGCAACCTTGGGAACATATTGTTCATTCTGGCTATTGTGGCAATTGGTGTGGCTACAGTGTTCCGCATTAACGGTTATGCGGTTAAAGACTTGCTCGTAAAACTGATAATTGGGGCAATCCTCATTAACTTTAGCTTAACTATTGCGCAAGCTGTTTTGGGTATTGCAGATACATTGCAGCAGCAGTTTTTATCTGATGGCAGTGGGGCTGTGAGGGCAATCATCAATACCCTTTTTGTGAGTAACATCTGGGCGGACACCCCTGGGGCACAGTTGGGTGATTTCTCTGAAACTATTCGAATTGTGACGCAATTCTTTATTGCTTTTGCGGCTTTCTTTGCTATATTGGCAATTACTATTTTGGCGTGTATTCGGGTTGTTATGCTGTGGTTGCTTTTAATGCTTTCGCCAATACCGTATGTAGCTTCCATTTTTCCAAAAACAGGAGGCTACTCTAAGGACTGGTGGAATAAATTTATAAATTGGGCACTTGTTACTCCTGCAGTTGGGTTCATGCTGAACTTGACTGCTCTCATGACTGTAAAAAATAGAACAGTTATTCAAGATTTGGCTTCAAAGAGCCAAGTGGCATTAAACGAAAGTTGGTTAAATAGCGCGGCGTTCGCTCTGGCAAGTAACATTATCCCACTGGTGTTTCTATACATGACTTTAAAGGTGGCGACTAGCTTTGGGAGCGGGGCTGGTGGGTTTGTGACCAAAACACTCAACAAGACGACAGGTATGGCATTTGCCCCTGCCGCTGCTTTGGGCGGGTACGCAGCAGGCGCTGTTTCTTCTGTGGGGAAAGCAGCAACCACTGTGGCAAAAACTCCAATTGTATTAGCGCAGGCGGGGGTGGATAAGCTGAAAGATAACGCTAAGATCAAGTACTATGACAATGTTGAAAAGTATTTAGGGCCAAAAAAAGCAGATGATATGAAGGGGTGGAAAGGTGTTGCATTTAATGCTGCTACCGGCGGCTCTGTGTGGGAAGCAGCAAAGAAGAAGCGCAAGAGCGATGTTCAGGACCGACAAAATCTGATGGGGGCATATGCAAAAGATGCACGCTCATTGCGTAAAGGCGAAACACCAAAGGCTGTGCAAGCTCTAAAAGATTCAGATCTGGCAAAAGCTCAAAAAGATAAAAAAGAAGACATACGCGATAACACCGCAAAAGAAAATACAGAAAACTTGGCAGCAGTATTCGGCTCTGCGGCAAGCTCTTTTGCCAAGACTGTAGAGTTGTTGGCACGTACAGATGTTGCTTTGGACAAAGGTAGCTTTGATGACATGAAAAAGCGTTTGGTAGAAGACCACTTGAATCGTGTGGTTGCGTCTGGTGGGCCAGGGGCAGCTGCGGCTACTGTAGAGCTCGCTGCTATTGCCGCAGGGAAGAATGCTTCGATTGAGCATTTTTATGAAGCGGGTGCAGCGGCGGGATTGAGCCGTCGAAACTTGGAGCAATTGCGAGATAAAGTGAACGCGAAAATGATTAGCGACGGAAAACTGGATAATGTCATTGATCCTGTTGAGGTGAAGATGGTTGATGGCTCCGAAACTAGCGATAAGAAAGAGTTTGCTACTGTTGCAACGCATGGTGAAAAATCTGGTGATGATGTGAAAGTGTATACCGATGCTCAGCAAAACTCTCGCTTCCGTAAGAAGCGCTGGGAGAAGAAATCCGCTAACGAACAAGCAGCAAATATGCACGCAGATATGTTTGCTGATCCAGTACTCGCAGCGAGCTTTATGGCAAAGTGGGGTAAGCTAAAAGGTAATAAACCTTTCGATGTGATTGCCTCTCTTTCTAAGGAAAAGTTGCGTAAGTTTGCAGATTTGTATTCAAATAGCAGTGATGAGCTGGACGCTGCGTTGGGGAAAGAAGATTTAAATGCTGATGAAGTTAAAAAACTTCGTGAGAAATTTAAGGCAGACGCAGGGTTTTAATTAACTAGTTACCATGGTTACAGCCGCACATATTCAAAATAAGTTAGCGAAAATACAATTGCCCACCCAAATAGCTAGTCTTTTTGGGGGCGAAGGTCTTTCGCTGTGCGGCCCAGCAACACTTGACCAAATTAATACTTTGCTCGAGTTGGGTGAGTTTGATACGCTCAACGCAAGGACAGCTTGGCTCGAAGTTGTATTTGAAATTTTTCAGAATGCAAAAGCGGAGAACTTTTCAAGGGTAGATGAACTATTGGTTGCAGCTTCACACAATCCTGACTTTTACTTTGGGAAGTGGATTTTGTGTGTTGTGTCTGATTTTTTTGTTCTCAGGTTGGGTCAGGCGGTAGTTGCATTGCGGGCGCTTTCAGGGGTTCGTTCTGTCGTATTTCAAAATATTCGATACGTTAGTCATGACTTGTTGGCGGCTCTATTGCAAACAGATATTTTGTATTATTTGGAAGCGGGAGAAGTTTTTTTGAGCAGTATTCGTTATGCCTACTACGTTGCCGAACCAGAATATGACGGCGGGGAGTGGGGTAGGCAGTTCGTGCCTTATTTGAAAAAAAACCAAGAAATGCTTGGGACAGAGATAAAAGTTTTAGATAAGATGGTGTCTGCGACTGTTGAGCATTGGTTGGCAGAGTACGATGCGGTTAGCACAAGCGATGCTATTTCCAGAGGAGCGCTGGATCGTATAAAATTTGTGAACGATTCAGAAAACGCGCGAAAGCTTTCCAAAGAAGATCAGGCGGTGCTCTTGGCATTGTGCGAACTCTATGATTGGCTCAGTGATCCCTACGTTACTGAAGTTGAACTAGAAGAATTTGTAGATGTTACACCAACTACGAGTCGAGCTGGGTTGGTGGTGCAAGACCAAAGTGCTGAACTTGCGGAGGTTGTTGCAGGAGAGCAGGGTGAAGCTACTATGACTGGGACTCCAAACGTACAAGGGGTTTTGGTGCAAGTACCACTCGGTGCGTCAGATAAAACAGGACTTGAGGTTGGTGGTGCTGAGTCTCAGAAAGAAGAGGAAGTTCCTACTCCTCCTGTTCCAGTAGTAACACAGCCAGTAAATCCGCCAGCTCCTCCGAAGCAATCTGAACCAGTGCAAAAAGTTGCAACTCCAGACGCGGCATTGGCAGAAAAAATTGCCCACAAACTTGAAGATTTAAAACAGAAGCTTTAGTTCCAGCTTTACCAAAAAACTGTCTATGGTAAATCAAAACCAAATCGAACACGCACGAATATTGGTGGAGACTTCTCCAAATCTTTCTGACGCCGAACGCGCAGAATGGTTGTCTTTGTTGCCGCTTATGAGCGACAAACAGTTACTAGAGCTGTGCACGGTGTTGGAACCAAAGCCTGAATTACCCGAAGCGCCTGTAGTAAAGCGCATCCCTGTACAGACCGCAGCTCGTTTGGGTGCTGCCCCGCCAGAGTTAGATTTACCCGCACCTGCTCAAAAGCCCGAAGTGGTTACTCCTGCAGCAGGAACAAGCCAAAATAGTGTATCTGCCTTTTTGGATAGAAACTTTGCCACAACACTGCATCGGTCACCGGTTGCAGATATCGCCCAGCCGTCTGCAAGTGGTCGCACGGTATTGATTAACAATATTCCTGTGACTGCTCCTGTGCGGGCCGAGCAAAAAGCTGTTCTGCAGGTGGAGCGTGTTGAAAACCCTCAGACTCTGCAACAACCTGTTGTTGCTGCGCCTGTAGAAACACAGAAAGAGTTTTTAGATACCTCAACTGAAGTGCTCGAACAGGTGCGAAGTTTGGAAGATATGAGTCGGATAAATCTTGTGACGTTGCAAGCTCGAGGTATGGGCTTTGTGCAGCAGGCATTTGCGCAGTTAGCACAACGATTTGGGTATTTTTCTGTGCAATTAGCATTCGAGCGCTCGCCGTTGTACAAAACATACTTAGCCGTTGGCGCTCGGATTTTGCGGGAGCACGTCACATTCGAAGCGCTCGAAGCAGAACTCGTGGCGGCAGGTAAGGCGGTATTGCGTAAGCAGGACTTTGAAGCACTGAGTGACTTTTTACAACAAGCAAAAAGCAATTAGTATGCTTCTTGCGCTATGCCTGCATGGTATAATAACTATGCGCGACACAGTGTTAGATTGTGTTCTGTAGTTTGGCTATTGAGTATCAAAACGGTACATATATGCAATTTCCTGTGCCACAATTCACCGAAGTAGAAGATAGAATCATTGGACCGCTTACGGTTAAGCAGTTCGTGATTTTGCTGGCGACTGCAGCTATTGTGTTTGTGGCGTACTCAACAACAAAAGACTACTATATTACTGGCTTGGTAGCGTTCCTGTTTGGTATTCCAGGGATTGTGCTGGCTTTTGGCCAGTTTAATGGCAGGCCACTTTACGCTTCTGCTGGAGCACTTATAAACTATTGGTCACGCCCGAAGTTTTTCACATTTCAGAAAGAAATGGCTGGTATGGTGTTTACCGAAGTGAAAAATATAGTACAAAAACCAGCCCCTGTGGTAGTAAATCAAGAAGATACTCGGTCACGCTTAAAGAAGATTCAGTACCAGCTTGAGCAGCGTGAACAGCAAGAAGCCGAGCTACTCAATCGTAAACCATAGCCCGAAGAGAGTTTTACTTTATGGCATCTGAAAGCAAAAAAACAACCACACATGCAGGCACACCGACAGGACATGTGCTTCGCATCTCAGAGATTCGCGACAATCTTGTAATCATGCAAGACGGAACGTTGCGAGCTGTTTTAGCAGTGGGATCTACCAATTTTGATTTAAAAAATGAAGACGAGCAAAACGGCATAATCTTTGGGTACCAACGGTTCCTGAATTCTTTGGATTTTCCCATACAGATTTTAATGCAAAGCAGGAAGTTGAATGTAGCTGACTATGTCAACAAATTGCAACTGATAACACAGCGTTTGGAAAATGAACTATTGCGCATGCAAGCACAGTACTACATTGATTTTATTTCTGAGCTGGTAAATGACGCCAACGTCATGAGCAAAGAGTTTTATATTGTGGTGCCGCTTGCCCAAACGGTTACTCCTGCCTCGAGCGGTTTGTTTTCCGGTCTTTTTGGTGGTAGTGGAGCAACACAGGCGAACAAAAAGATAGAAAATATTAAGCACTACAGCGAGCAATTACAGCAGCGAGTGGATTCTGTGGTAAGCAACCTCTCTGGGTTGGGCTTACGAGTGGTACGGCTCGATACAGGGGCGCTGATTGAGTTGTATTATAATTCGTACAATTTTGAATCGGCACCAGCGCTCAACAGTGAAAGCCTTGGCGATATTAAGGTGGTTGGAACAGCCCAATAAGGAATATTTGTATGGCTTTATTTGCAAGCAAAACACCAGAAGAAATACAGGCACAAAAAGAAAAGCTGGAAGCAGTGAAGTCTTCTGCTGCGGTTGGTAAACAAGTTGCAGAGATTGAAAAAATATACCAAGAAGGTATTACCACGCTGAAAGATTTACTATCTCCCGCAGCGCTGAAATACGAAAGCTCATATTTTTTGCTGAACGGCAAATATGGCCGTAGCTTTTTTGTGCTCGCGTATCCACGGTTTTTGTCGACAGGGTGGCTTTCGTTCGTGATTAACTCCGAAGGTGAGTTAGACGTGTCCATGTTTATTTACCCTATTGACTCTGCGACCATTCTGAAAAAGTTGCGATCGAAGGTGGGTGAAATTGGTTCGCAAATGACCATAAACCAAGAAAAGGGGATGGTGCGCGATCCAATGCTGGAAACAGCATATAAAGATGTGGAAGGTCTGCGAGATGCGCTCCTGCAAGGAACAGAAAAGTATTTTCGGTTTGCGCTGTACCTGACCATTTATGCAAACTCTCTCAAAGAGCTAGACGAGCAATCGACTGTTTTGGAAAGCACACTAGGGGCAAAGCTGATTGTGACGAAACGGGCGCTCATGCAAACAGAGCAGGGGCTGACTTCGACGTTGCCGTATGCACTCGACGAAATAAATATTGGAAACAATTTAAATACGGGTCCACTTTCCACCACGTTCCCTTTTGTGTCGCCTGATGTGACGAGTAACGACGGGATTTTATATGGTATAAACCGGCACAATAACAGCTTGATTTTGTTTGACCGGTTCAAAATGGAGAACGCCAACGCAGTGGTGTTCGCGAAATCTGGTGCGGGAAAATCGTATGCAATCAAACTAGAAATTCTGCGTAGTCTGATGATTGGCACAGACGTTATTGTGATTGACCCAGAAAATGAATACCAGCATCTAGCAGAAGCAGTGGGGGGTAGTTTTGTGAATATTTCGCTTAATTCTCAATCACGCATTAACCCATTTGATTTGCCCAGAGGTCTAGAAGGGGAAAGCCAAGAAGATGTTATGCGTAGTGCGGTCATCTTTATGCTTGGGCTCATGAATATTATGCTGGGGAAGCTTGACCCAACAGAAGAGGCTCTTATGGACCGTGCGATTTGGCAGGCGTACGCTAAAAAAGACATTACTGCTACCAGCGATAACACCGGAGTAGAATTCCCGACCATGGGAGACTTGGTAGAGGTGTTGTCTGGTATGGTGGGTGCAGAAAACTTAGCACAGCGACTTTCCAAATACACCCAAGGAACATTTGCCGGCATTTTCGACCACCAAAGCAATGTGGGCTTGCAAAATAGTCTTGTGGTGTACTCAATCCGAGACCTCGAAGACACGTTGCGTCCAATTGCGATGTTCGTGTTGGTAAACCATATTTGGAATTTAGTACGGAGCGAGCTCAAGCGACGTATATTAGTGCTCGATGAAGCGTGGGTCATGATGCAACACGAAGATAGTGCTCGGTTTATTTTCGGGATTGCGAAGCGCTGCCGTAAGTACTACTTAGGCTTAACCACCATTACGCAAGACGTTGCTGACTTTATGGCGTCTCCGTATGGAAAGCCAATTGTGACGAACTCATCTATCCAGTTACTGCTCAAACAAAGCCCTGCTTCCATTAATATTATTGCCGAAACATTCTTTTTAACTGAAGGGGAAAAGTATTTACTTTTGGAAAGTGAAGTAGGGGAAGGTATCTTTTTTGCAGGCACGAAGCATGCGGCAATTAAGGTGTACGCTTCGTACATAGAAGACCAGATAATTACTACTGACCCACGGCAGTTGCTGGAAATTAAAGAACAGCAAAAACAGCAAACGACTCCTGTATAGACATTGGTAGCGCATGTACGGTGTGGTGCAGGATTGTCCCTGTGTTAGTTTTGTTTTCCTATGGCCACCGAACCACAACAGTTTTATGATCCAAACGCCGACGCTGCTGCGCGTCGCTTTTCGTCGTCTGGGTTGGCTGGTGCTGGGCAAGATTCTGCACCCGATAGCGAACAGGTTGCTGAAGGCGGGGCCGAGATAGTGGCGGCGCAAGATCCATCTGGCGCAGTTGTGGATAGTGCTGCAAACAAAGACGTGCGCGCGAGTGATGCTACGACAGTGGCAGGGCGAGTTCGCGATGCCGCTGCCGACAAGGTAGGAGCAAAAGTGTATGAGCGCGGTGCAGCAAAGCTTGGGCAAGGGCTAGGGGTAGACATGAATGCGCAAAATGCACGCACTGGCTCTGGTCTAAAGAATTTATCGTACGACCGCGCCAAAGAGCAGTTTGTACAAGGCAAAGCAGATAAAGCAGCGAATCGTGGGTTCAGGGAAGGACTTAGAGAGCAGAATAAAGCTCGGGTTGCTCGGGGGGCGGGGAGTGCTGTTAGTACGGTAGGGGGCGAGTTGGTTAAAGATGCTGGTAAACAAGTTGCCAAAGAGGTTGTAAAAGATGGTGCGAAAGCAGCGGCGACTGTGGCAAGTAAGGCAGTTCCTGGGCTGGGGCTGGTTACTGCTATAGATGCAAAGGGGATTAAAAATACCGTACAAGACACGGCGCGAGATTTAGCTAACTTGCATTTAGGTAAAGCTACGGTGCGCGCGGTGACTGGTTTGGGTAAGTCTACAGCGCTTACTCTCTTTCGTGCATCATATGACCCATGGGTAATGGGCTTCACTGGTTTGTTGTCCTTGATAGTTACATTATTGCTCGGTACAATTTTATTCTTTGTACCAAACTCTTTAAATATATTTGAGCGGGTTATTGTGGGTATGGTCTGGTTTCTTTTCTTTGTTGTGTTAGCTGTTATCTTAGCGGTCGTGGTTGTTTCAACGTGTAGCGGATTAAGTAGCTTTGGGCTTGCATTGAAAATTGCTTCATATGTGTCCACCACAGCAGCGAGTGCAAATGAACTGTGCCAACCGTTCTCTGCATTTGGTAGCTTTGGACAGTAGGGGAAGAAGTCGAAGGTCTTCATGTCTTCACGTCAAACGAAAGAATAATGAGTCGTCATGTCTTCGTGTCTTAAGGTCTTCACGCCAGAAAAACGGGAGAGTTAGATGGGCACCATCTGACATACAAGATTTATATTTACTTCTGTCGATACACCCTCAAACCAAAATTGCGAGCACTGTGTCAGATGGTGCCCATCTAACGACAGGAACGCAAAACTGCAACTATAAACGCAAAACTGAATTGCATTGCAGTTTACAGTTTTGATTTGAAGTTTTGACCTCTCAGTTTTGACTTTTGAGTTAAAAATGTATTTGTTTGGGATTTTCGTCCGCCGGCTGGCGGATTGGAATTTATTTGTTATTTCGTGCTTGTGATTTGGAATTTTTAAAAAGCAGTAACAAGTAGGAAAAATTAAAAATTGAAAATTACACTCTTTCTTAGCCCATAGCCCTTAGCACTTAGCACTTAGCACTTAGCAATCTACATTCTCTCTATTCTCTACCCTCCCTCCTACGCTAAAGCTTCGGCGGGCTCCGCTTTCAAAATTCCTCTCTAATTCTTCTAATTCTTCTAATTCTTCTAATTCTTCTCACTCTTCTATTTCTTCTATCCTCCTCATTGCTCCCATGCTATACTAAATGTATTGTAGGCTAGCGAAAAATAAATGAATAAAAAAGCCATCGCCATTTTAGGCGCTATTTTCTTACTGATTGTTGGAACTTTAACTTTCCTTATTTTCCAGAGGAGATCCGAAACAAATTCTACTACCAATAACACAACAAATCCAACGCCAGCTCCAACAGAGGAAGGCGGGGTTGTTGTCGATCCTACTCCAATCGCAACACCAACTACTGCGTTGTCTGGAGTAACCCCAATTAACCTGACGAGCGATAGCGTCGTGAGTCCTATTTTGTTTTATCAGGGCAACGGGCTTGCGTACTTTAATACCCAAGGGCAGTTGTTCCAAGCAGATTTAGATTTGACTACCGGTACTCCACAACTAACCAACAAGCGAGAATTGGGTGTGCCCGCAAAAGCAGGGGTGACCAAGGTACACTGGCCAGCTACAGGTAATAACTACTTAGTTGAGTTGACCACAGCAAGTGGCGGTACTGCATGGGCAGTCTATGTGAGCAATAAAGGTGTGTATGTAGATGTCCCACCACAAGTGACGTCCATTGCATGGTTGCCAGATGGTGAACAGTTGCTGTATTTCTGGTTAGAAAATGGCAAAACAAATTTGAATGTCTCTCCCGCAGACATGAGCACATGGCAAACCGTTACAGACATGTGGGAAAACGATAATGCCTTAGCTATTTCTCCTGACGGTAAAGTGATTGTGTATTGGAGAACACAAAGCCAAGAAGCGACAAATAAAATAAACTTAGTCAGTCCAGATGGTAAATTGTTCCGGACTATTGTGAAAGACGGGTTTAACGTAGGCGCTTTGTGGAGTCCAGACAGTCAAAAATTTGCGTTTAACAGAAAATCTGCATCTGGTGCGTGGCAGTTGTGGGTAGGCAATGTTTACACCGGTGAGTTGCAAAACATGAACATAGAAGCGAAATTAGACCAAGTCACCTGGGCGCCAGATAGTAAGGTGTTGTACGCTGCTTCTGCGAGCACTTCCGGAGACTTGCTCTACCGTGTGGATGCAGCCGCTGGTTCACAAAAGCTGGTCGAGGTTGCAACTCGCATTTCTCCCGTGAGCATGTTTACTTCTTCTGACGGTGGATCCCTATACTTCAAAAACAACTTGGATGGTGGCTTGTACTTCCTGAATGTCGGGCAACTCGGAAACTAGCCGACTTTTGAGCAGTGTGAGTGAAAGGTAGGAGTCGTCACGGACTGCTCAGGCGACACATAAAATCCAAAAACGAATACAAAATTTCAAACAGGTGTTGGTGTTCTTGAGTTTTGTTTTTCTGGTTTTTGGATTTTTAATTTTGATTTTACTTGTATGGCTTTAAAATCTAACACACAGTATGTTTGTGGTAACTGTAGTTTTACTACCTCTCGGTGGCAGGGGAAGTGTCCAGAGTGCAATGAGTGGAATACGTTTGCAGAGCAACGGACAGTCACTGCTCGTAAAGGTGCGGGTGGGGCTCTTCCCAGTGGGAAGGTGGAATATTTGGCGGCAGTGACAACGGTGTCCGCGCAGAGGCTTTCTACTGGCATGGGGGAGTTCGATGCAGTGCTTGGCGGTGGACTGGTCCCTGGGGCGCTTGTGTTGGTTGGGGGAGACCCTGGGGTGGGTAAGTCTACATTGGCCCTGCAAACAGCGCTCACGCTGCAAGAAGCGGGCAAACAGGTACTTTATGTTTCTGGAGAAGAGTCTGCGCAACAGATTCAGCTGCGCAGTAGACGGATGCATTCTTCCGGCGACTTAGGTGTGTTAGCAGAAACAAGTCTTGAGGTTATCTTGGCGACACTAGAACATATGCGCCCCGTAGTCGCGGTTATTGACTCTATCCAGACCATTGTAAGCGCCGAAGTAAATGGTGTTGTGGGTGGAGTGAGTCAGGTAGCATATGCGACTAATGCGTTTATGCGTTTGGCAAAGTCGCTCCATATTACGCTTATACTGATTGGCCATGTGACCAAAGAAGGGATGCTGGCAGGACCAAAGACGTTGGAGCATATGGTAGACACCGTGTTGTATTTGGAAGGAGAGCGGTTTACCGCGCTTCGGCTCTTGCGCTGTATTAAAAACCGTTTTGGGAGCACTGGTGAAGTGGGGGTGTTCGACATGTCCGAATCTGGCCTTGCCGAAGTAAAGAATCCGGCTGCGCTGTTTCTGGAACACAAAACTGAGCATGTTCCAGGGGCGTGTGTAACTGCAATCTTAGAAGGACAAAAAGTGTTACTGCTGGAAGTGCAGGCGCTCACAAACCCGACTGCGTTTGGCTACCCGAAACGTGCAGCTTCGGGGTTTGATTCTAACCGATTGCAGTTATTACTCGCTATTGTGGAAAAACGACTCGGAGTAAAACTAAGCGCACAAGATGTGTATGTAAACGTGGCTGGCGGGTTTAACTTGACCGAGCGGGCAGCAGATTTGCCTGTAGTACTGGCGATATTATCTAGTTTCTACAATGTGCCGTTGCCTGCACACTTGCTTGCATTTGGCGAAATTGGATTGGCAGGAGAAGTGCGTGGTGTGCAGATGCCCGAAAAAAGAGTAAAAGAGGCGACCAAGTTGGGCTTTGAGAAGATTGTCTCTGCGCCTGCCAAAGAAAAGAAGATTGCTGGACTCATTGGTGTTAAATTTATTTCCGAACTCGCACAGTTTTTTGAAAAGGGGAAGTAGAGGGTAGAGAGTAGAGAATAGAGAATAGGAAGGATAAATTTTCAATTTTCAATTTTCAATTTTTAATTTTTCCAACTCCTACTGTATTTATTGGGAAACCCCACATTACAAGAACGAAATAAAAAAGAGCTATAAAGTCAAAACTGCATTGCATTGCAGTTTACAGTTTTGATTTGAAGTTTCGACTTTTGAGTTTTGATTTTTTAGTTGTTGGTGTATTTGTTTGGGATTTTGTCCGCCAGCTGGCGGATTGGAATTTGTTTGTTATTTCGTGCTTGAGATTTGGTGCTGACTAAAGCCTAACTCCTAATTCCTGTCTTACTACCCTCTATTCTCTACTCTCTATTCTCTTTTTCCTTCTCCGTTCGACTTTAAGACGTGACGACTTCTTTGTCTTTCTCGCAACTCGTAACTAGTTACTCGCAACTAGCTCCTATTCCATATGCATTCCCTGCAAGTACTTATTTGCAAGTGAGAGTAGTCTGCTGTGTTCTGGTAAAGTCTTACTTTTCGCGTCTATTGTATGCGCTGCTGCTTTGGCTTGTGCCAAGAGCGGCATGGTCACAAATTCGCCGAATGTGAGTGCGAATCCTGTTTGTGCGCTGCTAAACAGCGTCCCAAAGCCGCGTTGTTCCATGTCGTATTTCGCAAGGGCAAAGCCATCTGCTTCTTTGCTAAAGAAGTTCAGCCGACTATTTGCACTAGTTGTTTCGGAAAACAGAAAGCAATACGATTGTGCGCTTCCACGTCCAACCCGACCGCGGAGTTGGTGCAGTTGGGCGAGGCCAAATCTATCTGCATTTTCTATTACTATGACTGTGGCATTCGGTATATCTATGCCGACTTCGATTACAGAGGTACACACGAGAATATCTAACTCACGTGCAGCGAATTGCGCCATGACTTGTTCTTTTTCTACCCCTTTCATGGTGCCATACAACAAACCGAGTCTTTGTGTGGTGAAGACTTCTTTTGCGAGTCGCTCAAATTCTGCTTTTGCTGCCTTTGCTGCAAGCTTTTCGGATTCTTCTACCAGTGGGGTCACTATAAATGCTTGGTGCCCTGCGTCTATTTCTTTTGTTATAAAATCGTAAGAGCCAGCGCGCTTAGCTTCTGGTACAACCCATGTTTTAATCGGGAGTTTGTGCTTGGGTGGCTCGGGAATGGTGCTAATGTCTAAGTCTTCACACAAGGCTAACGCTGCTGTTCTTGGGATAGGGGTAGCGCTCATGGACAAAAGGTGTGGGGTCCAGCTTTGGTTGCTGCTTCCCG
The DNA here is from genome assembly GCA_964612745.1 of uncultured Candidatus Saccharibacteria bacterium. GTDB lineage: Bacteria > Patescibacteriota > Doudnabacteria > UBA920 > UBA920 > JAEUSE01. The sequence continues at coordinate 49,955 of CAZTCH010000005.1, read as the reverse complement.
CTACGGGTACGTTACAGTTTTTGTCTGCCCGTATGACTTCTGCTCGTTGCCCAACCCCAAACCGGTGTTGTTCGTCTATGACGACGAGTGCAACGTGTGCAAATTGCACATCTTCTTGGAGAATGGCGTGCGTGGCAACTATGAGTCGTGCTTCGCCACTGGCAATAGCTGCTTGTGCAGCTTTTTTTGTAAGAGTGCCCGTAGTAGAGCTTTCTTTAAAGCTTCTGCTATAGAGAAGCGCAGACGCAGGAATACCCATGGTCTCCAGTAGCTTGGCAAGGGATAAAAAGTGTTGGCGCGCGAGGACTTCGGTTGGGGCAACAAAGAGTGCTTGGTAGCCGTGCATAATGCAGGCAACCGCAGCAAGGAGGGCGACGATTGTTTTACCACTGCCGACATCTCCTTGCAATAATCGGTTCATGGGGTGCTTGTGTGCAAGGTCGGACACTATCTCTGTCAGAGCATTTTGCTGCCCTTCGGTTAAGCGAAAGGGGAGTTTTTTGGTAAGTTGGGTTTGTACTTTTTTGGGAAGATCTATGCTCGGTGCTGCTTGTGCGCGCAGGATTTTTTTGTGTTCGAGGACTGCCATTTGCTGGACGAGCAGCTCAAAAAAAGCCATGCGGTGGCGAGCAGCTTGTACCGATTCTTCGGACTTGGGGAAATGTAACTCTTGTATGCTTTCCGAAAGTGTGGGCAGGCTGTATTCGTCTCTGGTAGTCTTCGGTATCGCATCTTCCAGTTCTTTTGCCACAGGTAACGCTGCATGCACCAGCTTGCGGAATGTTTTAGGAAACATGCCTTCCGGGAGTTTGTATATGGGTACTAATCTGCCCGTGTGGATGCTCTCTGTAGTTGCTTTTTCGTATATGGGGTTTACAAGTTGCAGTTTATCTTTAAATATATTTACTTTGCCCGAAAGAAGCACAGCGTCACCTTTTTGCAGTGCAGTGGCTATGTAGCCTTGGTTAAACCATGTGGCATGTATTTTTCCGGTGGCGTCTGTAACAGTTGCTTCTGCGACTGTTTTTCTGGTTTTAAAGCTAAACCGAGAAGAAATACTGCTAATAGTCCCGGAAATAGTGACTACTTCGCCCGCAACAGCAGATGCAATTGGTACAAACTTGCTAAAGTCCAAATACCGTGTGGGGAAATACTGGAGTAAATCTGCCACGGTAGACACACCCATGCTCTGAAGGGTTTTGGCTTGTTTTTCTCCAACGCCAGTCAGTTGTACAAGGGGGGTGTGTAAGTGCATGCATGTATGGTATCACGCAGAAACTAAATAAAAAAGCTGCGTATACGAGCAGCTGTGGGGTATGTGGCGTGCAAGCTTCTGGTGTTCTCGGCGGGATTTGAACCCACAACCTCAGCCTTCGGAGGGCTGCGCTCTATCCAGTTGAGCTACGAAAACAACACAAGTATGTACACCCGAGGGTTATTGTACGCAATATACGGGTGGGGGACAAGGGGTGGGGCGTGGAAACATTTAAACATGCAAACATGTAAACATAGAAACATCTAAACAGGAAAATAAGTAACGTGTGAGCAAACAGGGAAATGAAAACATGCTCGGGTGAGCATGTTTAGAATTTCAGGCGGTGAGCAATGCGCTGGGAGAACGAAGGGATGACTCGCTCCGACTCTGGCACATGTTTTACTAAAAACTTGCGAATCTTTTCTGGGTCTTGGTCTTCGAGCTCTAGTATAACTGTTTGCGAAAGATAAGTGCTTGCTTCTAGGTTTAGTGTTCTGTGGTCTTTGGTGGTTACAATCCAAAAGTGTTTAAAGTGGCGGTAGGGGAAACGTAGTTCGCCAATGCCTACTCCTTCGTCGTCGAGAGAGAGTTGTACTATTTCTGGTTTGCGTTTGGCAAAGAAAATAATAAGCGCTCCCAAAATAACCATGGTAATAGCACCAAAGTAGTCTGCAACAAAAAACTGGTACAGCGCCAAGAGTGTTACAATAACACACAGTCCAATGTACCATACGATAGACTTTTCGTACGGCTTAAACTCGTGCGCCTGCCATTCAAAATGTACTGTGTTTGTTTCGGACATAGAACAAATCTAACTTCTACTAGTAGTATAGCAGATTTTCGCGCAGTCTGATTTTAACTGGGTTATTGTCACTGGCTAAATTATTTGGACATTGTGTGATTGTTTCCTGTCAGGAATTCTGAGGTATACCTATCTGCGTTTTGTGCTCTAGTCTATATAAATCATACGTACTACCTGAACATGGTCCGATGGTATTAGTTTGAGCCGACTGTTTCGGTGTTCAAGGTATTCGTGATGTGACTTGTAGCAAGGAAAAAAGCTGCTGGTTGTTAGAGGGTGCAAACAAACCTGTATACGTTTGCCTGTTTATTCTCTCCTGACGCAAGCCCGTTACTCATGTAGGTTACTCCTTATTCTTTTTCTTCGGTATCGCTAACCAGTTTTTTAACTGTTGCTACAACATTATCAAAAACGGATGTCAGCTTTGTTTTTGCTTCTTCTGTTAGTCTAGCAGTGTGCATGACAGAATTTCTGAGTGGTTTATAAGGCTTGTCCTCATCCTTGAGGATGCGGTCATCAATAATTTTTGCGAGATCAACATAGTCCAAATACATTAGGAGGTTATCTTCGGCGCTTCTAATCTGTATTGAAGTTCCTGCATTCTTTTTTTCATCCTGCAATAAATTTTTGCGACGCTCGCCTTTGCAATATGCACAGAAGCTGGTGTTTTTTTGATCTAACTTGTTCCTATCAGAGCAGGTATTACCACTCGGTTCTTTATTTAGACAAACAGAGGGCGTCATTCCATCACCGTCAATATGTCTACGTAACAGATTTTCAGAGATAAAGCATTGGGCGTAACTACTGCTATTATAAGCAGCGTCGTCGATAAGATTCCTAATAAAGTCATCGTTATCTTTAGATCCAGTTGTGTATTCTTTCGCAACTTCCCGAACCAAGGATTTTGCTTTTTTTATTTTGGATGCTTTTTCAAGATCTCCGTCCTTGCCACGTTTATCACGAAGATCATCCCATTGATCCATTATTGAAAGAATGGTCTTTTTTAGCTCGTCTAAAAACCCTTTGTAAAGGGGGTCGTCGGCGAGCACGCCCTCTCGGCTACTAATAAACCGATCTTTCCCGTCTTCATCCAGTGCATTAAAGTGGATCTGTCCATACAGATAGTTCTCAGGGAGCTGGGCGGAAGGAATGTGTTTTAAGGTGTCAGTTTCTCTTACGCGCCCATTTACAAACAAGTCCACACCAACTTTTTCACCTGTCGAATGTATGTTTCTATCCTTTGGAAATTCAACAGACGCGATAAAGCCCGTGACATTGTCGGACATTTTAGTAGGTATAGTTTTGTGAACATTAGCGCAATATTTTTCGAGATAATCATCGCCAGTCCAATCATTTATATTCCAAACAAATTCGGTTTTCTCCGCGATGCTTTTCAGCGACTCAAGTGTTACTAGTTCGCCATCTAGATAAATATTGAAATTCGGATCAACGAGAGAAAACCGAAAATGAAGTGCTATTATTTTTTTCAAAAAATCATCAGTATTGTGAATTCCTTCTTTGATATTTTCAAAACAAATAATTGTCCCGTTGTCGTGACTGGTTTTTATAGATGTGAATAGCGATTCGTCTGCGGGCTCAAGAGGGTAGTCATGTGAAGATGTATCATCCAGTATTGCTTTATCTAGTCCCGAGTTGTCAATTGCTCCTCCTACGTAGTCGTCTTCTTTTGTTTTTCTTGAAATGACTGTTATTTTGTCAGCGCATGATAAGAGAGCTAACTTTCCAATGCCTTTATTTCCTATGTAAGGACGAGAAAATGGCTCTGGTGAAGTCATGCCTCCTCTTGTTCGTTTCGAATATCCAACTTTTAAAAATTTTTCTTTAAAATCTTTGGAGTCCATACCAACACCATCATCTTTGATCCAGAACCTGTTATTGTCTCTGTCTATTTCAATCCAGACATTTTTAGCATTTGCATCCCATGCGTTAGAAATTGCTTCGCCTAAGACAGTGGGAAAACTGCGATATAAGTTCCTTCCAAGATGATTTAAAACACTCAGTGAGATATTGAATGTATACTTTTCACTTTCCATATGTTTCAAGATGCTTCTTTATCTGCCTACCAATAACCATTCCTAATTGCGGTGGTACTGCATTTCCAATGTGTCTACTCAGCTTTGCGGCAGGAAAGTTCCCAAAATCGTAATCAATGGGAAATGTCTGTAATAACGCACCCTCGCGGATGGAAAGTGCTCGATTCTGCGTTGGATGCCCGAACCTGCCAGATCCATAACTGGTAAATTGTGTAGTAATGGTTGGTGATACATCCTCCCATCTCATCCGCCCATACACAGCCGTGTACGTTTGCCCGCTGTCTTTTTTGTAGCAATTTGGTAAAAGGCTCTTATCCCAATCTCGCCAAGTACCGCCAGGCTTTGATTGTAAAATCCGCTTTTTATTAATAGGTTCAAGTTTCTTTGCTTGGTGTAATTGATCCTGCTTTGATACTTCTCCTGCTTCAATACTCGGTAGTTCACAAATTATGTCTCCGACCGTGACATAATTTTCTTTCGTATGAGTTTCCTTTGGTATCGCAATCTCACCAAGCCTTGAAGCAAGCAGGATAAGGCGGCTACGATTTTGAGGGACACCATAGTTGGGAGCGTATACAACTTTCCAATCAACTTTATAACCAAGCTTTTCAAGTTCGCTGACAAAATTTTTAAAAACATCAGTCTTTGTCACACCTCGGACATTCTCCATTGAAACAATGTCTGGTTTTACGACTTTGACTCCGCGAATAAAATGATCTAGCAAATTCCACCGTACATCACTTGCGTCTTTACGTAGTTTAAAAGCATGAGAAGAAAACGGTTGACATGGGGCGCACCCAACGAGCACTCGAACACTATCTTTAGAGTAAATTTTATTCAATTTTTTAAAATCAAAATCAGAAATATCAGCGGAGATGAATTTAGCTTTATTATTCTTCTCATACGCATATGCGCATGAATCATCATTATCAACACCAGCTAAAACTGATAATCCTGATTTTCTTAATCCATACGTTAAACCTCCCACTCCACTGAAAAGATCAATAACTTCTATTTTTTTACTTTTGTTAGCCATATATTTCAAATTTTACACTTTTTGAAGCACAAAAAATTACTTAGTTTTGATTTCCAGACCAAAAGATAGTTGCTTTACAGCTAGAATATTTTTTGATTATGTCTTCTTTTTAAATAAACCCTACTTTACTATTTTTGGTTTAACTACCAGACTTATATTTAACACAGATAGATTGACCATATTTGACCAACCTATCTGTGGCGGAGAGAGAGGGATTCGAACCCTCGGTACCTTTCGGTACAACGGTTTTCAAGACCGCCGCACTAGACCACTATGCGACCTCTCCACAATGTATATGCCGCTGAAGCCCTACCAGCTGCGTACTGCTTTAGCGCCATTTGCCTGTGCTTATTATATCTATTTTTGTCTTGTTATGCCAGAGAAAACAAAAACAGCCATATCTCTAGAATTAGGCTGTTTTTGTGTTGTTTTGCACTCGGTTTATGAGCACAAAATTGCTTTGTTTCTGCGCAGCGGGCATTGAGCCTGCTGTTGTCCGGTATGGATTTCCGTTCCGGAATGAGCTCCAATGCGGGGATTGGAGCCGGTTCCAAAACTGAAGTTACTCGTTGTAGAGTGGGGCAGGGTCTTCTACCAAGAATCCTGCTTGTGCTGCTGGGGGAGCGTTTTCTGGATTTGCGTCTTCGGGGATTGTTTCTTCTATGGTTGGAGTTGGCTCTGGGGTGGTAGTCGTGGTGCCTCTTACTTTTCCAACTGCGGTAATGCGAATTTCTGTAGCGACTAGTTCTCCGGTACTTATTTGTGTTGCAGAAATACTTACTTGTTGTCCAGCGAGTACCACTGGTTTCAGTGCTTCGAGTTGTGTGTCTACCACTACTTTGGTTTCGGCGTTTATGCTAAAGACTTCTTTTGCAATGTATACTTTGTCGGAGGTCACTTTGGTTACTGTGCCGGTGCTGGTAGTTGTGGTGTTTAGCTTTGCTAGCGCTGCTTCGCTACCAGCTATAACGAGGCGTTTGGTTTCGGCAATTTGCTTTGTACCTTCTGCGGTAGTTTTCAGAGCGCTTTGGGCAACAGATTGTACTTCTGGGTCAGAGGTGCTAGAAATTACTTCGGTCTGCTTGTCTGTAATAGTCTGCAAGCGGTCCAGAAGTCCAGTATCTTTTTGGTCTAAAGCAACTTGTTTTACAATTGCTACCGTTTGCTCGGTTTGTTTGGCGAGTGCAGAAATAGCTGCAGTCTTTGTGCTGCTGTCTGCGTTGCTTTCCAAAAGTGTTTGCGTTTCTGCTAGTCTGCTCTCTGCAAAAGACAGTCTGAGGTCTGCTTTTTCAGTTTCGCTGGCGACTAGTTTTAGACGTAAGTCTTGGGTGCGGTTTTTGTATACGTACAAAGTGCTCCCAGGTTTACTTGCCCATGCAAAAACGGTTGTAGTGAGTATTCCTAACACAAGAGTAGCACCAGCGAGTCTGCCTGCGAGTGTTGCCATACGGAGTCCGTGGGCGACATGGGGGAGGCTTGCAGTGGTTAAATAGGCGCGGCGTTTGTGTGGGGTAGGGTAGCTTGCTTTTGGGATTTGTGAAATCGCTGCTGCAAGGGCAGTGAGTTCGTCTTTTGTTCCAGCGTCAAAACCACCTAGTGTGCGTAGGCGTTTTTCGAGTCTATATGCTTGGAACTGTTCGTATATCACAATTGTTGCTTACTAATATGTTTTCTGAGTTGTTCTAGTGCGCGGAATTGCATAATGCGTATGTTACCTTGGGTCTTGCCAAGTTGCGCTGCAATTTCTTTGATGCTCAAGTCTTCCAGAAAGCGGAGTTTTACCACAGTCGCTTGGAGAGGGTCGAGCTGGTCTAAGCCTTTCAGTAGCATGTGGTGTTCGTGCTGTGTGGCAAGTTCATCTACCACGGTGGTGTTGTAACTCGGTTCGTGCTCTAAATCTTCCAGCGCTATGACTACTTTCTTTTGTCGGTAGTGGTCAATAACGGCATTTCGAGCAATCTGGAATAACCACGCAGAGAATTTTCCAGCACCGCCATCTTGCGTTGGGAGTGCTTTGAATGCTTTGCTGAACACTGCCTCGGTTATGTCTTCCGCAGTTTCTTTGTGGCTGGTTCTGAAGTACACAAACTTAAAGATTCGCTCAAAGTACTGATCGTAAATTACTCCCAGAGCTTCGAGATCCCCTTTTTGCGCTTGTTCAAAAATTCCAGTTTCTAAAGAACGTTCTGGCACTTTGTTTTCTTTCCTGATATTGTAGACGTTTTGACTGTCCATGTTGTTACAAATGAGCCAGAATATTGGAAATATATGGTTAACTCAGGGGTGTGGTGCTGGTTTGGGCGGCTTGGCTCAATGTAACGCCAATCGCGGTAATCGCTGCTGTTTCGGAGCGTAAGGTGTAGCCGGGGAGGGACGCAGCTTGTACGCCATGTGTTTCGAAGATGTGGGCCTCTTCGGTGCTAAACCCGCCTTCGGGACCAACCCAGATGCACACTGTGGTGGGCGAAGGAGTGGGGAGTCTGAGTGATTCAGGGGCGTTTGCTGCTGTGTACATACGGATGCCAGAAGTGGTGGTAAGTGTCTCTTCTAGTGATTGACTGGTGGATATTGCTAGTGGGAAGCGACGGCCACATTGTTTGGCTGCTTCGGTGCTAATTTTTTGCCAACGTGCAAGTTTTGTTTCTTTGGGCGCGTGGGGAGAGTTGGCTGCAGGGAATATAGTAAGTGCTGCTGCTCCAAGCTCTGTTGCTTTTTGAATGCAGATGTCTAATGCTTGTTCGTTAATGTAGGCAAGACAAATGGTTACGGCTACGGCTGGTTCTGCTGGTGTGGATATTTCTTGTGCAACCGTAAACTCTAAAGTTGTTTTCTGTATACCGGTTATGACGCAGTCATAGCGGCGTCCTGCGGGTGTCTGTACTTCTATGTGCTCACCCACTTTGCTCCGGCGTGCGTGTAGCGCATGGCGTGCTTCTTCACCGGTCAGGCTGTCGTGCCCGCCTGTGGTGAGTTCTGCTGTGTGTAAAAAGTAAGACATAGAGATTGGGCTTATTGTCTGCAGTTTCTACTGCTCAGTATACCTAGTTTTTGTGGGTATTTGCAATGGTGGGGGTGTGGGTCGCACTTTGACGCGAGGGTGTTTTTTAGCTACCATATCTAGGTAGCGAAATAGGCTTGATACGTTCTGGAGAGGTCGCATAGTGGCCTAGTGCGGCGGTTTGCTAAACCGCTGACGGTGAAAGCCGTCCGGGGGTTCGAATCCCCCTCTCTCCGCCAGAAGAAGCATAGTTACTTCGTAGCTATGCTTCTTCTGGAATAAGGAGAGCTGGGGTTCGAAAAGAGCGTCCCGATGTACATCGGGATGAACTGCGAATACTTGGAGCATGAAATAGCGACGGGGTCGACACGAGCTTGAATGGAAATGAATTCCATTCATCGCGAATTCGTTAGGTGTGAACTGAAACGACTCTTGAGGAGTTGAAGTTCCACCGTGGGTGACCGAATCCCCCCTCTCCGCTTCTAGAAAAACGACTATCGTTTGTATAGTCGTTTTTCTCTTGTGGGGGAGTAGCTTAATGATGGGCACCATCTGTCACATCTGGCATGTATTTTCCCCGTGGTCGTAAAATAGACGGCCGTCTACTTTACGACCATCTGTCTATTACTGTGGGGATTGTAGGAGGTGGTTTTTTTGGTCAGTTTGATATAATAAGCATATTGTTATTTATTAATGTATATATCGTATGTCTAAAAATGTAATAGCCGGAATAGTCGCATTGGTAATAGTTTTGGTTGGTGCAGGCGCATATGTTGCCTCTATGAATGACGCAGATGACAAAACTGAAACAGTCATGCAAAGCACAACACCAACTACTACCGATACAGCTCCTACTGCTACCCCTTCTGTCACTCCTTCGGTAACTGCTACTCCAACGGCAACTACCACTCCAGTTGGTACAGCAACTCCTACTCCTACCCCAACAGCAAAAACGAGCTATACCATGGCTGAAGTAGCTACGCACAACTCTCGTTCCAGCTGCTGGACTGCAGTGAACAGCGGTGTGTACGATCTGACTGCGTGGATTGCAAAACATCCTGGTGGTCCAGCTGCTATTACGAAAATCTGTGGTGTTGATGGTAGCAAGCAGTTCAACGAACAGCACGGCGGACAAGCGCAAGCAGAAGCAGCTCTTGCAAGCTTCAAAATTGGCTCTTTCGTGAAGTAGTACACGGTACTAAAATAAAAATCACCCATTCGTGGGTGATTTTTTATTCATTGGCAATGCAGAGGCAGGAGATCGTGCGGAACCCTGCTGCCTGTAGGGCGCGGATTGCTTGGTGTAAAGTATTCCCTGTCGTGGAGACGTCGTCTATGAGCACTATATGCGTGGTGGGTGCGGGGAGTGGGGCGTTCGGGTCGACTTGAAAGCAGTCTGCGACATTCACTTTTCTTGCGGGAGCGTTTAAATTTTTTTGTTGGGTTGTTCGTTTGGTGCGTCTCAGGATTGGTGTGTACGGCACATTCCACTGTTCTGCCAGGGTAGTGGCAACGAGAGCTGATTGGTTAAAGCCACGCCACCGAAGTCTGCTGGGGTGTAGCGGGATAGGGCATAGGGCGTACTCTGTAGTGTGTACTGCAAGGGTGTGCAGGCTGGCGCACTGTTTTCCGAGTACTCGAAAAACGTCGGGGATTAAGTTGTATTTACCCATTATAATACTTTCGGATACTGCAGCATTGGCGTAATCGAACAAAGCGAGTGACTGCACAGGGCTTGTCCGTGTGGTGCATGTGGGGTGCGTCAGCCCAAAGGGGCTACTTTTGCGACAGACGAAGCATCGTTGCCTTGCGGGGGCGCATTTTGCCACACACTGCGCGCACAGCGCTTCGGGGGCTTGTTGCTTACAGACAACACAGCGAACGGGGAGTATGGCGTTTAAACACAGGGTGCAAAGGTCTTGAAATAGTTGCTTCATGGGTATGCAAAAGAGCAGGCGCTGTGCCTGCTCTTGTGTTTATGCTGCTACCAATTGGCGGACGCGCGCTTTCTCTACGGAAAAGCGCAAAGCATTGCCACGCACTTCTATGGTTACAGTGCTCTTTGGGGGAATGCCCGATTGAATAATTTTTTCGGCAATAGGGTCTTCTACAAGTCGTTCTATGTTTTTTCTAATGAATCGTGCACCTTGCGCAGGGTCAAAGCTTTGCTCGGCAATGAACTTCGCAAGCGTCGCAGGGTACTTGAGACTGATATGGCGTTCTTTCAGTCGTTTGGCAACTTCCATAAGTTGGAGCTGGGTTACTCGTTTGAGTTCGTCCATGCCGAGTGGGCGGAATACTAAAATTTTATCTATTCGATTTACGAATTCTGGTTTAAAACGCTTTTTTACTTGGGCGAGTACGCCAGTTCTTAGAGATTCATACTGTTCGGTGAGTTCTGATACTTGGGAGTTTTTGGTACCGCGCTCTTCTTTGTCTGCAAATCCAATCTTTACTGCTTGGTTTGTAAGCTCTTGCATGCCCAAGTTGGAAGTCATGATGATGATAGTATTGCGGAATGACACTGTTTTTCCTTGCGCATCGGTCAGGATGCCATCTTCCAGAATTTGCAACAGAATATTGAACACGTCACCATGCGCTTTTTCTATTTCGTCGAATAGGACAACCGAATATGGCTTTCTGCGGACAGATTCGGTCAGTCTACCACCTTCTTCGTACCCAACATAACCTGCAGGGGCACCAATGAGTCTGGCAACATTGTGGCGCTCCATGAATTCCGACATGTCTACTCGAATGAGCGCAGATTCGTCGTGGAAGACTTCGCGCGCAATAACTTTGGCAGTTTCAGTTTTCCCAACACCAGTTGGTCCTAGGAAAATAAATGAGCCAAGTGGTCTGCGCGGGTTGTGCAGTCCCGCTCTGCTTCTGCGAATTGCTTTGGCCACTTCGCCAATTGCTTCATCTTGCCCAATCACGTGTGTCTTGAGTGTTTCTTCTAAGGTGGCCAGTTGCCCAATTTCTGTCTTGGAGAGAGTCTCTAGAGGGATTTTTGTAATGGTAGAAACAGTGCGCGCGATGTGTTCTGCAGTTAGTTTGAGGACTGGTTTCTTGCGCTCCGCGGTGATATCTTTTTCCAAGCTTTGTATTTGTTCTTGCAAGCGTGTCTCTTGGGTTTTTAGGTGCTCTGCTGTCACGAAATCGCCTTGCCACACTGCTTTGGTCTTTTCTTCTTCTAAGGTAGCGAGGTCGGCTTCGACTTTCTTTTTTTGGCGAAGCGCTGCTGAGTTTTCATGCAGGCTGCGCAAAAATGCTGCGGTCTCGTCAATAAGGTCGACTGCTTTGTCGGGCAAGAAGTGGTCTTGAATGTACCGAGTAGAAAGTTCGACTGCAGCAGACAGGGCTGCATCAGATATTTCCAGATTGTGGTGTGCTTCGTAGTTTGGCCGTAGTCCACGTAAGATGTCGAGTGCTTCTGCTTTGCTTGGCTCGGCAACGAGCACTGACTGAAATCGTCGCTCGAGTGCGGCGTCGTGTTCAATATATTTTTTATACTCTGCAAGCGTGGTGGCGCCAATAACTCTGACTTCGCCACGTGCGAGTGCTGGTTTTAGGATATTGGCTGCATCGAGGCTGCCTTGGGTGGCGCCTGCGCCTACCATGGTGTGGAGTTCGTCAATGAACAGAATAATGTCTTCGTCTGCTTTGGCTTCGTCCAAGATTTGCTTAAGTCTGTTTTCGAACTCACCACGAAACATGGACCCAGCGACTACGAGCGCAAGGTCGAGACTTAAGATTTTTTTGTCTAGCAAAATATCTGGCACTTCGCGTTTGCTAATGGCAAGGGCAAGTCCTTCCACGATAGCAGTTTTTCCTACACCTGCTTCGCCAATAAGAACTGGGTTATTTTTGGTTCGTCTGGCCAATATGGACGTAATGCGTTCGATTTCTGCTTTTCTGCCAATAACGGGGTCAATCTTTCCTGCTGCAGCTTTTTTGGTAAGGTCGGTAGTGAAAAATTCTAGGACGTTGCCTCGTGCGGGTTGTGCACCAGGCTGCGCCATAGCTGGGTTGTTGGGCATGTTTTCGTTTTGTTGCCCTTCGGGGAATTTAGAAATATTTTCAAAAACCGCAAGCAAACTGTGCTCCAGTTCGTGGCTGTCTATGGATAGTTGTTGCAGGAGTGTTTTTGCTTTGTTGGCAGGGGAGGAAATAATGCCGTACAACAAGTGTTCAGTGCCAATAAATTGGTACCCAAACTGACTCGCAGCAATCGCAGCGCGTTCTATGGCAGTTTTCAGGTTTTCTGAAAGTATCGGCTTCCAAGCGGGGATAGTATTGCTTGCGTTTAGTGTGGAGACCTCTGCTTTAATTTTTTCTGCAGTGACTTGTGAGCGGGAAAGCATTTCTGCAGCAAAAGAATTCTTTTCTGCATAAATACCGTAGAGTAAATGCTCTGTGCCAATATGGTCACAGAGTTGTTCTTCGGAAATTATCTGGGCAGCTATGAGGGCGTTTTTCGCTCTCGATGAAAGGCGTTCTAAAATAAAGTTGAAGTTTGTCATAAGGTGTTTCTATTATAGTGCCACAGTACCAGCAGATATTTTTGGGGTAGGGTACGTATGTATTGTCAGTCTAACAACGAGAGTGATAACTGTCAAGAAAGGGGTGGAAAGAAGAAATAGAAGAGTGAGAAGAAATAGTAGAATTAGAGAGACTTCGAAAAGCGGAGTCCGCCGAAGCTTTAGCGTAGGAGGGAGGGTAGAGAATAGAGAGTAGACAGAGCTTTCAAATGCTGGGAATTAGGAGTTAGGAATTAGGGGGTAGCAAGAAGAAATTCCAAATCACAAGCACAGCATAAGAAAGAACTATAAAGTCAAAAATCAAAACGCAAAACTGCAACTATAAACTCAAAACTGAATTGCATTAAAGTTTAAAGTTTTGATTTGAAGTTTTGACTTTTGAGTTTTGATTTTTGACTTAAACTTGTAATTGTTTGGTGCTTCTCACAATCTGGCGTGAAGACCTTAAGACATGAAGACGTTCGACTGTTCTGTTTTTCTCGCAACTCGCGACTAGTTACTAGGAACTAGTTATTGTATAGTATTGGTATATGTGGGGAAAGACTGTACGAACAAAACAACCAGAATCGGAAGTAGTAGCGCAAGGGTATGTGTTGCGGGTTTTGCAGGTTGCTTGGAAGTCGGAAGCAGAGCTGCGACAAAAGTTGGTAGAAAAAGGGTTTGTAGCTTCTGTGGTGGAGTCGACTTTAGAGTACGTGCGGAAACTGGGATATATAAATGATGCACGGTATGCAGAAAGTTTGGTTAGGAGTTTTGCAGAAGTAAAATCGTATGGCTTCCACCACGCCAAAGCCAAGCTGCTGCAAAAACGCATTCCGAACACGATTATTACACAAGCGTTAGAAGATGGTTTTGGGCTTGTGCAAGAACAACAAGCGGTGGTACGTGCATTACAAAAATTTGGTCATACGATTGAGTCATTTTCCGAACTTGTTTTTACAGACAAGCAAAAAATACTCGGTAAGCTTCAAGCGCGTGGGTTTCGCTCTGCTGCGATCCATGCTGCACTTGCTTCCTAAATAAAAAACCCTGCGTTCGGCGTGCAGGGTTTTTGTAAATCTCTAGAGTAAGGCAGTGCTTACAGATTCATTTCGCGGAGGCGTTTAATGCGTTCGGTAACTGGTGGGTGGGTGTTGAACATGCCAGAAAACCAACCAATACCATCGTGCTGGTTTTTGAGCGGGTTTGCGATGTATAAGTGGGCAGTTGCTTTGTTTGCAGCTTCGAGCGGTTCTTGGTCGGCGGCAATTTTTTCAAGCGCGCTGGCGAGCCCTTCGGGGTAGCGGGTGAGTAGCGCACCGGAAGCATCTGCTAGATATTCGCGTTGTCTGGAAACCGCAAATTGAATAAGTGTGGCAATGATTGGCGAGAGGATAGCAAGTACAATGCCAACAATGGCAAATATTTGTCCACCACCTTCGCGGTCATCTCGTTTTCTGCCGCCCCACAAACCAATGCGGATAAACCAATCTGCAAGGAGTGTTACCACACCAACCAGAACAACTACGAGCGTCATAAAACGGATGTCGTAATTGCCAATATGGGAAAGTTCGTGGGCAAGCACGCCTTCCAGCTCTACTTTGGTAAGCCTTGAAAGGCAGCCAGTTGTTACACAAATAACTGCGTGCTTCGGGTCTCTGCCGGTCGCAAATGCATTTATGGCAGTATCGTCTATAACAAAGACTCGTGGCATAGGTAGCCCTGCGGCAATGGTGAGGTTCTCCACAAGGTTGTACAGGTCGCGCGCAGTCTTGCGGTCTACTTGTTTGGCGCCGGACATGGCAAGGGTAATGGAGTCGGAGAAGTAGTAGGAAAAGATTGCCGATACACTGGAAAATGCTACTGCTACAAAGAGGATTGCTGCATTGTCGTAGACACGGCTAAACACATAGCCAAGTGCGGTAATCACCAGCAAAAAGCCAAGGATGAGCAGTACGGAGTTACGTTTGTTCTGCGATATGTGTGTGTAGGTAATCATAATTGTCCACGAACCACTAAAAGAGCATGATTTAAATGCATTTTATATAACCACAGATACACAGATTACACTGATAACACGAATCAATTGATGACCCGTTTAATTATAACTTTATGGGAAGTATATACTGCAAGGATTCCCAGTTTTAGATTGTTTGCTTTTAGGTAGCCCAATACTTGATTGATATGTTTTTGGTATACCTGTGTTGCTACTTTTAGTTCTACTACTAAACAGCCGTTCAGTAGAAAATCTAAATAATACCGACCGATGCTTTTGCCTTCAAACATAAGCCTGGTAAGCAATTGCTCTTCTACTGAAAAGCCTAGTGAGGTAAATTTTAACTTTAATGCTCGGTAGTAGTATTTTTCTTGATAGCCAAAACCGAGCTCATTGTATACATCGTACACCGCTCGTATAACCTTATAAGTAAATTCTTCTGGTGGAATTTCCATAGTAGGTATCTGAGTAATCGGTTTTATCTGTGTATCTGTGCTATTTTAGAATTTTACCGCGACATTCTGTCCCTCAACCCCATTTTCGTCTATATCGAAGAAGGTGCGTGCTGTAAAGCCAAGGATGGAAGCAAATAGGTTAGTAGGGAAGACTTGGAGCTTTGTGTTGAAGTCACGGACGGTGCCGTTGTAAAAGCGTCTGGAAGCTTGAATCTTGTCTTCTGTTTCGCGGAGGTCGCCTTGCATTTGCAAGAAGTTTTGGTTGCTCTTCAAGTCTGGGTAGCTTTCGCTTACTGCAAACAAAGACTTGAGTGCACCAGAAAGCATGTTTTCATCTTTCAATTTTTCTTCTAAGGTGCCAGCGTTCATTGCCATGGTGCGAGCTTTGGTCACGTTTTCGAGTACACTGGATTCTTGCTTAGCAAAACCTTTCACGGTTTCTACTAAGTTTGGGATAAGGTCATAGCGGCGCTTGAGCTGAACTTCGATGTCACTCCATGCTTCGTCCACGCGGTTGCGAGAGCGAATGAGTGAATTGTACAAACCAACAGCAGCAATAACTATTACTGCCAAAATAATCAAAAATACCCACATAGTGTTCTATATATAGTTAATAATCCCATTCCTCCCCCTAGTATAGCATTTTTGAAACATCTAAACATCAAAACATTTAAGCATGTAAGCATGTAAACATTAAAACATCAAAACACAGAAACATGTAAGCATGGAAGCATAAAAACAGGAAAATACGGCTGCTTGGGCTGTGTACTTCTTATTTACATGGTCTAATGCTTACATGTTTGCATGCCTCCAGTGGATAACTTTTGTGGAAATAACAAATGTACAATTAAACACTCAATTTTAAGGGGTATTTGTGTTCTATTGAAAAGCCTTGCACGTTTTTCCCAGCGGGTATACAATGCGTGCAAGTTAATTTATTTTTCATCTGCGATTTCAAGTTACGAGCTGTAATTGCTCCCTTCTTTTGAAGAAGTAACCCCTGTTTTGTAGTGAAAAGTTTATTTTCTTATCTAAAGCTAGCTCGGCCAGCTTTAGATTTGCTCTTTTGTCTTGCAGGGCTTTGCTCTGTATAGACAAATCATTCCCTCCTTGCTTGTATTTGAAGGGTGGGGTTGGAAGTCAACTTCTGCAGAAAAAGGAGTTTTGCATCTATGAAAAAGATGAAAAGCTGGATCCTCGCACTTGCAGTGATGGCTGTTGTCACGACTTTTGCCGGTAGTGCTTTGGCAAAGACTGACGCTGCCCAGAACGACCAACAAACAACGTATGCCGTAGCAAAAGCTGCCTGCCAAAATTCAGCGATGCCGGCGACAAATCAAATCAACCTGGTATCCGCGGCAACCGCCGTTGATACCTCTCCTGCAGCAAAATTTGCTGTGATGACGACGGCTGTTACTACCCTCGAAAATTGCACTGTGGTGGATGCAGCAACGGCGAATGTGGCGATGGCAGACGCAGGCGCAGCGGTGGCGCAAATAACCAGTGGCAGAGGTGACTTCGACGTCATCTTGCCTACCGTGGCAGGTTTCCACGCTCATGCCGGATATGTATTGGCCACGGCTTCGGCCATTGTTGCAACCTAAAACTAAGAACGGGAAAGGGGCTCTTCAAGGGCCCCCTACCCACAAAAAATTTACCGGAGGGTAAATTAACCGATCCTAATCATTTTAGGGAGAATTGCTTGGTTTTCCAAGCAAAGCAATTATATTTTACTTCTCCTATCTTAAAATGTAATGGGGTCTGTCTGGGTGATCAGCTTGCATAGTGATCACCCTTTTTTTTATTTATCACAATAGTTGTCTTTTATATACGTCTTGTGTGCATTGTGTTATCACTATTGCGTTGGTCGTAAAGTAGACGGCCGTCTACTTTACGACCAAGTTTTTAATATAAATATACGTACAGACAGAGGAGGCAGACTATGGCGGATAGGAAGTGGTAGAGGCTGTGCATGAGCCAGTAGTTGCGCCGTTGCAATACAAACAAAGTTGTTGCAATAGTTGCGGTGAGTAGCGCAAAGATGGTGGTGTGTAGGGGGAGTAATCCACCTGCAAATAGTAAATAAAAATTTACGAGTACAAGTGTAAACGCAAAAAACTTATCGAGAGGTAATAGTTTATTTTTGCCAACAATGTGGTGCACGGTCGATACAATGCAAGCACTGAGGACCAAGATTGCATACCAGTATACGTGCGTGTGTAGAGCGTAGTACGCAGGGAGCAGAAAAAATATATTACTGAGTGTTGGGAGTTGGTTTTTGTGCATGTACGTTATTATACCATTTGTTGTTGCTATTGAGTTGGCGTAGGCTCTTTGCGCTTAGGACCTAATTGTGACGGCCGTCACAATTAGGTCCTTCGGGTGTTTGAGTTGGCCTAGGGCATTTTTGCTAGTAAGAATGGCTTTCGCATTTATCTTGTTTGCAGATGGTGCCCATCAACATAGGTGTTGATGGGCACCATCTGCATTTTACGTATTTTGTTTAGATGTTTGCATGCTTATATGCTCTCATGTTTCCTGTTTCTTCACTTGGCTATTTACCTGAACGCTGGTATACTAAATATCCAAGTTATTGTTTTTTTAGTGTTTTTATTTAGTTTTTGGCTTTTTGCCAAATATTTCTCCTTTTCGGAGAGCGATTGAGTGCCAGTGTACTCAAAAAAGTTTTTGTAGCTTTCTCAAGTTACTAAAATTCGCTCTTGTAAAGGGTAAAAACACAATTATTGCCGCTCGCCGTTTGTGCGGGCAAAAACTTGGAAACGTAGCTCTAAATTTCGAGGAGGGGCTACAAAACTTTTCTTATCTGATATATATCAGATACGCACTCATACCCAGATGAGAAAAGTTTACCGAAAGAGTTCGCCCTAGGTCGAACTCTTTTATATTTGTCTATTCCAACACCGTTACCATGGTCACCTTCGTAACGGTTACGAAGGTGACCATGGTAACGGGTAAGAGGTTGACAAAAGTGGGGGAAAGTTGTACATTCAGGTTTCGTGTTTTTTTGCACGATACTTGATTTCGAGAGGCAATCCGCAATCTGCTTGTGGGTTATAATCGCAATTCGCTACCGCTCATTATACAGCGGCAGATTTATCACTTTGCTTTGTGAGAAGTAAAGTAATTCCCAGTATTCTGTAGGAGGAGTGTTATGGCAAGTCCAAAGTGCCCAAGAGGTGGGGCTCATTCGTGGATTAAGCAAACTTATAACGACACAAAACAACAGAAATTGATCGTTATAACAATATGTAGCAAATGTAAGCAAAGAGCATAATACACCTCAAAGATATTAGCGCCCTCTTTCGGAGCCGTGGGTTTTGTGTTGCTTTGCAGAAAGTATTAGCTTGAAGCTGTTTCGGTCTCAGTGATTTGTTAGTTTTGGTACGTTTGTAAAAACGTACACGAGGGTTTACCTCTAAGAACTAACAAACTGCTGAGGCCGTTTTTTTATTTGTGTGTGGTATACTAAAACTAGCTTTATTGTAGTGTAAAAATGAAACAAAACGACACTGGGTTACCAGAATCAATCCGTTCTACTCGGGGATTTGGTGAACGACTCCAACTGCAAAATAAAACTTGGGGCATGTGGTGGTACGAGCACAAATATTGGCTTGGTGTTTTTGCAGTGGTAGTACTTGCTGTGCTCTTTTTTGTGCGTACTCTGTGGCTCAAAGAAACGAATCAGCTGCCAGTTGCTCCTGTGCGGACAGAGGTTGGCAGTGAACAGCTTCCTGCAAATGTGCCAACAGATTTGCCATATGTGTACGCCGACCAAGTAGTAGTACACAACTTCGAAGTTGCTTCGGGCGAGGATACACAAGGGGTGCGCAAGTGGTTGGTGGACGCAAAGCCGTTTGATGTGTACTCGGTGTACAAAAATTATTTACAGAGTAATAGTTGGCAAATTTCGCTGGATGTGGCAGAGCAAACACAGTACTTGTTGGCTGGTCGTAAGGCAGACGTTACTCTGAGCGTTAGCATACAAACAGATACCGCTTCTGGTAAGACGTTGTTAGAAGTTGGAGGCCGTTAAATTTAGATACTTATGAAGATGTTTTCAAGAAATAGTTTTGCTCGATCCTTTTTGCTTGGCGTTACCGGCATTGCGGGTTTTGCGCTACTTTTGGGTACGTTTTTTCCTTCTGTGCAACCCGCACAAGCTTTTGGAAATCCAGCAGATCAAGTTATTGATGTTGAAGTAAGCTGTGAGCAAGAAGCACATCGTAACGCAGTGGGTGAAATTTTTGAATGGGAAATTCGTGCGAACGCTACTGCAGAAGGGGCGCACCCAAATGCAACTGTAGACGTTGCGATTGGTTTGAATTTCGGGTCTGGCTCTGGGTCTGCGAGTGTTACAGTTATTGTGCCTGGGGCAGTGCTGGCTCCTTGGTCTGCCTATGCGAGCACGCACGAAGAGCCTGGTCTTGCAGGGAGTGGTAGCTCTTGCCAAGGCTCTGGTGGTGGCGAAGAAGCTGCACCTGATCAGACACCAAAAGGAAATTTTGAAGCAGTCACCTGTGCGACTATTTCTGGTTGGGCGTTTGACCCAGATGCGCCGAATGATTCTATTTACGTAGATTTGTACCGCAATGGTCCAGTTGGACAGGGGAGCTTTGTGGGTCGCTTTTTGGCGAACCAGCCTCGTCCCGATGTGAACGCTGCTTTTGGTATTTCTGGAAACCATGGTTTTACTATTCCCACACCTGATGTGTTCAAAAATGGACAAACACACCAAGTCTACATATATGGGATTAATGCAACGGCTGGTTCAGAGAATACGTTGTTATCTGGTAGTCCAAAACCAATTACTTGTCCAGTAACACCACCGTGCCCGACTGGTTTTCGTGTGGTGGCAGAGTCATACACCGTAGAAGTTGGTAAAACGACTCGAGTATTTGCGCCAACTGGCTGGGTTGGTGGGAGCTTTAGCGGTCCAAGCGATAAGGTAAGTATTGCTCCTGTATCTACCGGTAGTAACTTTGCCGTGGTTACAGCAGTCGGGGCTGGGCTTGCAGAGATTTCTGGATCTGGTTGGACGACGAGTACGGGGGCGAATGGTTGCGGGCTTGAGCCGACGACTATTTCTGTTGTGCCTTCTGTAAACACAGGTACTCTTTCTGCGCCGAATATTTCTGTTTGTGAACCGAATGTCAGTGGGATAACAACCGTGACTGCAACTGCTTCTGCCTTTGCAGAAATACGAGTATATAATTCAAATTTAGCAGATGGTTTTGTGTTCGCCACAGTTCCTGCCAATGGGCAAGTAGTGCGCGAGACAGGTTCGTGGGTAAAAAATGGTACGGAGTTTCGGCTGGTAACCCCACTGGCGAGCGGAGTGGAACTTGCGCGTGTCGCAGTAGTGGTAACGCAGCGACCGTGCCCGAACGTGCCAACTGTAGATATTAAAGCAAACGGGTCCGATGGTCCTGTAACGGTTGTCACAGGGAGCTCTGTGGTTGTGTCATGGCAGAGCCAAAATGCAACACAGTGTGAAGCAGAATCTGAGTGGACGACCAGCACCGCAGTTGCTGGCCAAGAGTCTGTCGTTGTTGGGAGGCGGACGGTATTTGGGATTGTATGTACCGGACCAGGTGGGCGGGCGCGAGACGTGGTAGAAGTTTTGGTGACGCCAACACCACCGGTGCTACCACCATTAGTAGACGCGTGGGTGTACAACGGTGCCACTGCACCAGCAGGGCTTGCTCCAGCTTGTAACCAAATAGCAGCGGTGTGGACCAAATCCGAACGGGCTGTGTCTGGGTATCGAGTGTATTACTACAACCCCGATACTGCAACATGGGTACGATTAGTAGATATTCCAAATGCACAGTTACAACCGTATGGTGAACGATACCAGACAGTGTTTGCAGCTCCAAGCACTACGGTTGCTCTGCGGTATCGTGTGTATGCGTACTTAGACTCGGTAGAGTATGTAGCAACCAGAGATGCGAGCGGCTCGCCTTTGCTGCCAGTACCTTGTGGTGGGTCTGCAAACCTTGCTCCATCGAACAAAGATATTGTAAAAATTCGCTCCATTAATTTGTGCGCAGTTGGCGTGTGCAATCCGTATAATGACCAAGACAGCCCAGTAAAGCCTGCGTTGCCAGTAAGCGAAGGAGATGCGGTGACCTTTGCCATTAATTTGGTGAATGGTGGGTCAGAGCCAATCGCTGGTCCAATTGCTATTTCCGATGTGCTTACGAATATGACCGAGCCAAAAAATGGTTTCCAGATTACTGCTGCGTGCAGTAATCAATGTTCGGTCAATGTAGATGGGTACACTGCCGCAACAAAAACAATTCGCATGACCGTTACCCCAGTAGGGAAAAATACTTTGGCGGCAGGATCTCAGGAGGTATGGACTATTTTTCTGACTGCAGAGACAAAAGCACCAAACAATAAACGGGGACAGCCTTTCCGTTTCCGCAACCAAGCATTTGTAAATGGTGTTACTGGTCTGCTGCTTACTACGCCATATATTCTGGTGCTTCCTGTTGGAACGCCTACGATTGAAGAAATCCAATAACTAACCAAATTTGCATGAACGTACGAATCACAAAAAAAACAAGCGATGACACAAGTGCAGTAGCCGAGCTCGAAGAAGTTGTCGAGGCGGTTGAACAGCTAGGGTCTACAGGTGTGCATGCGCGCAGTGCTCGCGTGGCGTACTACAGCATTGCTGTGGCGTTGGTAATCATGCTGCTCATGGGGTGGCTTTCGACCTACTATGTCATAGCGACACAAACCGCACAAAGCCAAGCGACCGCAGATGTCTTGCAGCAAATGAATGCTCGTTTGGTCAGTCTTGAAGCGGTGGTTCGTCCACGCCCACAACCACCACAACAAGTATCTTTTACTTCACCAGCAGACGCGCCACGACTGGGAGATGTGTCTGCTCCAGTAGAGATCGTAGAGTTTTCCGATTTCCAATGTCCATACTGCGCGAAGTTTCAACAAGAAGTGTATCCACGCATAAAAGCGGAGTATATCGATACTGGTAAAGCCTCTTTTGTCTACCAAGATTTTGCATTTTTGGGCGAAGAGTCTACCAGGGCATCTCTTGCAGCAAAGTGCGCAAAAGCACAAGGGAAGTTCTGGGAGTACCACGACTACTTATTTACCCAGCAGTCGGGAGAGAATGCAGGGGCTTTGTCCGACGCAAAGCTGCGCTCGTTTGCAGGTAAGGTAGGCTTGCAGCAGGGCGCATTTAACACATGCTTGCAGCAAGGCACACTCACAACAGCAGTAGAAGCAGAAACTGCAGCGGGGAGAGCTATTGGGGTTACAGGTACTCCAACGGTTTTAGTAAATGGTAAAATGTATGTAGGAGCGCTGCCATACGAACAATTTAAAGCAGCGATAGAACAAGCGTTAGCAGAAAAACAAAAATAATTAGTACTCATATGAAGAAAGTCATTGTAGGTATAGTTCTCTGTTCTGTCATATTGGCAGCAGCAACGTGGGTGTATGGTTATTGGCAAGACAGGCGTGCTCGGAACAATCTAGCGAGCCAAAATCAAGTCAATTCACAAACGCCAGCAGTGTCTGTAAAAAAGGGAGTTAAACGGTTTACCTTAGCTGCTGTTGCGGACAGTGGTGTGCGAGGTGATGGCAGTATGACTTTGAAAACAGATTTGACTTCTGTAGGCGCGCGGTTAACAGCGGCTCCAAAGCTTTCTTCTGGAGAACAGTATGAAGCGTACGCAAAACAAACAGATGGTACTCTCGTGTTGCTCGGAAAGTTTATACCTGTAGAGAGTAAGACAGAAGTGTATTTGTTTGGTGGTGCAGCAGATCTTTCTGTGTACGATGTGGAAAAGTTAGTAGTGAGTAAGCGTGGCACTGGTGCACAACCGGGGACCATTGTGGCAGAAGCTGCTGTACCAACAGTGGGTGAGGCTGTCCAGTAATAAGCATTCGTATGAATAAAAATAAATATATAGTTGGAATAGTCCTCGGGTTTGTCGTAATTATTGGTTTGGGTCTTGTTTCGACCCGTTTGTTTCGTGCAAAAAAGAGTGTCGCGCCAAATGAACAAGAGCAAGCTGCGGCATTGCAAAATACTCCAGCACCTACTGGCACGAGTTCGGCAGAAGCGCAGTTTGTTATGCCTCGGGTTACTTCTACCGAAACAATTACCACAGGGGAGTTACCTGCTGCAGTGACTACTTTTTTTGGGGAAACGAAAGTAGAAGGTAAAGTTGCTAAGGTAGTGTTTGAAGGCGGGAAGACAGGGTATGCCTTTCAGAGAGAAATCCCCAGTTCGCTTGCGACTATAAATACTTCGCTTCGTTCTCGACTTGTGGAAAACAAATCTCTGCTCAGTTACCGATTGGGCGACACGACGAGCATGTTTGCATTTAAAACAGAAAAACCCGCAGGGAGAGTGGTAGTAACGCTTGTGCAAAAAGATGCGGCGTTTACGAATTTCTCTGGGTTTTTAATTCTTGAGTAGTTTGCCGAAATATAGTACACTTCTTCTAACGTATGAATGTACCAAATGTAGGAATTAGGATAGGTCGGGTGGAGAGGGTAGTTTTGTGCGTTGTCCATGAAGTTTTGTTGTGATTTCCTTACGTAAGGCCGTGCGCCTTGCGTATTTTTTTTTAATTTTCACAAAATACCCAATAAATACTCAGATATTGACTAATTTACGATTATGTGCTATAGTTTGCATTAACATAAAACCGTGAGAAAAAAAGAATACCCTTGCTAGAAAAGTCCTTGTTTTCTTGTAAACAAGCCCTTTTCCAGCAAGAGCACAGAGTGTTTTTGCTATAATTTGTACATTTTTTATCCTGAGGAGGATATTATTTAGAGAGATTTGAAGTGGTCCGGTTTGTTAAAGGTCTTTGCAAAGTAGTGTCTGAGCAGAACGTCTTCTGCTTTGATACTACTTTGCAAATACGAGCTTGGCTAGTCATGCGACTAGCTGGGTAAACCTTTAACGCCGCGGCATTCCCAGCCGCGATTTTCATTTTTCTAGGAGTTTGATATGAAAACGAAAATCGGTTTCGTCGCGGTCCTCACAATGGCCGCATTGCTTTCGCTGAAACAAGTTGCTTTTGCACAAGAAAAGCCACTTACGTGCAGCTTATCTGCATATACCACTACAACTGATCTACCAGTCGTCGCAAAAGCGGATGGTGGTCGGGGTGTGGACGCAGATGGGTATGGGTACTTTTTTACTGCTGATACGTCTGAAATGAGAACTCTTTCCAATTCAGCTGTCGCAGTAAAGTATGCCGCACCTGGACTCAGGCATGTGTTTGTGATTAGTGTTGGCGGCGATATTGCGCTTTGTGGTCAGCTTTATGTTGAACCAAAAGCACCGTCAATCCCAACGCGAAACAATACACCTGCTCGTGAAGATTTGCCGACTCGTGCTCCGCAAGTAATGCAAGACGTCACAACGAGCCTGTCTCAGCTTCGTCAAGAAGTGACCAATAGGTACAAACTAGATTCTGCGCCTGCCGTGCTAGGTTTGGAACCGGTTGGTTCCGAGCTTGCCCCATTTTTCCAAACTTACGCAGCTCTTGAGCCGGGTGTTGTGTTATTCGTCGCCGAAGACGCAGGCAATCTTATCGAAGTTGCTGCAAAGAAATTTAGCCAACAACTTCCAGCGGGGTTCCGTGTGTCGTTGAAATCAGCGATCGAAGGTTTGCAAGGACGTGGTACCTTAACGGTTTATTATGCTCCCGATACCGGGGGCTATGCTACCTTGAAGCAAAATGTTTCTTTCCCGCTCGATGGGCCGCAAACTGCGCCCGCAGGCCAGCTTCGGCTTTATGGCAACGGTCGCATACCTTTGATTCGCCTAGTGAATGGCTATTCTGCTGGTTTTACAGCTGCATATCCGTTTCAAATAGCGGGTACTGACATCAAAGACCCGCTGGTGGTTTTCGGTGGCAGATTAATCACGCCTTTACGCTACGGTGTTGATTTCGCAGCAGTTACAGGCCTTTATGCGGACCGACTATATTTAGGCACTCGGGAACTTAATCCAACCTTAACACCAAGAGGGGTAGTTACAGTTAAAGTTGGAGAAGTCTGCGCTTCAACTTATCTTGAACTCTTGGTTTCAGATCTCTCATTTGACCGGCAGTAGCGATATTGCCCTTTCAACCCAGTCTTGAGCGAAGCTAATTTATTAGCATTCGTTCTTGGCTGGGTTTTCGTTTTGTATGTATTTGCATGATATACTTAAAGTAATCTTATACGTGTTAAATATATGCACTGCGCATTAAGCTATGACTCGTAAAATAAAATCAAGAATCAAAATTTTCTTACAAGCTTCTTTGCTTCTGGTCTTATTTTTGTTTGGTGTTTCAGGGCTTGATTTTTTTCATGTGAATACGGTTAAAGCGGCTGGGTCGCTTTCCGGTGCGAGTTGCTCTATTAGTAACTTCCCTTCTTTTTTTAATCCAAGTAATACAGTGGGGAGTGTTGATGTGTCTTTTTCTATTTCCGGTTCGCCAACTCCTGGGTACGAGTTTGGTGCGAGCGCTGGTGGTACGGCTACAACAAATTCTGGATCGTGGAATATTGACCCTGCTCCGTCTGCTGGGTCTACTTTACCACCAAGTTTTAGTGGGTCAGGGCCAGTGAGCTCTTTTGCTGGAACGGCAGTTTTATATGAGTATCCAGTTGGTGGTGGCGCTGGTGTTCAGGTAGACTCATCTCCCTTTAGCTGTTCTGCTCCACCATATACACCTCCTGGGACGCCACTTTCTGTAAGCTGTACTGCGAGTGGGCCAACACCAATTGGGTACAGTGATTTTTGGGGCACGTATGCAGAGACGTGGGATATTTCTTTGAACTGGTCTTTTGAACCGTATTCATCACCAAGTAGTAGCTATGGAACTGTTGGTGTTACGGGGCCGAATGGTGGCGCCAGTGATTCTGTTGGCACATCTGCGAGTGGTACGAAAGTGCTCACCTACGAAGGACCTTCTACGGGAAATCAAATTACTTTTACTGCAGAACTATATCCAAATTCTGGTTCGAGTATAACCAGTACGTGTACTGGTACTAGCGCTTCGGTTACACCGGTAGTTAATTTGAGCGCTGCGCCTAATCCTGTGGACTACGGTAGCTCGACAGTGCTTTCGTGGACTTCGGTGTATGCAACAAGTTGTACCGCTACGCAAGGATCTGGTTTTTCTACGAGTGGTGGTACGAGCGGGAGTGATACTTCTGATAACCTCACCGCAGATGAGTCTTTTACCGTGAGCTGTACCGGCCCTGGGGGCACCGCGAGCGACTCTGTGCTAGTCGATGTGTTACCCCCACCTTTTAGTTGTAGTATTTCAAATTCAAATATTGCGCAAGGCGGCTCTATAGACGCTACTGCAGTGAATGGTAGTGGCTCTTTTACGTGGTCCACACCTGGTGCAACAAGTACGTGGGGTAGTGGGGCAATTATTGGGGCTCAATATGGCAATGCTGGGCAATTTAGTGTGGATGTTTCCACGAGCGCCGGGCAGTCTGCGCATTGTGGTGATGTAACCGTGAACCCTGCGGGCCCATATGTAAACTTATCTGCGAGCCCAAACCCAGTGAACTACAATGCTGCAACAACACTCTCGTGGAATTCTGGGTTTGTGGACTCCTGTACTGCAACGCAAGGTCCTGGGTTTTCGACCGGCGGTGCTACATCTGGCTCTGACCCATCGAGCGTACTGACCAGCGCAACTACTTTTACTATTAGTTGTACGGGTGCAGGCGGTACCGCGACAGATTCGGTAACAGTTTTGGTAAATGGTGAAACGCCAGCGTGTACGAGCAGCGCGCCAGAAGCGACAAGTACGGGTAGTACTTCCGGAACTTTTTATGTATATGCCTACGGGGTAACCGGTGCGACTGCGGTGGTGTTCCCAACATGGGGAGACACTGGTGGGCAAGATGATATTATTTGGTATGCTGGTACAAACTTAGGCGGTGGCACATGGCGCGCGTCTGTGAATCTAGCGAGTCACAAAGTGGGCAGTCCAGAATATGGAACTATAAATGTGCATATTTACATGAGCAGTGCTACCGTTGGTAACACATGGTGTGGCGTGGCTAATTTTACGCGTAATGTGTCTCCGGTGCCCGATGTGGTGCTGAGTGTGAATCCAACATCCGGTACGTACCCTGCAAGCACCACACTCAGTTGGACAACTACCAACGCGCCAACGTCTTGTGTTGCGAGTAGCAGCACGAACGATTGGACAGGGTCAAAGGCTACAGCGGCTGGTCCGAATACAGAAAGTTTAGTGCCGACTGTGGGCGGTCATACCTACACTATTGTCTGTACCAATGCATATGGCACAGATTCTGACACACAATCGTATACACAAAATGCGTGCGGTGGGTGCACCACCACAGGTAGCATTACCATTACTCCTTCTAGTCCTTGTGCTATTACGCCACCTGCGACCAGTTGTAGTCCAACACCACAAGTATCGTGGTCTACGACGAATACTACTTACGCGCAGGTGTTAGTGAGTCAGTACGATCCAAATACTGCCACATACGGACCGTACACTCTATTTAATTCTGGGTGTGCTGCAAACAACCCAACTGGGTTACCACGCAGTGTGTCTGCAAGTGGGAGTGTTGTCGAGCAGTATCAGTTTAAATTATATGCTGCAGCGGACTGCTTTACTCTCCCTGGTGGAAGCCTAACGGGCACAGTCGTGTTGCTCTGGGATACCGCTTCCGGTGCGGTGCCTTCTGGTTGGACATGTATTTCGTGTAACGTGGGCGACCCATTGTATGGGAAGTTTCCACGTGCTTCTGATTCTTACGGAGCTACAGGTGGCACTGATACTGGTTCGCACACCTTAACGTACCAATCCCAAACTGCTGGAGCATCACAAAGCACTGGCGAAAGCTCTAGTGGCGGATTTTATCCAACTAATTCGCATACGCACACGTGGAGTAATGTGACGTCCTCGACTGACAGTATCATTCCTCCATACAAACACCTCAAATTTATTAGTCGCACCAATCCTCCAAGCATTCCAGCTGGAGCCATTGCGTTGTTTGACGCCAGTGTTCCTTCGGGTTGGACTCGGTATTCATCTTTGGACGGGACATATTTGCGGGGTGGGCCAGATGCAAACACTGGTGGTTCTGCTACGCACACCCACACGTTTACTGCCACTTCTAGTGTAGATTCTGGGGCTCTTCGTGATACTGCGAATAACACCACGGTAGCAACCGGTCATTCTCACACCATTGCGAGCACTGCTTTGACTGCCTCTTCTAACACACCACCTTATATTGATGTAATTTTTGGACAGGCCACAGCAGATACCGCAGCACCAGCTGGGATGATTGCCTTTTTCACTGGTGCTGTGCCTTCTGGTTGGACAACAGTGTCTGGTTCCTCTAGTAGCTATTATCAGCGAATGCTTCGTGGTAGCGCTAGTTTTGGCTCTACCGGTGGCTCTGCAACGCACAACCATGGCGGCTCGGTGGTGGGAACTTCTGGTGCTCCCGGAAATAATAATTTAGTAAGGAGCGGCTTTTCTGCTAACGGGTCTACCAGCTCACACACGCATGCAGTGACGTACACAGTTGATTCGCAGAACAGTGTACCAGCATATATAGATATTGTTTTAGCAAAGTACACAGCGTTTACATTGCTCGATACAGAAGTGCTCACGGGGTCACTCCCTGGGCCATGGGCTGATTTAAGTTTGTCCAACAAAGATATAGTCTCGGTGAATGGTCGTGCGGTGTCGTATAATCCTACCGATGGGATTGCCGAAGCAGACATTGGCTCTGCGAGCGTAGCAGAGGGGAGTCCGATTGAGTTTGCTATACACATTGTAAATTCTGGTACTGCGACGGTCGGTGGTGACTTTACTGTGGTGGATACACTTACTAACTTGGGTCCGCCATCAGCCGGATGGGATGACAAAACGGTTACACTCAATTGTAATGGAATCCCATGCGATAGGGGTGATTATGTGTTGAACAGCGTTGTCTACAATCCCACTCTGAAGCAGATTACATTTGCAATTGAATCACAAGCGAAAGCTGGTGGGCTCGCCCAAAATGAGTATTTGAGTATTGTCTATACTGCATATGCCAAAGGCCCCACAGGGACCACGGCTTCCATATTCCGGTTTAGTAATGTAGCGCGAATTTCCTACACTGATCCAGTTTCTGCAGCAGGTGAAGAGATTAATTGTGATTCGTATCCGCTGTCTTGCTCCCTTCGTACACCGCTTGTGTTGTTCTTCCGTGGGTTGCCGGTACCATTTTTGAAGGAAGTGCAGTAATCCGCCGGTAGGCGGATTAAGTAACGAGTAGCTAGTTGCTAGTTACGAGAAAGAGAAGAGAGTAGCCCCGATGCCGCATCGGGGCTCCGCAAGGTGCGGGGAGAATAGAGAATAGTTTAAAGCCGGAGCAGGTGCTCCGGCTTTTTAAAAAACAAATAACAAAGTTCAAATCCGTCAGTTGGCGGACTGGAGCTTCAACTGCAAACTAAAAACTGGTCAGAATTTAAAGTTTACAGTTTTGACCTGAAGTTTTGCGTTTTGACTTTTGAGTTTCTAGTTTTCTGTCGTTAGATGGGCACCATCTGACATGTAAGTTCTATATTTACTTGTGTTGATGTACCCTCAAAACCATAACTACGAGCATGGTGTCAGATGGTGCCCATCTAACTCTACTGTTTTTCTGGTGTGAAGCCGTTAAGACTTTAAGACGTGACGACTTATTTCTTTCTCGTAACTAGCAACTAGCTACTCGTTACTGCATTATAGCCTCCTTGTAGTGGGCGCCCTTTTTTTGTATACTAGCTCTATGTTAACCCAAGAAGAAGTAGTAAAAATAGCTCATTTGGCTCGGATTTCACTGAGTCCAGAAGAGGTTGTGAAGTTCCAAAAAGATTTATCTACAGTGCTCGATTACGTTGCTGAGTTAAACCAGATTGACGTTGAGGGTGTAGAAGAAATCACGCAGGTGACTGGTCTGGTAAATGCCCAGCGACCAGACGTCGCGCGCGAGTCTGCGAGTCGCGAAGCTCTGCTCGCGCAAGCACCAGAAATGAAAGACGGTTTTTATAAAGTGAAAGCAATATTGTAAGAAGTGGAAAGTGGACAGCCAACAGTGCAATGCCTGTATTTCTCTCCACTGTTCACTGCGCACTATATACTGTTATGAATTTTGAACAGAAGACAATCCATGAGTTGCGAGAATTATTAGACACCAAGCAAGTAAGTTCGGTAGAGTTAACCGAATATTTTTTGGCACGTGCAGAAAAACTGAATGCAGAACTAAATGCATTTGTCACTATTTCGCGCGAAGAAGCTTTGGCGCAAGCCCGTGCTGCGGATGACTACATGGCTGCGAGTGGCCAAAATCCACCCCTCTGTGGAATACCTTTTGCAGCAAAAGATTTATTTTGTACTGCAGGCATTCGAACCACTGCATCTTCCAAAATTTTAGATAGCTACATTCCACCATACGATAGTACTGTTATAGCAAAGTTAAAAGAGCAGCACGCAGTACTGATTGGTAAGACTAACTTGGACCAGTTTGCACACGGCTCTTCTACAGAGACATCTGCATATGGTCCTACAAAGAACCCATGGGATACTTCACGTATTCCTGGTGGGTCTTCTGGTGGAAGCGCTGCTGCTGTGGCTGCAGGCATGGCGCCGTGGACACTTGGTACCGAAACTGGCGGAAGCATTCGCCAGCCGTCTTCGCTCTGTGGTGTGTCTGGTTGGAAGCCGACATATGGACGAGTCAGTCGCTATGGGGTTATTGCTATGGCGAGCAGTCTCGATAGTCCTGGTGCGCACGCGCATTCTGTTGCCGACTTGGTGCAAATAGCAAATGTAATATCTGGTCATGACCCGAAAGACTCTACTACAGGGTCTGTTACTACAACCTACAACCTAACCCCTACAACCTCTCTGTCTGGTCTCCGTATTGGTATTCCCAAGCAGTATTTCCCTGAAGGTCTCCAAGAAGAAGTGAAAGAGCGGGTGTTGGCAGCAACCAAGGAGCTCGAAAAGTTGGGTGCAGAATTAGTAGAAATTGATTTGCCTAACACACGATATGGTTCACTGGTCTATGCAATTGTAGCGCCAGCTGAAATTGCGTCGAACCTATCTCGGTACGACGGTATTCGCTATGGTCATGTGTCGAGCGAGGCAAAAAATTTGCTAGAAGTATATGAAAAATCCCGCGCGGAAGGTTTTGGCGACGAAGCCAAGCGCCGCATTATGACTGGCACCTACGTGCTGTCTGCAGGGTACTACGATGCCTACTACAAGCGAGCGCAAAAAGTACGACGCTTGATTGTAAATGAATTTGCAGAGGCATTTAAGCACGTCGACGTGATTGCAGCACCTTCCAGCCCAACGGTCGCAGTGACACTTGGTAAGGCGGCAGACGATCCTTTGTTTGGGTACATTGCGGATCAGTTGAACATACCTTCCTCTCTTGCGGGGCTGCCTGCGTTGTCGGTGCCGTGCGGTTTTGCAAAGCCACTCGAAGGTAACCAACCAAGTGCAGATGGTATGCCAGTTGGTTTACAGCTTATTGGACCGCAGTGGGGAGAGCAAAAGTTATTTGATGTTGGTTTGGCGTATCAGAGCGTGACTGAGTGGCACAAGAAACTACCAAGGTAGTAAAAAACAAATCTCAAATCACAAATAACAAATAAATTCCAAAATCCAATGACTCAAAATGGCCAAAACGATAAGGTCGATAAGGTCTATGATTTAGAGGAGAGAACATTTATTTTTGCTCGTGATATTCGAGAGTTTGTGCGGTCTCTGCCAAGAACGATTAGTGCTTTAGAGGACGTCAAGCAGTTAGTTCGCTCGTCTGGTTCTGTGGGTGCTAATTATATTGAAGCTAATGAGTCATTGAGTAAAAAGGATTTTGTGATGCGAGTAAAAATCTGCAGAAAAGAAGCAAAAGAGTCAGAGTATTGGATACGTTTGCTCTTAGAAATTAACGAAACCGTAGATAAAGTTGAAGGCGTACGGTTGCTGCAAGAAGCTGGTGAATTGAAAAAGATTTTTTCTGCTATTGTGAACAAGTAATTATTTGTGATTTGTAGTTTGGAATTTATTTGAGATTTGTATATTGTTTTTTGGAACTTAAGTGGCAATTAGAACTATGTCTGATTTACTAAAACCCGTTATTGGTCTTGAGGTTCACATTCAACTGAAAACGAAGTCGAAGATGTTTAGTAGTGCTCCCAACAGGTTAGATATGGAGCAGCCGAATGTGAATGTCGATGAAGTGGTGACTGCGCAGCCAGGGTCTTTGCCTGTGGCAAATGAAGAGGCAATTCGGCTTGCCGTCAAAATGGGGTTGGCACTGAACTGTTCTATAGATGAATGGAGTCAGTTCGATCGCAAACACTATTTTTACCCTGACTTACCAAAAGGGTACCAGATTTCACAGTTGGACCATCCAATTGCTAAAGAAGGCTTTATCGAAATTCAAGTAACTGATAGCGAGCAAACAGCCCAGCCTTCGCTAGAAGCTTCGGCGGGCAAATTCGCTGGCGCTACGAACGATGCTAGTGGGGTTTCGAAACCTCGTACTCGCACGAAACGGGTGCTTATTCAACGGGCTCATTTGGAAGAGGACGCAGGAAAGAATATGCATCCCGAAGGTCTTTCCTACAGCTTGGTTGACTACAACCGTGCGGGTACACCGCTCTTAGAAATTGTGACCCACCCAGTTATTGAATCTGCAGAAGAAGCTCGGAAATACTTGGAAGAGCTCCAGCGTATTGCGCGCTATGTAGGCGCAAGCGATGCAGATATGGAAAAAGGGAGCATGCGTTGCGAACCAAGTATTTCGGTGCGCTTGCCAGGCGAACAAGGGTTGCCGCCATATAAATGTGAAGTAAAGAACATTAACTCATTTAAATTTGTAGAGCAGGCGATTACCTACGAAATTGCGCGCCAGTCGGAAATGCGTCTCCGTGGTGAAACTCCCAAGCAGGTGACCATGGGTTGGAACGAAAAATTGAACCAGACAGTGGAGCAGCGAAGCAAAGAAGAGGCGAATGATTACCGGTATTTGCCAGAGCCAGATTTGCCTCCACTTCAGTTTACTGCAGCGTACGTAGAGGAAATTCGTCGGTCGCTTCCGGAGTTGCCAAACGCAAAACGGCTGCGGTTTAGCGAGGAATACGCTTTACCAGAAGCAGATATAGAAAACTTGTTGAACTGGAAAGAGTTGGCATTCTTTTTTGAAGATGTTGTGAGTGAGTTGGACGCATGGATTCTTTCGGAGCAGAGTAGCCAGAAAGCGGTCAGTAGTAAGGAAAAGTTAGTAAAGCTTGCAGCGAACTGGTGTTTGCAGGATTTTTCCGCCGCACTAAACAGCGCGCATAGTGCTCCAGCAGACTCTCGTGTGACAGCAGAAAATTTAGCAGAGTTAGTCAAGCTGATAGACTCTGGTGTTATTTCTTCTGCTGCAGCAAAACAGGTGTTCAAGAAAATGCTCGAAACTGGCGGGGATCCAAGTGAGCTTGTGAAAGACTTGGGACTCGAACAGGTGAGTGATACGGCAGCAATAGAAGAAGCAATAGTCGCTGTGTTGGAAGAAAATGCGAAGGCGGCAGAAGATTATAAAAATGGTAACGAGCGGGCATTTGGAGCGCTGGTTGGTGGGGTTATGAAGAAAATGCAAGGCAAAGCTAATCCAAGCGTGATAAACGAAATTTTAAAGCAGAAATTGCAATCGTAGTAAGAATTTCTGATAAGTGCATTTCTGATGGGCACCATCCGCCAGCTGGCAGATGGTGCCCATCTGTGTTTGCAGCGGTGGTGGTGCTTGTGTGTATATGGATATGAAAACAGTTACGAATACAAATTCTGAAAAACTATTTATGGGTGCCCTACCCGAAGGCTTTTTGTTTGGCGCGGGAGTGAGCGGGCACCAAGTAGAAGGGGACAATGTGCACAGTGACTGGTGGTACGCGGAGCAGCAGGGCAAGTTGCCAGTTTCGGGTGTGGCAGCAGATTTTTACAACAGATACGAAACAGATTTTGCGTTGGCACAAGACATGGGACTTGATGTATTTCGCATTGCCATTGAATGGTCACGCATAGAGCCAGAAGAGGGAAGGCTTGATATGGAATCTGTAGAGCACTACCGACGTATGTTGCAAAACATGAAGCGGCATGGGCTCGTACGCATGGTGACGTTACAGCATTTTACGTTGCCACAATGGGTGGCAGCAAAGGGTGGTTGGGAAAATCCACGCATAGCAGAGTGGTTGGGTAACTATGCGAAGGTGGTGGCAGAGCTGCTTGGTTCTGAGGTGGATATATTCTTTACTATAAACGAACCAGAAGTGGTGCTGCTCATGAGCTATGTTCGTGGCCTGCACCCGCCATTTAAAAAGAATGTGTTGTTAGTGCCACGCGTACTGCGGAATATTTTAGCTTCTCACCGCTCTATGTACGAGCAGGTAAAGAAGTGTCTTCCGAGCGCCCAAGTTGGCATTGTGAAAAATAATGTATTCTACGAACCGTACTATAGTAATCTATTGGATAGAGCCGTGGTGCGGGCTTTGAGTTACATAGGTAACGAATATATTTTAGAAAAGATTCTGGACCATTTAGACATAATCGGACTTAATTACTACTTCTTTGACTCCGTATCTGTACGCGGGCGAACTACTAAGAAAGCGTGCAAAAATGACATGGGCTGGAGAACGTATCCTAAAGGACTGTACTATCTGTTAAAACAAATTGGGAAATATAAAAAACCAATTTACATTACCGAAAATGGTATTGCCAATGCTCGTGACGACATGCGCCAAAGGTTTATTGCAGAGCACGTACATTGGGCACTGCAAGCCAGAGCCGAAGGGGTAGACGTGCGTGGCTATGTGTACTGGTCGTTTCTGGACACATACGAATGGCATAATGGGTATGGGTTAAAATTTGGGTTGGTGGAAGTGAATTTTGAAACGCAAGAAAGGCGGTGTCGTCACGTCTTCACGTCTTAAGGTCTTCACGCCAAACTTTAGCAAACTCCAAATCACAAACTCCAAATAACAAATAAGTTCCAATATTCAAAATAGGAGACAAAGTTCTAAACAAAAAATGAGATTTGGAATTTTTAACATTTGGATATTGGTGCTTGTTTAGGATTTGAAAATTGTTATTTGGTGCTTTCTGCTAAATGGGGGTTGAAAATTTGTGGGGGTGTGGCATACTGTACCAGTTGTGCTGGTTAACGCAGTGTTAACAGAAGTGCAGCAAGTTTGTATACTGTTCGATTTTGCCACAGGAGGAAGTATGGCAAAGATAATCATGCTCGCAGCATTGTGCTGCGCGTTTGTTGGCTGTAAAACAGCAGGGGCTCTTGAGCCGAAAAATTCTGCACGTAGTTTTGTGACAGTCAAATCTGCTGGGCCAATCCAGCAACAAGGTGCAGCAGCCAGAGCCAATAACAAGCCTAAACCAACTCCAACACCAGTTTGTCCAGATGATCGCTTTTGGGTCAAAGGTGAGCTGTCAGAGGTTGGGCATATAACTATTTATGCAACTAAAGACAAACAGTTGCCCAATGCATTGTTTGTAGGGGAGGTCAGGCAGACATTTCGTGCGTGTCCTCAAGACTTAACACAAATTTATCCGAACTGTCGTCGAGCAGAATTCACTGGTCGAATGCCTGGCGAATCATTTGAGATGACCATAAGAAATACCAGATATTCGTTTAGCGGGTTCGGCTCGGAAGGGGAAACGGTGAATCTTTGCGCACAATAGTTTATGAAGTAGTCAGTCTAAGTCTCTGGTAGACAGCGCGGTGCGCTTTCGACCAGAGACTTTTTGTATGGGTAATTTCTGGGGTGAAATATATACATAAAATGCAAAAGAGCTGAGTAATCCTTGCGGTTCACTCAGCTCTTTCTGGTTGTTGTTACTAAAATGAATTGTCCTCCTTTGCGGATGTTTTTCCGCACGACGCAAGGTTGAAAATGATTGGAAACTCCTTTTTTTTGTCTGTTTCACCAAACAAAATAAATGGAAGGCTCCAGCCCATGTTGGCGCGGGCTTTTGCTCCCCAACCGATGATTTTCGCTGGTTTCATACTGCTTTGAACCAGCTCATTTTTTGTGTTTAATATGTGCAGGGTTGCTTCACCCTTGTTTTCTGAATACTTGTAACAGCCGCGAAGCTGTGCGTATTCGGCTGGTGTTGCCTCTCTCTGGACACCGATTTGTGCTGTTGATGTGGTGGTGGGTGAATCAGAGGTGTCGGCGGTTTTGCTTCCACCTTGACCAGTTTTTGTTTGTTTTCTGGCGGCTGCTTCCGTCGCTGCTCCTGCAGCTCCTTCTGCAGCTCCACCAAGAATGGTGGTGGTTTTTTCGGCTACCCAGCCGATGCTCTCACTGACTCCACCACCAGCGTAGTAGTAGAGAAGAGCGCCGCCAAGAAGCAGTGCTGCTCCTAGGAATGCCAGCTTTTGAACTGGCACGTCTGACTTCCTGTTTGCGTAGCCGTCACTAACTACTTCGTAGCCGTACTTGAGATAGTACGGAACTAAGATGGCAAATACAACAAAAAGTGCGAGACCGGCTTTGAGTGTGCTTTGGTAAAACATGCCAACGCCCAATACAGCCAACAGTCCAAGGATGAAAAGGGTACTTGTTTCTCCCCCGGACATGCCCCCACCAGTACGGCTGCACCAGCAGGTCGCCGCCGCATACGCAACAGCGAGTAGATGCAACGTAAGCCAAGTGTTATCGAGCGAGAGGATGTTCGTGCCTAAGTACACTTTGCATGTAACCACTGCCCCGACGCTTATCAGGGCTGCAATCAGGTATTGTCTCGTTGTCAGTGACTTTCTCACAAGAACAACTAATGACAATATAAGCAATCCTCCCACGACCCAAATCGCAATTGTTTGGTCTGTGGGGAATAAGTCCATGATTAGTTTTCTCATGGCGTCTCCTTTGTATGATTTTGTGGGTTTTGTTTTTTAGGAGTTGTGGTCAAACAAACTCCAGTTTTCTTTACGTTTCTGTACTGCTGCGGCTCTTCTATTTCTTGAGCTTGTTTTAGCCGCAGAGCTTTTGTTTTTTGATTTGGTTCGCATCGCCGCTTTTCTTTCAGCGCTTTGAACTGGTCTTATTGTTCTTTGCGCAGCTAGTGCTCGTGAGTGAGCCTGTGCTTCTTTTAGCCGTACGGCGCTCTCTACTTGGCTTTTTGCGCGAGAGGAGAGTTGCCAGACTACTCTGTCTGACTGCTCCTCTCTTATTTTTTGTGCCTCTTTTTGCTGTTTTTCTATTCTCCCCGAGAGGAGATATAGGCACGCGGCAACAAAGACACCAAAAATTACGTATCCCATTTCTTTTTTCCTCTGGGGTTGCTGAGGTGTATGCAGGTTTACTTACGTAAAGTCTGCATACAGAAAATAGTTGCACCGGTGTGCAACTATTTATTCTGGCATTTTTAGGAGTATTTGTCAATGTTTTGGCAAATAAACCACTTATTTAAGCTATATTTTTTCTGCCGGTTCGTACTTTTTGAACCATGTTTGCTGCCGCTTGGCGTAGTGTTTGATTTGGGTGAGTAACTCTTGGAAAAAAGCTGAATCAAGGAATAACTGAGAAATAGCTTCAGCTGGTTGGTTTTCTTGGTGTGATCTACCACCCCCAATCCCTCCTATTCTAGGAGGGGAGGCAATACTTTGGGCTTGGAGAAAGCGAGAGGTGTAGCGGTATTCTAGTCCGAAGTCTTCCATGCGTTCCCACGAAACGCCTTGCGCGTGTAGCTGTGCTACTTCTTCGAGCATGCCTTGTACTACGCGCTCGCGAAGTCGTGTTTCTATTTTTGCGTACAGTTCTGCTCTTGGTGGGTTCAGGTAATGTATTACTGGCACAAAGGGTAACCCTTTTGCAGCAAAAGGGTTACCCTTTGCTGATGGTGGTACCGGCTTGCCTGTCTCGTGAATAATTTCTAGTGCACGGATGAGTCTGCGCGGGTTATGTGGGTCAATGTTTGCTGCACGCTCTGGATCTTGGCTTTGTAGGAGTGCAAATAATTCTTCGATGGATTTAGTTTCTAGCTCTTTGCGGAGCTTAGGATTTGGTTTTGCTTCTGGGAGTGTTTGGGAAAACACTATCGCGTCTATGTATTGACCAGTGCCGCCACAAAGAATTGGGGTTTTTCCGCGAGCGACAATGTCTGCAATGGCTTGTTCTGCGTCGCGCTTGAAATCTGCAACCGTGTACTGGTAGTTGGGGTCAACAAAATCTATGCAGTGGTGTGGAATGTTTTTGTAAACGTATAGAGAATTTTCAATTTTTAATTTCCAATTTTCTTCTGACGTGAAGACATTAAGACGTGACGACTTTTGACTGGGTGGTTCTGTAGATTGCTTCGTCACAAAGCTTCCTCGCAATGACAAATTAGAGAAAGCTTGCCTCTGCAATGACAAATTAGAGGGCGCTTGCCTGTGCAATGACAAATTAGATAGGGTTTTCTTTTTCGATGTAAGGTTAGATTGGTTTTGAGGGGTTGCATCTTCCCGCTTTCTCGTTACTCGCAACTCGTTACTCGGTACTGGCTTCCATGCTCCTTCCACCTTGCCGCTGCCAATATCAAGCCCGCGGTAGACTTGGCGGGAGTCTGCCGAAATAATTTCACCGTTCAGTTGGCTTGCGAGGGTGACGGCGTATTCACTTTTTCCACTGGCTGTAGGGCCAATGACGACATGAAGGGTGGAAATACTCATATAGTGTGCCTATGGTACAATAAGTATATAGATATTATTGGTAAAAATACAGATACAGTCTGTGTTTTCCGTTGGGCAACACAACATGAAAACCAAAAAAATAATCCCTGCGGTTATCGTACTGTGTGTGGTTTTGGGTGCGGTCGTGTTGGTGCTAACCCGGCCCATGACGAGTCCTGCGTCTGAGCAGGTAGAAGTAGTACCCACTCCGACAGTTAAAACTACTTTGGGGCAGCCTACGCCGACAGTGACTGCTACTCCAGCGCCTACTCCAACTCCCACCCCAACGGAAAAAGTAGTGACTGGAACGTTTACTGCAGAAGAAGAACAACTAGGTGTCGATACGCAAGTGTTTGCGGTTGAATACAATGGAGTTAGTTTTACTCCGAAGCAAGTGCGCGTCCGTGTAGGTGACATTGTTATTTTTCGGAATAGTTCAGAAAAACCTTTCCAACCAAAAAGTGTAGAGTATCCAGCTTTTGCTGCGCCAGCGCCTGTGGCTTCTGGTGGAGAATTTCAATTTACCTTTCAAAAAGCTGGGGTGTGGCCGTATGGAGATATGCTGCAGTCAAGTAGTACCGGCACTGTCGAAGTGAGGGAGTAACCTATATGCAAGAATATGCATGGCAAACAATTGGGCATACAGCAATAAAACAGCGATTCGAACAAGGGTTGCGTGCGGGTAATTTCCCACAAGCTGTTCTCTGTATTGGGCCTTCTGGAGTGGGAAAGGCTACTCTCGTGCACGAAGTGGCTCATTTTTTGGGAGCAGAAACACACAGTATCTTAGAGTTCGATGTTGCCGCTGGAAATATAGAATCGTTTCGGGATTTTTTGACAACGACCACCTATTTACCAGCTGGGGCACGTGCGCAAGTGGTGGTGTTGCAACACGCAGAATCGCTCACTGTAGTAATGGCAAACACACTTCTGAAGACGCTGGAAGAACCACCGCAGCATACGTACTTTTTCTTGCTGAGTGCAGAGAATAACGTACTGCCTACTATCCGGTCCCGGTGTGCAACTTTCTATTTTGGTAACCTTTCTGCGGAAGACGCACAGCAGGTCGTTGCAATGCACGGTGGTGCACCTGTAGGATTCGAAGGACTACTGAGCCCTGGAGAGCTATTGGCGCGAGTTGCGGCAGGCACAGCCGACGCACTGGAAGTGTGGAAAAAAGAATGGGCAACATTGGTTCATGCCGATGACTTTGTGCGACTGCTGGTTTCCCAACGGTTAGCAGGGGAAGAAGTACCAGTATTGCAAGAAAAATTTACTTTTTGGTTGCGTTTGCAACGAATGGAATTGCATGGTCCAGAAGCGGCGCACCGGTTGTCTGTTTTGGCAGAAGCGCTCCATCGCTTAAAAGCAAATGCAAATAGAAAATTAGTGTGCGAGTATGTATGTCTCCATGTATAAAACAAATATGTTTATGAGAGCAAAAAAATTTAGTGTAGTTGCGAGTATATGCTTGTTGGCTGCAGGGTGTGCGAGTCCTTTTGCTACCGGTACCGCTGGTGCAGGGGTTGCGAAGACAACCAACGGAGGCAACGACTGGGTGTTTGCCAATAAAGCAACGTTGCCGAGTACCGCCAAAAAGAAAGCTAAGCAGACAGATTCTCCATTGGCTTCTGGGAGTGTATTTTCGTTACGATTTGCTCCCGAGAATACAAAGAAGCTGTATGCGGCAACCCAAACAAACGGGGTGTTCCTTACCGATAACGCCGCAGATTCATGGAGCCAGATTTTGTCTGACTTTGCTGCGTACGATATGGTTGTAGATCCAACGAACCCTGAGCGTATTTTTGTAGCCGGTAGAGCACAGAATCAGGCAAAGGTGTTGGTGAGCGAAAATGGTGGTAAGTCATGGGAGTCGGTTTACACAGATGCTGCAGCAGGCAACATTGCTCGAAGTATTGCTATTGATCCTGCCGATTCCAAGACGCTGGTAGTCGGTACAACTGCGGGGAACTTGTTGTTGAGTCGCGATGCGGGAACGACGTGGTCGCTGTTGCAGAATTTTCAAGACCAAGTCACACAGCTTATCTGGCACAAGAACCGCACGCTGTTTATTTTAACGAAATCGAAAGGGTTGTATAAAAGCGCAGACCGAGCCACGACCATCGAAAGTATTTCCAAACCACTACTCGATTTTAGCGAGTGGCAAAAACGCTTACGCGAACTGAACCCACTCCAAGATGACACCACAGTAGCAGAGATAGAAATACCGACACAACCAACCAATACGTTTTATAAGGTGGCGATCGGGGATAATCCGGCACAGATCTTTGTGGGGGCAAATAATGGGCTATTCTCTAGTGCTGACGGTGGAGAAAATTGGCAATATATGAAGTTGCCTATCCGAAGTGCAGACGCGACCGAAGTGAGGGGGCTCGCTTTGGGTAGCGAATCAGGTGTGGTGTATGCTTCTGTGGGAAATACCTTGTATAAAACCACAAATGCGGGCAGTTCGTGGCAAGTGACCGCTATTGCCACAAGTGCCACTATCAACTATATTTTAGTAGACTCAACGCTCTCTTCTGTGGCGTATATGGGGTTTATTGGTACACGATAAGCGCCTTAATTTTTAGTTAAAGTAGATTATAGAACCATGAACGATTCTTCTCTGGCAGAGCATAAAGCACAATTCGAAAAGACACTCGAACACTTACACGAAGACTTGGTTGGGATTCGGACTGGACGTGCGAACCCAGCACTGCTGAATAGTGTGATGGTAGAAGCATATGGTGCCACACAGCCTATTGGGCAGGTGGCAAGTATTTCTGTATCAGATAGCAAAACCTTGGTGGTGACGCCGTGGGATAAAGGTTTGTTGCCGGCAATCGACAAAGCAATTGGTGCGGCTAATTTAGGCTTGAACCCGTCGAGCGATGGGCAGTTGCTGCGCATTACTTTGCCGTCACTTACAGAGCAGCGTCGTAAGGAGTTGGTGAAAGTAGTTGGTCAGTTGGCGGAAAAAGCACGCATAGGTATTCGTAACGTACGCGAAGATATTTTGAAAGCAGCGAAGCGCGCAGAAGCAGATGGTGATGCAACCAAAGACGATGTAGCAGCGTTGCAAAAGAAAATACAAGACTTAGTCGATGGCTACAACGCGCAAATCAAGCACATTGTAGAAGAGAAAGAAAAAGAAGTAATGACCGTATAGACCACAGATACACAGATGGCACAGATAGTTCATTCCGTTCTGTATCTGTGTTATCCGTGTGATCTGTGAATCCGTGGTTGTGTAAAATATGATTACTATTTTAATTTTTATTGCTGTTCTGGGGTTGCTGGTGTTCGTGCATGAGCTCGGGCATTTTTTGGTAGCTAAACGAAGTGGGATGCAGGTAGATGAGTTTGGTTTTGGGTTTCCCCCTCGAGTGATTGGGTTTTACACCGGGCCGAACGGGAAAAAGGTAGTCTTTGGACCAAAGACTCCTCCTGACGCACTTGGTACAGTGTACTCTATTAACGCAATCCCACTTGGTGGGTTTGTAAAGATTGTTGGAGAGAATAACGACGAACCAGATAACCCAAACAGTTTTTCAAAAAAGTCGTTCTTTGCTCGTTTAGCAACGTTATTGGCTGGGGTAACCATGAACGTGGTACTGGCATGGGTATTGCTTACTATTGTTTTGTTTGTTGGTGTGCCAACGGTGTTCGATGCCGAAACAACACTGCCTGCAGGTGCGCAGATGACTACGCCGAAAGTGACTATTGTAGAGGTAAAGCCAGAATCTCCTGCGGCTCGTGCTGGTTTGCAAATTGGGGATGTTGTGGTGAAGCTTGATGAAGCAGGGGTAACCTCGGTGCGTGAGATACAAGAATATATTTTGCCTCGCAAGGGTTCCACTATACAATTTTCTATTGAGCGAGGGGACGCTCCATTGCAAATAGCAGTTGCTTCGCTCGCAGAGCCACCGGCGGGTGAAGGTCCGACAGGGATTGCACTGGGCACGGTGGGGAAGCTTTCGTACCCGTGGTATAAAGCACCCGTCGTGGCACTTTCCTTTACTGGCTCACAACTGTGGGCAATTGTAGAGGGGTTAGGTCAGATGGTGAGTGGCGGGGTTGAGCTGTCTCAAGTTGGGGGGCCAGTTAAAATTGCACAGCTCACTGGACAGGCGAGTCGGTTGGGGTTTGTGTACCTACTCCAATTCGCTGCATTTCTCTCTCTGAATTTGGCGGTTTTGAATGCGCTACCTATTCCTGCGCTTGATGGAGGAAGGGTACTGTTCTTGTTGATTGAGAAAATCCGCAGGAAGCCAAACAACCCGCAGTTGGAACAAACGGTGAATGTAGTGGGTTTCTTGGCACTGTTACTCCTTATGGTAGTGGTGACGGTGAATGATTTTAACGGTTTTAGTTTTATTGGTAAGTTATTTAAGTAATACGCTGATCTGCAGATGGCATACGAATCTACGGATACCTACGGATATTGTCCGGTTGGCTGGTATCTGTAGGTATCTGTAGATCGGTTTGATTCGTAGATCTGTATATATGAGACAATCAAAACTTTTTTTAAAAACAAGTAAAACAACTTCCACCGATGAACCAACGGTGAATGGCCGTTTGCTTGAGCAGGCAGGGTATGTCGATAAGTTAATGGCGGGTGTATACAGCTATCTACCGCTTGGCTTGCGAGTGCTGCAAAAAATTTCTGCAATCGTACGCACTGAAATGAATACAGTGGGTGGGCAGGAAGTGCTTATGGCAATGTTGCACCCAAAAGAAGTGTGGGAGACTACTGGTGGGTGGAAGTCTATTGATGTGCTTTTTAAGATACATTCTCGCACTGAGCGAGAGTATGCTTTAGGTCAAAGTGAAGAAGAAGTGGTAACCCCGCTAGTCATGAGTCGTGTCCAATCGTACAAAGATTTGCCTTTGGCTGTCTACCAGATACATTGGAAATTTCGAGACGAACTACGAGCGAAGTCTGGTTTGCTCAGGGGGCGTGAGTTTTTAATGAAAGATATGTACAGCTTTCACGCAACGCAAGCTGATTTTGATCGGTTTTATGCAGAAGTAAAACAAGCGTATTTTCGGGTGTACGAAAAAGCAGGCTTAGTGGCAAAAGCTACCGAAGCCTCTGGCGGTAGTTTTAGCAAGAAAATCTCCTATGAGTTTATGGTGCTGACCGATGCAGGTGAAGACGATATTTTGTATTGTGGTGTGTGTGATTTTTGTGTGAACACAGAAATTTCTGAACTAA
Organism: uncultured Candidatus Saccharibacteria bacterium; assembly: GCA_964612745.1. Classification (GTDB taxonomy): domain Bacteria; phylum Patescibacteriota; class Doudnabacteria; order UBA920; family UBA920; genus JAEUSE01. The sequence goes on along the minus strand of CAZTCH010000005.1, from coordinate 5,867 downwards.
CCGAAGGCGCTGCATGTCCACGGACGTGCGGTGGTGTCCTGGCTCGGGCCAAGGCTTCTGAGGTGGGTAATGTGTTTGATCTCGGTCAGAAATATGGCAAAGATTTTAATCTAAGCTACACCGATGAGCAAGGTGAAAAGCAGTACCCAATTATGGGGTGCTATGGTATTGGAGTGAGCCGACTGATGGGTGTGATAGCAGAAAAATGCGCAGATGAGAAAGGGTTAATCTGGCCAGAGAGTGTTGCACCGTTTAAAGTGCATTTGTTGGCGCTTGCGGGGAAAGAAGGCGAAGCAGTGATGGCTGCAGCGGAAAATCTGTACGATACCTTGACGAAAGCAGGAGTAGAAGTGTTGTTCGATGACCGCGCAACGGCTTCGGCTGGGGAAAAATTTGCAGATGCAGATTTGATTGGTATTCCACATCGTTTGATTGTCTCCGCGAAAACCTTGGTAGAGCAGTCTGTAGAGTACAAAAAGCGGGCAGAAACGGAGTCTCAGCTGGTTCCGCTAGACCGTGTACAGCAAATGCTGTAAAGTAAAAGAGCAAGAAAAAACTAAAAATAAAACTTAAAATTTCTACTCAAAAGTACGACTACTAGTAACGCTTTTGAGTTTTTAGTTGTCGTACACTCGTTTCGTTTTGGTGTGCACTCCCATCTTTAAATTCATTTTCTGTGTTAGAATCACTATTTAAAAAATTTTCCCAAGATATTGGTATTGACCTTGGTACTGCCAATACTTTGGTGTATGTAAAAGGCAAAGGCATTGTTATTAATGAGCCGTCGGTGGTTGCGGTGAATAACCGTACGAAGCAAATTGTGGCTATTGGCACCGAAGCGCAGCGTATGGTGGGGAGGACTCCTGGGTACATTACCGCGACCCGACCGTTGGTTGACGGTGTCATTTCTGACTTTGAAGTGACCGAGCAGATGTTGCGCTATTTTATAGATAAAGTACATGCAGGCACGTACTCGTTTTTGCGCCGTCCTCGAGTGGTGATTGGTATTCCTTCTGGGGTGACCGAAGTGGAGAAGCGGGCAGTGCAAGACGCAGCGATTAACGCTGGGGCACGCAAAGCGTATTTAGTAGAAGAGCCAATGGCAGCAGCAATTGGGGCACGCCTTCCTGTGCAAGATGCAGTGGGGAGTCTTGTGGTGGATATTGGAGGAGGAACAACTGAGATAGCCGTGTTGTCTTTGGGTGGTGTTGTAGTGGCGAAAAGCTTGCGGGTGGCGGGTGACAAAAGCAATATGGCGATTGTCCAGTATGCTCGAGAAGTTTGTAACTTACTGATTGGGGAACGTACCGCAGAGGACGTAAAGATTAAAATTGGTTCTGCGGTGCCACAGGCTGTACCAATGCAGGCACCAGTACGGGGGAGAGATTTGCTTACAGGATTGCCAAAAGAAATTATGTTGACTGACGAAGATGTGCGCGAAGCGTTGCGTTCTCCTGTGCGGGCAATTGTTGACGCTATTAAAGCAGTGGTCGAAGAAGTGCCACCAGAAATTGTGGCAGATATTATGCACCGAGGGATTGTGCTCGCAGGTGGCGGTGCGCTGTTGCGAGGGCTTGATGAACTCGTTGCAGAAGAGACAAAAATTCCTGTGGTTGTGGCAGAAGATCCGCTGACCTGTGTTGCGCGTGGTACTGGCGTTATAGTAGAAGATTTGGAGTCACTGGCAGAGGTACTTGTTCCCGCTGAACAAGAAACAATGAATCGATAAGGTAACAAGATGGCACACGGAACACCAAAACATCTTAAATACATTTTTAGTATGCTGGTGGTAGTGGTGGTGTTTTTAGCTATGCAAATCGGTGGTGCAGCCGAGGTATTTGATCGTGCCTTGGTGGTCTTGCCTTCAGTCGTTGCAGCACCATTCCGTTCTGCTGCAGTCAGTGTGCGGACTGGGTTTCGCAACGTATTTTCATTACGCTCGGTGTATGTGGAAAATGCTGAGCTAAAAAAACGCACAAAAGAATTGGAAGTGCGGGTGGCGTCACTTGCGAGTGTGCAGCAGGAAAACGAAACTCTTCGATCTACCTTAGGGTTTGTGCAGTCGAGTCCTGCGACTCTGGTGCCGTGCACGGTTTCGGGAAGAGATCCCGAGGGGTTAACACAAACACTGCTTCTTGCCTGTGGGAGTACCCAAGGGGTCACTGTGGGGCATGGTGTGGTGGTGTCGGGGTATTTGATCGGACGGGTTGTGTTGGTGACTTCGAGTACTGCTACGGTGCGTTTGATTACAGCCTCGACTACGACATTGGACGCTCGAGTAGTGAGTCGGAAAGTGACGGGCGTGTTGAAAGGTTCTTTTGGTTCGGGGTTGTTGCTTGATTTTGTATCGCAAACCGAAGACGTACAAGCAGGTGATTTGGTCACTACTGCAGGGATAAATGAAAAAATTCCTCCAGATGTTCTGATTGGGCCAGTTGCAGAAGTAAAAAAGGAAAAAGGGGCGCTCTTTTCGGCGATTACTGTGGCGAGCCCGATTGACTTACGCGATATCCGATTCGTGCATGTGCTTTTGCCTTAAGTGTACGGTATAGATTTTCATGAGACCATATTATTTACCCACAGTCATACTGCTTTGTTTGTGGCTTGTACAGATTGCAATCTTTCCGGTCTTTTTTGCCTCGCCTCTCGCGCCAAATCTGTTTCTCTGTGCACTACTCGTTTTTGCAGTGACCGATTTTGATCTTCGGTATTTTTGGTTAAGCATTGGCGCCGCAATAATCCTCGATGTCCAGAACAGGTTAGTTATTGGCTCTTTTGCTTTAAGTGTCCCCTTGTTGTACATACTCGCTGCCTCTGCCTCCAAACAATTTTTACGAGGTGATAGAATGTATGTGGTGGTACCAGCGCTCTATATGGTTGGTAGGTTTATTATTCATATTTGGGTTTACTTTGTCGGGTACTTTGCTTCCATTTTAGGTTGGGATACCCCACCACTGTTTTCATTTCGGCAAGAGTTGGCGTGGGTGTGGGGGACTTTGGCTGGAGCAGTGCTGACCGTTATTTTTTACTTTATTTGGCTTGAGCTGCTACACCGAACAGATAAACCGCTGCGGCTCCGAGTGTGAGTTGATTCTGGTTTGTATATTTTAAACTATGGCACAATCATCATTTCTTATTGAATACGATACTGTACCTTCCGCCTCAGTAGACGGTGATTTGGCGTTTGAAGAAACTATTTTTTCTGCGGTGGGACCTGCCAAAGAGCGAGCACAGGTAGAGCGGAGTACTGCTGGGTCGTGGTGGATTTTTTTGGCAGCTCTGGGTGTGCTATTCCTGCTCGTGTTTCGGCTTGGGTATTTGCAACTTTTTGCTGGTGGAGGCTTGCGGGCCCTTGCCGAAGGTAATAGGCTGCGTGAGCGGGTTGTGTTAGCGCCACGTGGAGAGATGGTGGATATGTACGGTGAGGTACTTGCCAGAAGTAGGGCGAGTTTTCGACTGGTCGTTATTCCGCTTGATATGCCAAAAGGGCAACTAGAAATTGTATTGCCGCAAGTGGTAGAACTCCTGCAATTGCCTGCCGTTGATCTGCCTGCTGTTTATAAGAAGTTTGACCCGCGGTCCATTCAGCCGTTACTCGTTGCACAAAACTTAACACAAGAACAGGCAGTGCTGTTTGAAACAAAGGCGGGGGAATACCCGGGGGTTTCGGTACAGGCAATTCCAATCCGTGAGTACACAAAGCCAGAGCCATTTGCACATGTGCTGGGTACGACGGGTATTTTGAGTGAGTCAGATTCCTACTACGGAAATCCTTTGTACGATCCTGGAGACGCAGTTGGTAAGACTGGTTTAGAAAGTTACTATGAATCTGATCTGAAGGGGAAAAACGGGAGAGATATGGTTGAGGTGGATGCTCTGGGGTCTGTGGTCAAAAGCCTTGGTGAAGTAGCGGCAGTGCCGGGGAAGAGTATGCAGGTCAACTTAGATGCTGGTTTGCAACAAGCGATCTACGATCAATTCGCAAGCAGGCCTGGGATCAAAGGTGCTGCAGTGGCGCTTGATGTCAAAACTGGTGCAGTCCGTGCGCTATTGTCGTACCCGAGTTTCGATAGTAACTTATTTGCCCAAGGGATTGGTGTCGAAGCATATGGGGCGCTTTTGAAAGACCCGCTCCTCCCTTTGTTTAATCGTTCTGTGGGTGCACAATTGCCACCAGGGTCAACGGTAAAGCCGATGGTTGCCCTAGCAGCATTAGAAGAAGGCATTGTGCACGACAGGACGGTGATTGTGGATACGGGTAAAATTAGTGTTCCCAACCAATTTAACCCTGGCGTGGTGTATGACTATGTGGGTTGGAAGCGTGACGGTTTGGGGCCGATGACTGCACGGAGTGCTATTGCGATGAGTAGTGATATTTATTTTTATGTTGTAGGTGGTGGATTTGAATCACTTGGTATTGACGGGCTTGGTGTGGAAAAATTATCTGAATATTACCGGCGGTTTAATTTAGGGGCTGTGACTGGTATAGACGTCCCTGGGGAAAAGCCTGGGCTTGTGGCTGACCCTGCGTGGAAAGCTGCGTACTATAAAAATAACCAAGTGCTCAGTAAGTGGTACTTGGGTAATACATACCATGTGTCCATTGGGCAGGGTGACATGCTCACCACCCCGTTGCAGGTAACACTGTGGACTGCTACTATTGCGAATAACGGAGTAGGGATGAAACCTTTTGTGGTGTCGAAGCTGTTTAACTCAGAAGGTAAAGTGGTAAAAGAGGTGCAGCCAACAGTACTCATACCGAAAATTGGTAACGACGCGAACTTGGCAGTCGTGCAAGAAGGAATGCGAGAGACGGTGGTAGATGGAACGGCAAAACGGATGTTGGATTTGCCAATCACTTCGGCTGGTAAAACCGGTACTGCCCAGTTTGATAACAATGAAAAAGAGCATGCGTGGTTTACAGCGTACGCGCCATATGAAAACCCAGAAATTGCTATTACGGTTGTGGTCGAAGGTGGTGGAGAGGGCGGGGCTGCAGCGTTGCCGATTGCGAAAGAGGCGTTGCGGTACTGGGCAGCACAGCGCCAAGGTGGAAATAAGTAGGAGTGCTTGTGTAGTGGTATACTGTACAAAATAAGTTGCAAGTAGTGGATTTTTCTATGGTAATAGATGGTAAAAAGATTGCAGAAGAATTATTGGTAGCGACGCAGACTGCTGTGGCTCATTTGCCGCGTCAACCAAAACTCGTCGATGTGGTGATTGGGGGTGACGCGGTGCAGATGCAGTTTGTGCGCATGAAGCAGAAAAAAGCAGAGGCTGTGGGCATCCAGTTTGTGGTCGAGTCGCTACCACTGCACGCGACAACCGAAGCAGTCGTGACGCGGTTGCAGGAGCTCGGTCAAGATGCAACAGTGGATGCAGTGGTAGTCCAGCTCCCTTTACCTGCACACCTTGAAACACAAACAGTACTGAATGCTATTGCACCGCACCAAGATGTGGACGGTCTGGGTAGTGTGACTAGATTTCTAGCGCCAACAGCAGAAGCCATAGTAACTATTCTTGATTCGTTGCCGGTGCAGTTGCCCACCGAAGTAATTGTGGTTATCGGTCAGGGGCGGTTAGTGGGTGCGCCAGTGACTAAGCTTTTACAAGCACGTGGGCTCGAGGTTGCTGTGGTCGATGAATACACAGAAAATGCTGCAGCAATTTTGCGACAAGCGACTGTGCTTATTTCTGCAGTCGGAAAGCCGCACTTTATTCAGGCAGACATGGTGACTGCGGGTGTTGTGGTTATAGATGCCGGTACGTCTGAAAGTGGTGGGGTGGTTGCGGGGGATGTTGCTCCAGATGTGGCTGAAATTGCCCGATATATGACCCCAGTTCCCGGTGGGGTTGGACCAGTTACG
>CAZTCH010000004.1:0-96478 GCA_964612745.1 uncultured Candidatus Saccharibacteria bacterium | reverse complement strand
ATGAGTTTGGCTGTTTCTTCCAGAATAGAATGTCTGGTTGTGTTCACTCCATACCGATTTTGAATGACATAGGGGTAGAAGAATAAGAAGAGTTAGAAGAAACAGAAGAATTAGAGAATAGAGAATAGAGAGTAGCACCGCGAAGCGGAGCCCGCCGAAGCTTGAGCGAAGGAGGGAGAATAGAGAATGGCTCCGCATGCGGGACCCCGCAGGGGGCGGGGGGAGGTAGCCTTGCCGTGTGGGCAGTGTCCTATCCCACATATTGTAGACAAATACAGAGAATTGCGCCACTAGGCTCATTCGGTGCTACTATTATATATATAAACAAAACCAAGCTCTCTATGGCCATTTTAAACAAGTACATGTTTCGCGAATACGATATACGGGGTAGGGAATCGGCGCAAGAGCTGAACCCACAGTCAATAGAGTTGATTGCGAAGGGTTACGGCACGTATTTGCGGGCACGAGACATTCGCACTGCTGTCGTGGGGCACGATAACCGTGCTACCTCAGAAGCGTTTTACGCAGCTGCAGTGCGGGGGCTAGTCAGCACGGGGATACAAGTCATTGGTTTAGGTACAACGCTTACCCCAATGATGTATTGGGCACAGTATTACTACAAATCGTTGGGAGGGCTTATGGTGACCGCAAGTCATAACCCTGCTGGCTGGAACGGCGTAAAGCTTGCAGGAGGGTATTCATACACGCTCATGAGCGAGGAGCTACAAGAGATATACGCCATTATAGAAAAAGAATCTTTTGCGAGCGGTGTGGGGACGTTTGAACAAAAAAATATGTTGCAGGCTTGGCAAGAGGATTTGCTGTCTCGGGCAACGCTGCAAAAACCTTTGCGGGTAGTTTTGAATACGGGCAATGGTACGGCGGGAATATTTGCCCCTGCTCTTTTGCGCCAGTTTGGCTGCGAAATAATCGAGCAAAACACTACTCCAGACCCAACTTACCCACACTATGTACCAAACCCTGCAAACGTAGAAATGATGCAAGATTTGGGCAGGCAGGTGGTAGAAAGTAAGGCGGATATCGGTATAGCCATAGACGCAGACGGAGACAGGCTGGGTGTGTGTGACGAACGAGGTGAGCTGCTCTGGCCAGACATGTGGCTGATACTTTTGGCTCGGCAGGCTTTGCGTGCCACACCACAGGCGCATATTGTGTTTGATGTAAAATGCTCCGAAGCATTATCAGAAGACATTTTAGCGCATGGGGGAGTGCCGGTTATGTGGAAGACAGGGCACGCGTATATGAAGCAAAAAATGAAAGAAGTGCAGGCAGTTTTTGCAGGAGAGCAGTCGGGGCATGTGTATTTTGCACAAAACTACTACGGGTTTGATGACGCTAGTTTTACCGCTTTAAAGTTGTTGGAATATGTAAGCGCCCAAACGATACCCGTGTCCCAACTATTACTTGATGCGCCCAAGTATTTTTCGACACCAGCGTATCACATGGCAGCGACCGATGAGTCTAAATATGCCATAGCTCAAAAAATCATTGCGCAGTTTAAGACAGAAGGATTTCGGGTGCTGGATTTAAGTGGGGGAAGGATTTATATGCACGATGGGTGGGGGTTAATCAGAGCAACATCGAATACCCCCCAAATTGAAGTGCGTTGTGAAAGCAAGAGCGAAGAAGGATTGCAAAAGATTGAGCAAGAGATGCGTAATCGCCTTAAGCAGTTTCCGGAAGTGAGCACTGAGTGGGAAAGTGCGTAACACGAGTGCAACAGGTAGCATGATATACTTATACTAAGGCTGAAAAGTGCATTGACACTGTTATTTTATATGCGTATACGGAGTTATATTCAAAAAAGTCTTGGCACGCGCTTTGTTGCGTTTGTCGCCACTGTCGCACTCGGTGTTGCAGGTTTTTTGTGGTATTCACCTGCCGAAGCGGCAATTACCATATCTAACGTGACCGCGACAAACATTACCCAGACATCTGCGGTAATATCCTGGGATACAGATATCTTAGGAGATTCATGGGTCGGGTTTATAGCAGAAGGTGGGACAGAACAACGCTATGTGCAAAGTGCAGAGTTTACGCAAGGTCATGTGCTCACTCTGACAGGGTTAACTGCAGGTACGAAGTATTTTTACGAAGTAAATTCTCAGAGCCCAATTAACGACATTGCATATATTTCTAACCTTAGTTTTACTACTGCGGGGAGCAGTACTCCGAGTACGGCTGTCTACCCATGCGGTACGCTTGCAAAACAAGGTTCTGGGATTTTTATTCTGACTGGAAAAGATAAAGTTAAAATCCCATTTACTACCATGGCTGCGTTTACGGGGCTCGGGTATAACGTTAAGAACGTAAAAAACTTAGATGTTTCTAACTACCGCTTGCCTGCTGGGTATTTCCTGAGCAGTGCAACACAAGAACACCCATGGTGTAGTTGGCTCAAGTGGAAAGATGGCACGATTTATTATCACCATCCCACAGGTATGATTCCCGTACCATCTTGGAATATTTTCTTGAACAATGGGGGAGCGGAAACGCTTATCTTGCCAATGAATAAGGCAGATGAGGCGATTTGGGAAAAAGCTAAAAACCTACAACCTCTTAAGTTGAATGATGGTAGGATATTGTAGAGAATGCAGAGAATAGAGAGTAGAGGATAGAGAATAGAAGAGAATAGAAAAACCCAGTAGATTGCTACTGGGTTTTTAGTTTGTTGATGAGTGCTTTTAACATTTTGCGGACTTCATTTAAGAGGGGACGGATTTCATTTTGCTTAAGATTGGGATAGACGAGCTCGCAAAGCAACAGTTGTGTTTCCAACTCAGCACTGGACCCCAAGGCTATGCCTAAGAACTGGATGAACTCTTTTGTATTATTACGATCGTACCCTTCGGCGATGTTGGAGGGGATAGAAACTGCACATCTTTGTAGTTGCGATGTCATGCCGTACTTTTCGGATATGGGTAATGCGTGACAAAAGTTATAAGTTTGATGAGCTAGCAGTAAACTTTTTTGCCAAACAAGTAGTTCTTGATATGACTGCAATTTACCATTTTCGTACATAGCAGATTTTTTACGATCTAATCTCTACTCTCTGATCTCTATTCTCTGTCTTTTTCTACAACAATCCAATCTTCTCTTTCACTTCTGCTAACGTTTGTTGTGCAATTTTTCTCGCTTTGTGTGCACCGTCGCCAAGGATTTGGGCGAGCGTGTCTGGGCGAGATAAGAGTTCTGCTTTCTTCTCACGGAATTGTGCAAAATGTTCAGCGATATCTGCAGCGAGAACATCTTTGAGTTCACTATATTTGAGTGCCTCAGTCTTTACTGCGTCAGCAATTTGGGCAACATGTTCCGATGTGCCAAAGTGAGACAAAAGATAGATTAAGTTTTCCGCGCCAGCAGATGCGCCATGCGAGTCGCTTGCGGTAACTGCTTTTTTTATTTTTGCGTAAATCTCCTCTGGGGTGTCTGCTAAAAAGAGGGGAATATCTCCAGTCTTACTCATTTTTTTGCTTGGATCCTTCAAGCTCATAATGCGTAATGGTTTTAACGCATGATTTTTTGGCTCTGGGAATACTTTCCCAAATTGTGTGTTGAACTTGCGAGCCACAATACGGGCAAGCTCAAGGTGCTGCATCTGGTCTTCTCCGACAGGTACGAATTTAGGTTTGTACAGCAAGATGTCGGCACTCATCAGTACAGGGTAGGTCAGGAGTCCTGCGTTAATACTTTCAGCTTGTTGTTTGCTTTTATCTTTGAACTGGGTCATGCGTTCCAGTTCACCTAAAGGACTGATGCATTCAAATATCCAAGCAAGCTCTGTGTGTTCATGTACTTGGTTTTGTAAAAACAAAACTGACTTTTCTGGATCAAGCCCCGCAGCAATGTATTCTGCAGCAACTTCGAGAGTAATGTGGCGTAGGTCAGCAGGGACAAACGGGGTGGTCAGAGCGTGTAAATCTGCTATGAAAAACAAGCACTCTGAATCAGTGTTGTTTTGGAGGTCAACAAACTGTTTTAAAGCACCGAGGTAATTACCAATGTGGAGTTTGCTTGTGGCGCGGATGCCCGAGAGAATTCGTTCTTTTTGCATATGTATTAGTATAGCAAGGAGGGATTGGCTTGTGCCAGTAGGGGTTTACGCAAAAAAACAGCTGAGTCGTGCTCAGCTGTTTTTGAAAAGTTATACCTCTATAATCACCGGCAGTACCATTGGGCGACGGTTTGTCTTTTGGAACAAATATTCGCCAACTTGGTCACGGACTACTTGTCTGAGGTAAGAATAGTCTGGTTCAGAAGCCTTTTCTGGGCCTTTGTTCTCACAGATTTTTCTGACTTCGTGCTTCACTTCTCGGATAATATCTTCGTTGCCTTTCATATAAATGAAACCACGAGAAATAATATCTGGTTGGTTAATCAGTTTGCTTGTTTTGCGGTCAAGAGAGACGATAATAACAAACATACCATCTTTGCTCATGACTTGGCGGTCACGTAAGACAACTTCACCAACATCGCCAACACCAAGACCATCTACATAGACGTAACCAGCTTGTACTTTGCCGTCTGCAAGCTTGGCTTGGCTGTGCTCGTTGAATTCGAGTACGTTACCGTTGTCGAGTGCGAATGTATTTTCTGGAGGGAGACCAACACTTTGTGCTAATTTGTTGTGAGCCACAATCATGTGGTGTTCACCGTGGATTGGAACAAAGTACTTTGGTTTCACCAAGCCGAACATCATCTTGAGTTCTTCTTGCTGAGCGTGTCCCGATGCGTGAATATCTAGAATTTTGTTGTAGATAACGTTTGCACCTTGGCGGGTCAGGTTGTCTATGACTTCTACTACCGAGCGTTCGTTGCCAGGAATTGGAGAAGCAGACATAACCACGGTGTCACCTTTGCGTACTTGAATGGTTTTGTGTTCGCCACGAGCCATGCGAGCGAGCGCAGAAGATTCTTCACCTTGTGAGCCAGTAGTCAGTACTACAAGGCTTGCGTCTGGAAACTTGGAAGCTTGTTCGGATTTAATAAATATTTTTGGTTGTATGCGGAGGTAGCCCAAAGAGAGTGCAATTTCTATTGCATTCACCATGGAACGTCCAGTTACAACGATTTTGCGATTATATTTTGCTGCAGAATCGCAGACTGACTGGATACGAGAAATAAGCTGTGAGAACGTAGCAAAAATAATACGACCTTTGGTATCTTGGAATACTCGGTCAATTGTATTTGCCAGCTCGCGTTCGGAAATACAGTACCCTGGTTTCATGGCGTTTGTGGAGTCGCTCATAAGAAGCAACACACCTTCGCCACCAAAACGAGCAATCTTTTCGAACTCAGTTGGTTTTTCGTCTGTTGGGGTGTGGTCAAACTTCCAGTCTGTTGCGTATACAACGTTACCAACTGGGGTTTGAATCCGCATACCGACACAATCTGGAATGTTGTGGTTCAGGCGGAAAAATTCTACTTTAAAGTTACCAAGCTGAATGGTATCGTCTTTGTCTACTGCATGTAAGCGAGTGCGTTCGGCGAGGTTAAACTCTTCTAAGCGTTTGCGGATAAGTCCAGCAGACAAAGGCATGGTGTACACAGCTGGGTCACCAAGTTTTGCCAATACGTATGGAAGAGCACCAATGTGGTCCAAGTGAGCGTGGGTAATAAATACACCACGGATTTTGTGCTTGTTCTCTTCTAAGTAGGTAATATCAGGAATAATGTAATCTACCCCTGGCATGGTTTCGTCTGGGAAGGCGAGACCACAGTCGATAATGATAATATCATCACCAAATTCAAAAACGGTACAGTTAACACCGATTTCTTCTACCCCACCCAAAGGAATAACGCGCAAAACATTTCTGCTTTGTGTATGTGCGCTGGTTTTTACAGGGGTAAGGTGCTTATTTTTGGCTTCTAAGTTTGCGAGTGCAACCTGACGATCAATAAAGTCTTGTCCAGGTTGTCTGCGTGGCATTGGCCGTCGGGATCCGCCCATGCTATGCCCACCAGTTTTGCGAGGAGGGCGATTATTTGGCTGTTGTGGACCACTTGGTCGATGCAAATGTTGCGAAGTATTTTTAATCATGTGTGTCTATTGTGGTGACCAGCTCGTGCAGGTCCAGAATAACAAGCGGTAAAATAAAATCGGTCGCTGTATTATTGGTCGCGAAAAGCTGGTTCGCCACTTATTTGATAGAAGAATAATTCTTGAGAAATATAGCGTCTTATCTCTGCACCTAATAAACGTCAGTAGATGCTATGCTCTTTCGAATTACGCAAATTGTTAACTCGTGCTGGGCAAAAAATGCCTGAGGCTTACCGTGTGATTTATGCAATCGCCACAATAAGAATTTGGTCCCACAAAAAGATGGGGCACAATTAACAAATCAAAAATAAAAAACTGTTTTCTAGGTCTGATTTGTAAACTGTAAGAATTTTGTTTCTTTGGAGTTCGTCTACTTGCCAACACATTATAGCTTGGTCATCTGCTTTTGTCAATCGAAATAGCGTAAATAGCGCTTAAATATAGGGAGTAACAGTGAGGATTTGTAGGGGTTTCAAGGTTTTGGATGTTGTTCTTCTTGCCCTCTCTTGCACACAAAGTAATAGTGACTGACCAAATTGGTCAGCCACTATTACTGCTCCTCGGAAGAAGATTTAAGCATCCACGACCTTGCGGTCACCCCGCCATGCGGCGGGACGTGTTGTATATAAATGGTGGGCGTAGAGAGACTCGAACTCTCACGGGATTGCTCCCATCCCGATGCGACATCGGGACGTGTTGTATATAAATGGTAGACCACTCGGGTTAAGTACCCAGAGATATAACCCTTGTAAGGACATTCTAGCACTTTTCTCTTGGGTTTGTGGGGCACTTAGGTCATGTTATCTTTTTCAAAACTTGAGTAATTTTTTCAAAACCAAGAACATCACCAACCACTATTTCATATTCAGGAGAATGTGTGTTCGCATAAAGTCTAACTATTGCAATTAGTAAAAGTCTATTTTCTGAAATCACAAAACCTTTTGCATGAAGCGAATATCCCAGGTCAAGGCTAGGAGCAACATTTTTTGCCTGCTCCCCAACCAAATAAGATACATTTTGTTTTTCTCCCAAAATATATGGCAAACAGAAAGGGTTGAAATCTTCAGGCTCGAGAAAGGTCAGAATATGTCCATAGCCTATCTTAATCAGCATTCGCCCAAAATCTTGAGGTACGTGTTTAAACTTTAGTGTTGGATAGCTACCGTGTTTCTTAAAAAAATCCTCTCTCCTTTTGTCATCGTCAACCATATCCATTGTCCATAAAGCAGAAACATCCTTATTTTCTGGTAGTCCTTGTAATATACCTGGAATATTCATGCGGTAAAAAACAAAGCCGGCAGGATATTCAGTACTTGAAATTTCAATTTCTTTAGTGCCTTGAGAAATTTTAGTAGAAATAACACCCTTTCTTTTTTTAAGGTGTCGCGTCGGAGCGTTAAAAGCTACCCTCGCATCACCCCATAAACCCTGAGCAACGTTACCTTCAAAACCACTTGTTATTTTTGCACAATTAGAACAACTCGCTTTTTGTATAATATGAACGCCGCCAAGGGAAAGTGGTACAATATGTTCATCGCTAAGATCGGTATCTGATTTATCGCAATAAATACATTTACCTTTTGATTTTATATATGTTAATCCGTGAGACATATTTTTTAAAAGCACTCGGGTCTGCCGATACTTTTTTCTTACTGCGGGCGTAGAGAGACTCGAACTCTCACGGGATTGCTCCCATCCCGATGCGACATCGGGACGTGTTGTATATAAATGGTGCCCAGAAGAGGACTCGAACCTCCACGACCTTGCGGTCACCCCGCCATGCGGCGGGACGTGTTGTATATAAATGGTGGGCGTAGAGAGACTCGAACTCTCACGGGATTACTCCCATACGCACCTGAAGCGTACGTGTATACCAATTCCACCATACGCCCATCATTTATACGCTACCATACCAATTCCACCACCTGGGCAAAAGCCTAGCTATCGCAACAGTGTGTAGTATAGCCGAAGAATACTAGCTCTGCCAATATGTTACTTCCAGCGTCTGCTTTGTTCAGCGTAAAAATCAGACAGAAACGACATGCGCCAGCTGGGGTCAGGTAACCCACTCATGCTAGGGGTGGTGACTGTATCTTTGGAGAAGTAGGTGTACTGAACTTGTGTAAGGTATAGGGCGGGGATTTGGGTGTCGAGTAAGCCTTTGAGTTGGTCGTACAGTGGAGTGCGCAGTGCTATGTTGGTATTTTTGCGTGCTGCGGTAATCAGCTGGTCTGCTTCGTTTGAGGCAAAGTTGGACACGTTCAGCCCAGGGTCTTTGGTTTGGCTAGAATGCCAAAATGCAAAAGGGTCAGGGTCTACACTTGTGCGTTGTGAAAATAGTAAAATGTCATATTCTCGTGGGCGGACATGTTCGGCAATGAGCGTGTTCGTGGGTACGGCATGCACAATCACTTGTACGCCAAGTGGTTTCCATGTTTCTGCGAGGAGTTCAGCAGCTGCTCGGAACGAAGGGTTACTGCTCGTGTAGAGGTGTAAAGTGAGCGCGGTGCCACCTTTACTACGAATGCCTTGCGCGTTTTTGCGCCACCCAGCATTTTCCAGTATTTGTGCGGCGGTTGCTGCATTACTCTGCGCGGTTTTGACTGTGCCCAGCATGAGCCCAAATGGTGTTTCTGAAATCGCACGGTTTTTGTTTTGCCAAGCTGTAGTTGCAATAGCAGTGCTGTCTACTGCCATGCGTAACGCTTTGCGAACAGCTAACTCTTTGAGCACTGGTCGTTCGGTGTTGAAGAATGCAGCTTGATATTGCGCAAGCAGACTGGTGGTTTGTTTCGCACGGGTTTCTACCAGTTCTGCAGGTGCTTCACTAGCAATGCTACCGACAAGCTGGACGTTACCGTTAATAAACGCTTGGGTAAGGTCTGAACTGTTTTCGTAAAATGCAATACGAAGTTCGTCTATGTGTGGCGCTCGTGGGTGTAAGGCAAACCGTTTTAAAATGAGCATGCTGTATTGCCCTGTCGGGTTTTTCTTTATTTGGTCAAAGCTAAATGGACCATTGCCAATTGGTTTTAAGTTGTTGCTCGATTGTTTGTATTGGCTTGCAGGTATTGTCTTCCACGCTCGCTCAGAAAGGAGTGGGAGAGTTAGGTTGTGCAAAAATGGGCCACTGACTTCTTTGGTGGTAAAGACTACAGTTACGTCGTCTATCTTTTGCACTGTGGTAGAAAGCCAAGCTTCTCTGTGTGGGCTGCCAATTGCTTCGTTTTGGATTTGGGCAATAGTAAAAAGCACATCGTTTGCGGTGAGTGGTGCTCCATCATGCCAGTGCAAATCGTTTTGCAGAGTAATGCGGTACTGTTTGCCATCTGGGCTTATTTCTGGAAGAGCAGCAGCAAGGTCGGGAACGATTTGGCCCACTTCGTTGTAGCGGTACAGACCACTGAACAGTGCGCGTACCAGAGCTTCGTCTGTGGGGGTGGTGGCGAGAAGTGGGTTGATTACTTCTGGTTGTCCAACCACACCTTCGGTGATGCTGCCGCCAGTAGTAGGAATGCTCGTCGTGTGTCGTGCATAAAAAATACGCCAATTCCAAAATCCAGTGAGGATTATGGTGACGCATAAAAACATGACCAGCCATTTTTCTGCTGGCTGTAAGAGTGAAAAAACTTTCCGAATGGTGGAAAGTTTCGGTATGGATATGTGGGGGATAGTGTATGTCCTCACAAAAGGTTAGGCTTTGACAGCAATCAAGATGCTGGCAATGCTAAGTCCGCAAAAAAGAATTGCTACCACAATAGTTGCGTAAAACAACCATTTTTCAAACCCACGGCGACTACCGGTAATAGTACCGGAACCACCAAAAACGGTGGAAAGCCCCTGAGAGCGGTTTTGCAAAGTAATGAAAATGATAAGCAAAACCATTGAAATAATGTTTGCTAGCTGGATTATCTGAGGGAGAAGTTTCATGGAATTAAACAAATAGTGGAAAGTGACTTATGAATAGAAAATTCCAACTAAAGCACATTTAGCATACTGGAAAATTGGGGTTCTGGTCAATCTTGTATTTTTTGTGGATATATGGTATAGTATGTTTTCTTGTTTAGGGTTTCTGGCGTTTTCGAGTTCTAATTTGGGGCAGGCAATCGCGCCTACTTCAAACGGTACTCGAAGCTTCTCGTATACAGCTTCGTAGATACAGATTTAGAATGCATCAAAATAGGGGGGACTATGTCTGCTATCGCACCTGCCATAAAGGTTCTAGTCGTGCAAGGCGAAGGAGTCATGCGTGCTGGCTTAGTGCTACTGCTTGAATCACAAAGATTCCAAGTTGTAGCTCAATTAACGTTAGAAGAACTTGGTGGGGCGTCTGCTGCGCACTACCAACCAGATGTAATTTTGCTTGACATCCATCAAAAAGATGGGGGGCTAGATTTTGACTGTATTCCAAAGTTACTGGAAAAAATGCCCCTAGCTAAAATTTTGGTTTTGACTGGCGTGCGCGACTTAGGCATGTTGTACAAAATCGTAATGATTGGCGCATACGGCATTGTTCGAAAAACGGATTCCAGTGAAGCTCTGGTGGCTGCTATAACAAAAGTCCATGCTGGTGAAGTATGGGTAGATGGAGCGTTGGCCGCAAGAATGTTGTCTGATCTGTGGACTACCAAACAATCTGACGTGCCAACAGCTCAAGCTATAGGGTCACAGGCTGTGCAAATAGTACAAACTTGGCAACAAGCGGGTTCAAGCGAACCTGACGAAGCAGCCAAGATTGCACAGCTTACTGAACGCGAGCGAGAAGTTATTGGTTTACTCGGTGAGGGTTTGCGCAATCAACAAATTGCCGACCGGCTCTCGCTGAGTGTTATTACCGTTCGGCATCACTTGTCTTCGATTTTTGCCAAGCTTGATGTGGGTGACCGCTTTGAGCTGGCAATTTACTCTTACCATCACGGCTTGGCAAAGCTGCCTTTGTAGGTGATTGGCTAAAAATAAAAAACATCTCAGGGCAACTGCAGCCTTGACCTATTCCGAGGGAGTTAGAGATGAAATTAGTGTTCAAGTTGGTGTTGGTGCTGACTTTCACAAGCTGCTTTGCAGTTGTAGTGAATGCTCAGGACGAAGCTCCACCAGTTAGTTGCGTTGGAGAAATCGGCATCTTCACGACGCCGAATCGCGACAACATAAAAACAGATGTTCTATACAAGGGTGCGCAATTGCTTTTGTATGTGACAAAAAACAAGGTGGAGATCGTTGGTTTTTCCCCTCAAGAAGCTGCTGGTCCAGCTGGACAGGCCTCGTACCAATATCGCGGCTATAAGGAGGGGTGTCACCAGCAACGAAGCGAAATCCAAAAGTATGTAAAAACAAAATTCCCAAAATACAACGTGTCTTGGGTAAAATGAAGGGGGAATGACTGAGGTAGTCTAATTACCGGTTAGTGTGCGACAGATGAAACATGCACTCTAACCGGTTTTCATTTTAATGTGGTAAAAAGGACCCGTGGTATCGAAGCGTATTTACAGATTTTTCTTTAGTATCTCTGCTTTTACTTTACCTACGAGTGCTTCCAGTTTTTCTGGTTCTGTGCGGAGCGCTTCTTTTATGGCGCTGACTGTTCCAAACTTTTGTTTGAGCAGTTTTTTTGTTTTTGGACCAATTCCAGCAATGGTGTCCAGCGCAGATTTGGTAGCTTGTTTGCTGCGCAAAGAGCGGTGGAAGGTTATGCCAAAACGATGAGCTTCGTCACGTAGCCTTTGCAACATTTGCAGTGCAGGAGTGTCGTGATTCAGAATAATTGGTACAGGGTTTTCTGGTAGGAAAATTTCTTCTATGCGCTTGGCAAGTCCAACCATTGGAATAGCTGCTAGCTTATAGCTTATACCTTTTAGAAATGAATCTTGCGCAGATAGAGCAGCCGAGAGTTGTCCTTTGCCACCGTCAATTACTATAAGGTCGGGTCTTGGCCAGAGCGGGAGCGCAGAAGTCTCTTGCTCTTCATTTTGCATTTCTAATTTTGCATTTTGCATTCTGGCGAGTCTACGAGTTAGTACTTCTCGCATCATGGCAAAGTCGTCCGGAGTGTCTTTGCTTCGGATTTTAAATTTACGGTATTCCGATTTGGCTGGTTTGCCGTCTACAAACACAACCATACTTCCCACAGGGTTGGTGCCTTGCGTGTTGGACATGTCGTAGCATTCTATTCGTCTGGGTAAGGTAGGTAGCTTGAGTGTTTGCTGTAGAAAGACGAGTGCTTCGTGTAGCTTGTCGGCATCGGTAGCGTCTGTGGCGAGTGTTTTGCGCAAGTACTCTGCTGCATTTGTTGCACCAAGAGAAATGAGTTGTACTTGTTTACCACGTTTGGGCACGCTGAGTGGTATTTTCTTTGTTGTGCGATGTTGGAGGACGGCGGTAATAAAGTCAGGGTCGGGGAATGCGTGTTGCGTAAAAATCGCAGCAGGGACGTCTGTTGTTTCTGCGTAGTACGTTTCGGCAAATTTTTGTTGGAACATGGCCGCAGAAGAAACAACTTGGTTTGTATTTTCTTCTTCGATAACTTGCTCGGTGGTTGTTTGGCTGTACACAAAACTTTCTTTGTCGGTGAGTTTGCCGTCGCGTACTTTAAACAAATTCACACAACACAAAGCACCGGATTCTGCGGTAGATATAAAGTCATAATTTACTTTGCTGGGGAACTGGGCAATCTGTCGTTCGTCTAGTAGCTCAAGTGCCTTGAGTTGGTCACGCAATCGTGCGGCAAGCTCGAACCGTTTGTTGGCAGAAGCTGCGTGCATGCTCGTGCGTAGTTCTTTCTTTATTGCTTGAGTCTTTCCTTGCAAAAACAGTTTTATACGTTCAAGACTGCCAGCGTATTCTTCTAAGCTAATTACGCCAATACAAACCCCAGGACAGCGATGTAGGTGGTAGTAAAAACAAGGACGCGTACCAACTTCGGTATTTGCACAGTAAGGGAAAATCTTCCGCACAAAATCTAGCGTATCGCGGATTTTTTTTACCGAACTGTACGGCCCGAAGTAGGAATTAGCTGGTAAGAGATGGGTTGCTGCACGACGAGGGGCATCCTCGTCAGCGGCAGACGAGGATGCCCCTCGTTTGCTGCTGGTTACTTTTAGCCGTTTGCGTTCGTGTTTGCCACTACCCCAAGAGGCGGATGGATTTACAAATGGGGTAAAACTAGCCGAGTCAGTAATTTTGCGGACATACCCAATTTGGGGGATTTGCGTGCTGTTGTTAATGGCAATGAACGCGTAGTTTTTGTCGTCCTTTAGTTTAATGTTGTACTTAGGATTGTGCTTTTTAATGAGCGTGTTTTCCAAAAACAGCGCCTCTAGCTCAGTTCGGGCTACTATAAAATCTATGCTCGTGGCTTCCTCTATTAAAAAGGGGAGCTGTGGTCGTTTGTCTTGCCCGAAGTATTGCGATGTGCGCTTTCGCAAGTCTTTTGCTTTGCCCACGTACAAAACCACTCCAGCGGCGTCCTTAAAAAGGTAGCATCCTGCAGCGTGAGGGAAGTGAACTATTTGGTTTTGTAGTGTTTGGGCCATTTTGGGGGTGTGTGCTGGCTATTGCCGAATGTTGACTATTGTGGTATAACCATAGCATAAATACTCGCACTTGCGCGAGTAGTTATGTATAAAACCCCGCAGGCAGCCAAGCGGCTGACCTGCCACAAAAGCCTATTGTTTGGCTCTTTAGGAGGAGATAAATGAACCCAGGCGACGGGCCAGAACTACCACCATTGGGGTGTGTAGTTTCTGTCGTAGTCGTACTTTTGGCTACGGTAATCGCAGTGGCTGCATATTTTTGGCTACTGTAAAAATTGACACAACTACAGGAGTTTTATGAATCTCGCATCATTTATAGCTTCTGGCTTCGTTGGTGGTGCTGTCACCGCCATATTTAGCAGAAGCCCAAAAGCCCTAGCTTTCGGCGCCGCCGCCGCCATAGTTATGTATGTGGTAACGGTGGTAGTGCTATGAAAGCATTTGTTTCAATTCTGATTCTAATCGCGTTGTGCTTAGTGGTTTTATCTGCTACGCGCGGCGGTCACAAATTAACTGACAGATTCACAACAGCAGTTCAGGCTGTTGAATAAGGAGGCAAGCCATGAAATCCAGAATCACTCCATGTGGATGGGTGGTGCTGGCGCTGGCTGGGTTTTGGGCGGCAGTCATTTTTGTCGCTATAAGATAAACTTAGCAATCCTAAGTTTTTTGTTCTTTGAAAAGTCTTTATGGCTTGCGGGCGATGTGTTTGAATAACGCACCGCTCTTTTTTTATTCTGTTTAACTTTAACTTGGTAAATACCCTAAGAAACCCTTAGACAGTTGAAACTTTTCCATTTTTATGCTAAGGTGTACGTTAGTATAAATAACAGTAAACAGTTATCAGTGAACAGTGCACCAGTTGGTCCACTAGTCACTGCCCACCCTTCGGGGGTCTGAGAACCCATTAGGGTCTCGAACGACTGTCCACTATTCACTGCTTTATGGCTAAAGAAACCAAAGACTCATCTAAATATATTTCTGTCCGTGGAGCGCGGCAGCACAATTTAAAAGGTATAGACATAGACATTCCCCGCAACAAGTTGGTAGTTATTACAGGGTTGTCTGGCTCGGGGAAGTCGAGTCTTGCGTTTGACACTATTTATGCAGAAGGACAACGGCGCTACGTCGAGTCTTTGTCTGCGTACGCTCGGCAGTTTATTGGTCTCATGGACAAGCCAGACGTGGACCGTATAGATGGTCTTTCTCCGGCAATCTCCATTGACCAAAAGTCTGCTTCCCACAACCCGCGTTCGACTGTAGGTACGGTTACGGAAATTTACGACTACATGCGTCTGTTGTGGGCGCGCGTTGGTGTGCCACATTGTCCGGTGTGTGGAAAGCGTATTACAGGGCAGACGCTCCACGCCATGACCGAACAGTTGCTCGGGCTTCCTTCCGGTACGCGCATTATGTTGCTTGCGCCATTTATTCGTGACCAAAAAGGGGAGCACCGATTGGTGTTTGAAAATATCCGCAAAGCAGGTTTTTCCAGAGTTCGCCTAGATGGTGTAGTTATGGATTTGCAAGAAGCACTGTCGAGTGTTTTGGATAAGCAAAAGAAACATACTATAGAAGTAGTGGTAGACCGGATTAGCGTGCACGCAGAAGAGCGTGGTCGTCTTACAGAGGCATTAGAAAAAGCAGCAGAAATGGGTGACGGCTTGGTTATTGTGCTTACCGTAGACGAAGCAGGAAAAGTATTGGGCGAGTCCATGATGTCGCAAAACTTTGCGTGTCCAGAAGGGCATGTACAAATGACTTCACTTGATCCACGTGACTTTAGTTTCAACAGCCCGCATGGTGCCTGTCCCGAGTGTAAAGGGCTGGGGAATAAGCTTATTGTAGAACCAGAACTGGTTATTCCAAATCTAAAACTTACTTTGGCAGAAGGGGCTATTCGCCCATGGAGTAAAAGTGTGGGGCGTCAGAGTTGGTACTTGCGGGTGCTGACTGCTCTTGCGAAAGAGTACGGGTTTTCTTTGGAAGTACCCGTTAAAGATATTGCCAAAAAGCATATAGATATAATTTTGTACGGTACGGGCGACAAAAAAATTCAGATGCCTATGGATTACGGGCAGAACTCCTACGTGGCAATCTTCGAAGGGGTCATCCCGAACTTAGAACGCAGATACGGCGAAACCGAGTCAGACTTTATGCGTACAGATATAGAGACGTACATGCGCATTCGGTCATGTCCAACATGTAATGGGAAGCGGTTAAAACCAGAAGTGCTTGCAGTAACCATTGGCGGAAAAGGGATTGTGGAAGTATCGGCGCAGAGCATAGAACAGACTGCAGAGTTTTTTGAAGCACTTCCAAAACAGCTCAATGCTAAAGATCTCGCCATAGCAAAACTTGTATTAAAAGAAGTAAGTGCTCGCTTGTCTTTCTTGCTTAATGTAGGGTTGTCATATTTGACGCTCGACAGAACCGCAGACACTTTGTCTGGTGGGGAAGCACAGCGCATTCGACTAGCAACTCAAATTGGGAGTGGACTAACCGGTGTGCTCTATATTTTAGATGAACCATCTATTGGGTTGCACCAACGCGATAACACGCGGCTTTTAGCCACGCTCAGAAACTTACGCGACCTTGGTAATACCGTTATTGTGGTGGAACACGACGAAGAAACTATGCGCGAAGCAGATTGGTTAATAGACATTGGCCCAGGGGCTGGCAAGCACGGTGGGCAACTCGTTGCAGAAGGAACACCGGCGCAAGTAGAGAAAAATACAGCATCGAGCACCGGACGATACTTGGCTGGTACAGAAAAAATCGAAGTTCCAAAACGGCGCAGAGCAGGCAACGGCAAGAAGTTGTCTATTATTGGTGCGTCCGAGTTTAACTTGAAAGATGTGAACGTGGATATTCCTTTGGGGAAAATGGTGTGCATTACCGGTGTGTCTGGTAGTGGTAAATCAACACTCCTAAACGATATTTTGGCAAAGCACTTAGGTCAGTTTTTTTACGATAGTGTAGACGAACCAGGGGCGTTTAAGAAAATTTTGGGCGTCGACCATATCGACAAGTTTATTAACATTGACCAGTCGCCAATCGGGAGAACTCCACGCAGTAACCCTGCTACCTATACCGGTTTATTCACGCCAATTCGTGATTTGTTTGCAGAAACCAGAGAAGCCAAAATGAAAGGCTATGGCGCAGGACGTTTTAGCTTTAATGTAAAAGGTGGGCGGTGCGAAAAGTGTTCTGGTGATGGTGTGTTGAAGGTGGAAATGAACTTTTTGCCAGATGTGTACATTACCTGTGAAGAATGTAAGGGGAAGCGATATAACAGAGAAGCACTCGAGATTCACTACAATAGTAAAACTATTTCCGATGTACTTGAAATGACCGTAGATGAAGGTGCAACGTTCTTTGCGCATATACCCGCAATCAAGAAAAAATTAGATACACTCTCCGAAGTTGGGTTGGGGTATATGCACTTAGGGCAAAATGCGACCACTCTGTCTGGTGGAGAAGCGCAGCGTATTAAACTGGCAACCGAACTCTCTCGTGCTTCCACTGGTAAAACACTGTACATCTTAGACGAGCCAACCACAGGGTTGCATTTTGGAGACGTACGAAGACTGGTGCATGTGTTAAATCGGTTGGTAGAAAAAGGAAACACGGTTGTGGTCATTGAACACAACTTAGACATGATTAAAACTGCAGACTGGATTATTGACCTTGGTCCCGAAGGTGGAAACAAAGGTGGGCAAGTCGTTGCCGTGGGAACACCAGAAGAAGTTGCCAAAGTAAAAACGAGCTACACAGGGCAGTATTTGAAGAAAATGCTTTAGAGTAGGGGCTAGGAATTAGGAGTTAGGTTGTCGTTCGACCCTGAGCTCACGGCCGAAGGGTAGGTGGTAGTAATACAAAAAACCGCAAAAGCGGTTTTTTGTTTTACTATTCTCTATTCTCTACCCTCTATTTCTTATAGTTCAACCAGATGAGGCTGATTATTTTGGTGAGGTTGATGGTAACTAAACCAAAGAGGAGCCAGTAGTCAATGCGGTGGGAAATAAAGAGCTGGGTGACAACTCCTAAACAAAGTACAATAGTGCCTGCAACAAGAGCAGCACGGTTGGCGATGTGCCGGTGGTGTTGTTCTCGTTCGTCTTCTGGTACGCCTTCTCCGACAAAAGAAAGAGCGACTACATAGAGCACGAGCCCAGCAGAAAGTGCGAGCATTTGTGGCATGGCCATATTGCCACTGGTAGAAATGCTAAAGCCGGTAATAAGTGCTATGGCAATGAGGAGCAAGAGGTAGTAAATAAGAATTTTCATATGGTATAAAGTTTGCTTACTAGTCTTTAGGATACCACAAAGAGCTTTTCTACGGGCACAGCAAAATACTGCGCCAGCTGCATTGCAAGCATGAGCGAAGGAGTGTAGTTACCTTTCTCTATAGCGATGATGGTTTGTCTGGATACGCCAACAGCCTCCGCCAAGTCTTCTTGCGTGAGGTTTTTTTCTGTTCGGTAGTGTTTGAGTGAATTTTGAATAGTCATATTATGTGTAACCACAGATACACAGATTTCACAGATAACACGGATTCATGCTGTTCATCAGTGGGTTTGCATCCGTGTAATCGGTTTTGCTTGCTTGCCCGTCGTAGCTTTAGCGAAGTCGGGTGTATCTGTGTTCTTTAGCCAAACGTAAATGTGTACGCCTCAAACCCAGCGGTGGGGATGTTAATTTCAATAGTGTGTTCTCCAGCAGTGGGGAATTGGAGTAGGGGGTAGAGGGTGTGCTCAGATATTTGCACGGTGGCATTTTCTCCACTGTCTGCTCGCACAGTCACACTTTGAGCTTTCTCTGGGCTTGCCGCAACCATGTACACAGTCTTACCTTGGAAGTGTAGTTTGATTGTACCAGTTGGCTTGGTGAGTTTGGTTTTGTCTGCGCTAAATTGCCATGTTCCAGACAGTGCAAAATAGTTCAGGCTGAGTCTGTTGGGGATGACGTATTCCGTTGCGTTAAAGCTGGGCTTGGTGGAGTACGCAAAGTACTCAAGACGATTGGTACCAAAATATATTTCTGGAGTTTGTGAGTAATTTATTTTCGGCGTTTCAGAGAGGGTGGTGTTGGTGCTAAGTCCAAGCAGTTTTCTGACTGCGTTTTCTGTTTCTGTGTATGCGCCTTCACCAAAGTGGGTGTATATAATGTTCCCTTGTTGGTCTACAAGGTATTTTGCTGGCCAGTATTGGTTATCGTACGCATTCCATGTGCCGTATGCATTGTCTAAAGCAACGGGGTATGTAATGTCGTATTGCGTAAGCGCTTTTGCAACATTGGTCTTGTCTTTCTCAAAAGCAAATTCCGGAGTGTGCACGCCAATGACTACCAGTCCTTGGTCTTTGTATGTTTCGTACAGTTTGGTTATGTACGGTAAGGTACGCACACAATTAATGCACGAGTATGTCCAGAAATCTACTAAGACTACTTTGCCACGGAGGGAGGAAAGTGTAATTGGCTCAGACGTATTTAACCAAGCAGAAATTTCGGAAAATTCTGGAGCTGGCGCGTTGCTGCTGGAAGGGGTTGGCGTTGGCGCGAGTTGTTTTTGGATTTTGCTTTCCAGTGTCGTACCGAACACAGGAAACTGCTCTACTAAGTATGCTTGGATTTTTGTATCGTATTGGAAATAAATGCTTGCAGCTACTAAAAGTAGGATGACTCCAAAAACTTGTTGGAGACGAGTTGCGTACTGAGCGATTACCTTTATTTTTGTGCTCAAAGTTTGGCTGCCATAGGCAATAAGTAGCATGGGTACTCCAGCCCCTAGAGAGTAGGCGACGAGCAAGGCAAAAGCTTGGAGTGATTCGGACTCCTGAGCGATGAGTGTTAAAATAGAGCCCAATATTGGCCCAGCGCATGGTGCCCAGACAACGCCAATAATTACACCCATAACAAAACCACCCCAGTTACCAGACCCAGCGCGCTGGCCAGTTTTTGCAGCTTTTGCAATGAGTCCGGACATGTGTTGCATGGCTCGCTCAAAGGGTGTTGGCCAAATCATGAACAGGGCAAACAGACTCAGGAGAACTACTGCAGCATGTCTCAGTGTTGTTGGGTCAATGCCAAGTGTGCGAACGAGCAGGTTAATGCTAATTCCGAGCGCGGAAAAAGTGACCACAAACCCGGCTGTAATAAACAGTGGGCGAGCTTTATGCGATTGTCCAACCGATGCGCCAAGAAGAATGGGCAACGGCAACAGTATGCACGGAGCGGCAATAGTCAGTATGCCGGCAATGAAGGAGAGAAGAAGTTCAATCATAGGATAGCTGTTAGGAGTTAGGATCTAGGAGCTAGGTTCAGACAATTTATTAATCATCGTGCTCAACATTTTGCATATTTCTGTGGTGGCAACAGTTGTGCTAGAAAATTCATTTTCTGTGGTGTAAGATAGGTTTTTTGCTATAAGCAAATGTGTCTCTAATTCATTTGCTGATGCAAAAGCAATCAATAAAAAGTGTCTAAAATCTCTTTTACTACCTCTGTTCCTACCTTCGGCGATATTTGCAGGTATTGAGACTGCCGTACGTCGAATTTGGCTCGTTAGGCCAAACATTTCTTCCTTCGGAAAGTTTTTTGTAAGAAGGTAAATCTCTGTCACTAAGGTAATCGACTTTTGCCAAACTATGAGGTCTTTATGGCTTTGAATCATATGTTTACTAGAAGCTAGTTCCTAGCACCTAATAGCTATTTTAAGTATTTCTTCAAACTCTCCACGTCTCCACCGGTCCACTTGCTTATTTGGTTACCGGAAGCATCTATTTGCACGAATGTGTGTTGGTAGGTGATTGCATATTTTTTCTTGAGTGTTGTTTCTGTGTCGTAGTCAGTTTTGAGCAATACAACATCTGCGGGGAGTTGGTTCGTGTTTGCGTTAAATGCTTTGTTTGCAGCTATACAGGTAGGACACCATGCTGCGTGGAAAAATAGCACCACTCGTTTGTTTTCTTGTTGGGCTTTGGCAACAGCATCTGCTGAGTAGTCTTTATATTGTGCAGTGGCCGTAGGAGTGGTGGGTGATGGTTGATTGAGGCTCATCTTACTTGGAGTAGGGAGGGGAGTACTCTCTTGTGCTTGGCTTGGGAGCGGGGTCGGTGTTGGCTCGTTGTTTTGCGTGGTTGCTTTACTGCATCCTGCAGCGATAAAAACTACAGCAAGGAGGGCAAAGGCAGCTTTTGTTTGTTTCATGCGATTGAATCTGAACACTTAGTAATATATAGAGAGCATATATGGGGGCGTATGTAATGTCAAGTCAACTTTACATAGCGTGATGTTTTCATATTGTCACTCTTCTTGACAGAGTGATAATATTTTTATATTCTATATGCATGTCAGATTACCCAGAGATATCATCTCGCCAAGCCAAGATTTTGGCTGCAATTGTGAAAGAAAATTGCGATACCGGCCAGCCGGTCGCCAGCAAGGATTTAGTAGAGAAAGACTACTTTGATTTGTCGGGTGCAAGTATTCGTAACGAAATGCAGGTGCTTGAAAAGTTGGGATACATAATGCAACCGCATACGTCCGCAGGAAGAGTACCGACCGATATGGGTTTTCGCTACTTTGTAACGGAGCTTATGGAGCGGGTGAAGCTATCCATGAAAGAGCAAGAACGATTGCGGAGAGAAATTGCACATTTACAAACAGCACATGTCGAAATGAGTCGAAGACTAGCACGGCTCACCGCAGAGATTTCTGGTGGCGCAAGCTTCGCTTTGTTTCCAGAAGATTCGTCTACCATGGGTATTGCAAATCTTTTGGGGAACCCCCAGCTTACCGCAGACGATGCCAAGGCCGTCGCAGAGTTTTTTGACAACATAGACGACAAAGCTCCGGAGCTTCTGAAAGAGTTTAGTGGAAGCGATTCTCCAAAAGCGATGATTGGGAGTGACGTAAAAGAAATAGCTCTTTCTCAAGGCAGCGATTACAGCATGATTGTGTCTGGCTTAAATCTACCTTCTGGTAAAAAGGGTGTGCTTGGTCTTATTGGACCAAAGGCAATGCAATACGAGAAGAACGTCAGTCTCATGGAGTACATTAGTAAACTGCTTGGAGGGAAAGAGAAATAATACAGTCATGTAAGCATCGAACGTGTAAACATATAAACAGGGTGCGCTCAATTGTTTGTATGCTTCGATGCTTGTATGTTTAAATGAAACACATGAATGAACAAGATAATGCACAACAAATAGTCAGTGAGGACGCTGCAGATTTGCACCAACAACTGTTTGATGCTCGTGCAGAAGCAGAACGAAATTTAAATGGCTGGCGACGCAGCGAGGCGGATTTCCAAAATTACCAAAAGCGGAAAGAACAGGAAAATGCGGAGCTCATTGATTTCGCTCGAGAGGTAGCGGTGGCCAAATTGTTACCAAGCTTAGATACGCTCGAACAAGCTTTGAAGCACGCACCTGAGGCGAGCGGGCAATGGACCAGGGATAGCGGTCAGGATGCAAAAAAGTTTGTGGAAGACTATGCAACGTGGCAGTCTGGTGTTGCAGGCTTCGTAAAGCAGTTAGATAAAGCTTTGGAAGAGCTCGGGGTAACAAAGATAGAAGCCATGGGGCAAAAGTTTGATCCCAATTTCCACGAAGCTGTTCGAGAAGTAGATGGCGGGGAGGTGGGGGTAGTCGTACAAGTGTACCAAACAGGGTTTACGCTGAATGGGAAACTCATACGTCCAGCGCAAGTCGCAATTGGCAAGCAAGCGAACTAATTCAGTCTCAAAGCGCGTCTTCTATGCAAATAGAAATAACTAATCAGCGCAGAACAACAGATACCATGCTTATTAAAGATCAGTTTGATGTAGGTGATATTCTCGAATGGGAAGACAAGTCTTCGGATATTCCGGCACTGAGCCAAAGTGACTGTGTTATTACCGGAAAAACACTGAACAAGAAAAAGATTATATTGCATGTGAAGCGACAGTCAGATGGTTCAGAAGGGAATGTCTTTGTGAAGTTGAAAGATGAGTTCCAATCTGATTTTGCTACCTCTCGTAAATTGCTCGGGAGTACGAAGATTGTCGGTATGTCTATTGGTGCATTTAAAAAGTTATCAATAGACGAGTTGTAAGGTATAGGGGTTGGTCCAAAATATGGAAGTAACGAGTTTGCTTTCAGATTTTGGGCCAAGTCCAACTAAATGTATATACGTTGTATTAAAATAGATAGTTTATTAGTAATACAAGAATCATACTTATATGAGTAAAATAATTGGTATTGACTTAGGTACTTCCAACAGTGCAGCTTCTGTAATGGAAGGCGGCAAAGCAGTAATCATTCCAGCTGCAGAAGGTGCTTCTTTGGGTGGGAAAGCATTTCCTTCCTATGTAGCATTTACAAAAGAAGGTGAGCTTTTGGTAGGGGAACCAGCTCGTAGACAAGCTGTTACGAACCCAGACGGTACTATTTTTGAAGCCAAGCGCAAGATGGGAACGAGTCAAAAGTTCTCTGCAAACGGCAAAGAATATGCCCCTGAGCAAATTTCGGCATTTATCTTGCAAAAGATAAAGCGTGATGCAGAAAGCTACACTGGTGGTAAAGTTGAAAAAGCAGTTATTACCGTACCTGCGTATTTTGATGATGCTCAACGTCAAGCAACAAAAAATGCTGGTGAGATTGCTGGCTTGGAAGTAGTACGTGTTATCAACGAACCTACTGCTGCTGCATTTGCCTACGGGTTAGATAAAACATCGGCAAAGGACCAGAAAATTTTAGTATTCGATTTGGGTGGTGGTACGCTCGATGTCACCATTATGGATTTTAGTGAAGTGGAAGAGGACGGGAAGCAGCAAGCGACTTTTGAAGTACTTTCTACTTCTGGTGATACAGCGCTTGGTGGGAAGGATATGGACAAGGCCTTTATCGATCGTATTTTAGCAGACATCAAGACTGAACAAGGTGTCGATGTGACAACAGATAAGATGGCTATGAACCGCGTTAGAGAAGCAGCGGAAAAGGCTAAGATAGAACTTTCTACTACCTTGGAAACGGAAATTAACTTGCCGTTTATAACCGCAGACGCGAATGGGCCAAAGCATTTCCAAAAGAAATACACCCGCGCAGGACTAGAAGATTTAGTAAAGCCTATTGTGGATCGCATGCGTCAGCCAGTAACCCAAGCTCTGGGTGATGCCAAGTTGACCCCAACACAAATCGACAAGATCATTTTGATTGGTGGGCCAACTCGCATGCCGGTAGTGCAGAAGTTCGTGGAAGAGTTCATTGGCAAGCAAGTAGAGCGTGGCGTAGACCCAATGGAAGCAGTGGCAAAAGGTGCTGCAATTCAAGCAGGCATTTTGTCTGGTGACGTACAAGGAAAAGAAATTCTGCTTTTGGACGTGACTCCTTTGACCTTGGGGTTGGAAACCATGGGCGGCATTCGCACTCCATTAATTGACCGCAATACCACTGTACCAACTTCCAAGTCACAAGTATTTTCTACTGCAGCAGATAATCAGACATCAGTAGAAATCAATGTGCTGCAAGGTGAGCGTGAGTTTGCCCAAGACAACAAGTCGCTCGGTCGGTTTATTTTGGACGGGTTACCTCCAGCACCTCGTGGCGTACCACAAGTAGAAGTAACTTTCGATATTGATGCGAATGGTATTTTGACTGTAAAAGCAAAAGACAAGGCGAGTGGTAAAGAGCAGCACATTACAATTCAAGGTTCTTCTAACTTGTCCAAAGAAGAAGTTGAACGCATGAAACAAGAAGCAGAAACGCATGCGTCCGAAGACAAGAAGCGTCGCGAGGTAATTGATTTGCGCAACCAAGCAGACCAGCTTATTGCTGTGTCCGAAAAAACTTTGAAAGACGCTGGTGAAAAAGCTGCTGCAGAAGACAAAGCAGCAGTGGAAGCAAAAGTAGCTGCCTTAAAAGAAGTAAAAGACAAAGAAGACACCGAAGCTATTCAGAAAGCTATGTCTGAACTGTCTGACGCTATCCAGAAAGTAGGAGCAGCGATGTATTCCTCCTCCGCTGAAGCTACGGCGGACTCCGCAGCAGGGGCTTCGGCAGACGGTGGTGCACAACCAAATGCAGATGGTAGCCCGACAGTGGATGCAGAATTCGAAGAGAAGAAATAAAAGAAGCAACCCTGACGCGCACATTGCTGTGCGTGTCAGGGTTGTGTTGACTCGGACCCGATCTTGTTTCCTCCTTTGCTCAGTTTACTGAGCGACTGAATTTTCGGCAAAAACTGGACCACCTCCCCGATGCCCACGGGCGACATCATTCGAACAGTTTTGGTTTTAAGAAGACGCTCGTCTTCTTTTGGCTGAAGTGGCTTGCTAGATTACAGCTTTGGCGGGCACAGTAGGTGCTACTGTGTGAAATGGTTTGGCTGTTGCGATTAATTACTTTGATGTTACCGCAAAGCTAATAATAAATAAACTAAACTAATACTTAGAAAAAACGTACATGCAACAAAATAATCCACAGGCTCCACAAGGGCAAGGCCAGATGCAGGTAAAGTTGAGTGACGAAATCTTGGCAGGTGTGTACGCCAATATGGCACAAGTAGCGCATACGCCAGAAGAGTTCATAATAGACTTTATGAACTTGTTTCCACCCTCTGGGGTTGTGACAGCGCGCGTTATACTTTCACCGCAGCATGCCAAGCGTCTTGCTGCAGCGCTCCAAGAAAACGTGAAGCGGTACGAAGATCAGTTTGGAGTAATCAAAGCCGGAAGCGACCAACAGCCGCATATAGGGTTTAGAACGGAGTAGGTTATACCTGATACCTTATACCTGATACCTTATACCTGATACCTTATACCTTATAGCGGATAGTTGTTAGGTGGGCATTTCATAGCAAAATAGCTTATAGCAGAATAATCTATGGAAACAAAGCAAAGTTATAGAGATTTAATTGTTTGGCAAAAAGCAATGGTGGTAGTTAAATTTGTTTATGAGCTCAGTGCTCAGTTTCCTGATGCTGAAAGGTTCGGTTTAGTGTCGCAGATGAGGCGCAGTGCAGTTTCTATTCCTTCAAATATTGCTGAGGGTAGATATAGAAGCACCAAAAAAGATTATTGTCAGTTTCTTACCATCGCTTTTGCTTCAGGCGCAGAACTTGAAACTCAGATAGAAGTTGCTTCTATGCTGGGGCTTGCAAATCAAAATGAAATTAAAAAGGTAAAAAGTGTGCTTACAGAAGTTATGAAAATGTTGAATGCTATGATTAACACCATGCGCTCTTGATCTATAAGGTATTAGGTATCTCGCTATAAGCTTTACTACTATGGCAAAAAACTTTTACGACATTTTAGGTGTTTCCAAATCTGCATCTGCCGATGAGATAAAAAAAGCGTATCGCAAGAAAGCGCACGAATTTCATCCAGATAAAGGTTCAGGAAACGAAGAAAAATTTAAAGAAGTCAACGAAGCATACCAAGTACTTTCTGATCAAGGGAAGCGTTCTCAGTATGACCGGTTTGGCGAGAACTACCAGCAAGCGGGTGGTTTTGGTGGTGGTCAGGCGGGTAATCCATTTGATGGCTTTGGCTTTGGTGGTCAAGGTGGTGTTGAATTTGATTTGGGGGATATTTTCTCCGATATTTTTGGTGGTGGGCGTGGTGCGGGGGCGCAGTCCAGACGAAACCGTGGCATAGATTTGGAAATGCCACTCAGTATTTCTTTTGAAGAGTCAGTCCATGGCGTGACAAAAAGTGTTACGCTGGAAAAACAAGACACCTGCCATGTGTGTCACGGGACTGGTGCGGCAGAAGGCTCCAAGGTGGTAACATGTTCGAAGTGTCATGGGCAAGGGCAGATACTCACTACCAAACGGACAATCTTTGGCAACATGCAGTCTGCAGCCACCTGTGACCAGTGTGAGGGTGACGGAAAAACGCCCGAGGTTGCCTGTAGTATCTGTCGTGGATCTGGTGTGTTGCGCAGACCAAAAACACTCGAAGTAAAAATCCCTGCAGGTATTGACAACGGGCAACGTATCCGCATGCAAGGAGAAGGGGAAGTTGGCTATAAAGGATCCAATGCAGGAGATTTGTATTTGGTTGTGCGCGTAGCAGCTTCGAAAGAGTTTCGCAGAGACGGGTATAACTTACATAAAGAAGTGCCTATTAGCTTCGTACAGGCGGCTTTGGGCGCAAAGCTAGAGGTGAAGACAGTGGACGAACTTTTGGAAGTGAAGGTGCCGGCAGGAACGCAACCAGGTACAGTGCTAAAGGTTTCAAATAAAGGGGTACCGCACGTAAACTCTGGTAAGCGAGGTGATTTACTCCTGACTGTTCGGGTAATTATTCCAAATAAACTAGCAAAGAAAGAGCGAGAACTCATAGAGCAGCTCGGCGAGCTGAATGGAGAAAGTATTTCAGTCAACAAAAGTTTTTGGGAAAATATAAAAGACAGCTTCTAAAGCTGTCTTTTCTTTTGCTTAGGTAAGCGTGAAGAGGAGTAATCCACCACTCGTCAGCGTAATGCATATACCTAGTACTTGCCGTGGGGTTATCCGCTCTTTGTTGAGTGTAATGCCAAGTATAATTGCAACGAGTATGTAGGTTTCGCTAATCGCAGTGGCAATGCCAATAGGGATACGAGTGGTGCTATAGGCAAACGCTGACCACGCAATCACATCGGCTATTGCCAGTGGGATCACAAAGCGCTTATTCTCCCGAACTATACCTATTGTTTTTATAAAAACCCCTTTCAGAGAGAGCAGGGTCATGCTAAACAAAGCGAGGCCAAAGTAACTAACCCAATTTACCAAGAGTGGACTGCTCAGGCGGGCGCTATAGCCGATTAAAAAATTCACCGCACCCATGCAGATAATCGATATAATGGCATAACCGACACCTTTTTCCCAGTGAAATGTTTTGCGGCTCGGAAGATTTTGTGTAGCCACAAGGAGCATTCCTGTCACAAGACTTACGACAAGGCATATCTGCACTGGGCTCAAACGTTCTCCAAGAAACGCAAAAGCTAATATGGCAGTTATCGGAATTTCGAATGCGTACAATGCATCGATAACGGAAAGCTTGCCCAGTCTCAGCGCTTCAAAATCTGCATATGCAGCCACGCATGTACAGAGTACAAGGTAGAACAAAGCCGTCCACAATTGTGTGGAAATAGACAGGGATACAAGTTGCGGTAGCACAAATGGAGTGAGGATAACCAGACCAAGCACGGAAAGACCAAGTAGTGCCGGAAGACTCTGGATTTTTTTGGTAGCGCGACCGATGTAAAAATCATCGAAGGCCCACGCAAAGAGCGCGCAGATTGCAAATAGAATTCCACTCGACATATACAGTAGTATATAGCATTCGGTTTCAGGCTTTGTAGAATGGTTAATGCTATACTATTAGTATCAGAATTTTCAGCGCGCTTCATGCAAAAGTATATCGAATTTCAACATCTCATTCGCAGTTTCAACTGGCAAGCTCCAAGCTGGGATTTGTTTATTTTGCTTTTTTGGGTGGTGGCTTCGGTTTTGTATGCATTTGCAGCGGGCAGGGGAAGACTCCTTTCTATTTTAGTGTCTGTCTACATGGCCAAACTGCTTGTGATTGAAGCGCCATTTTTGCAGACGTTGGTAAATGCAAAACTGAACATTGTTACTGTGAGCTTACAGCACCTTGCTGCTTTTGCGGTGCTCTTTTTGGTACTCTTTTTCTTCCTTTCAAAATATGGATTTAGAACAGCAGCGGAAGGCCGTAACGGAGCAACGTTGGTTTTTGGTATTCCGTTTGCGTTGTTACAGATTGGTTTGCTAATCAATATTATTTTGGGGTTTGTACCCGCTCATGTACAACAAAGTTTGCACCCTCTTGTGCAGTTCTTATTTGTACAGCACGGTGTGAGTTTCTTGTGGCTTGTAGCTCCGATTGTGTATCTTATCGTCCTTGGCAAATTTATTTCGCAGCGAAACGAAGTTTAAAAAGAAAACCCCTCATACGAGGGGTTTTATTGTATAAGCATGTTGGTAGTTGCACGCTGTTCACGGACTAAGAAGGCGAGTACTGTGCAGGTAAAATCGAGCTCTTTTTGCGTAGTTGATTTACCCATCGTGAGCCGCAGGCTACCACGGATATGATTTGGTGTTACGCCAATAGCCGTTAAGACATGCGAAGGCTCTGTGGATCCAGTCGCGCATGCGCTACCCGTTGCAGCGGCGATATTGTATGCGTCTAAGTAAATAACGAGCGCTTCGCCATCGCAGCCATCAAAAGAAACATTTATATTGTTTGGGAGACGGGTTATTTCTTTTGTATCCTGAGCAACCTTAGGGCCGTTCAGTATAGTGCGCGGTATATGCTTTGAAAGGGTACGCACGAAATATTTTTGGAGGGTGAGTAGTCGCCGTACTTCTTTTAGTTTTTCTTTCTCTGCGAGTTTCAGAGCTGTGGCAAATCCCACAATGCCTGCAACATTTTCTGTGCCACTCCGAAGTCCATTTTCTTGACCTCCACCAAAAGTGATAGGGAGGATAGGTGTGCCTCGTTTTACGTAGAGCAGTCCCACTTGTTTTGGACCGTACACTTTGCTGCTATTTACCGTGAGCATGTCTACACCAAGTGCTGTGGTATCAAGAGAAAGGTATCCAGCGGCTTGGCACGCATCCGTGTGAAACAAGATTCGTGTTGCAGTACCAGCTTTGGGGTGTACAGATTGTCTGCGAACATTTTCTTTCTTGAGCAACTGACTAATTTGAGTGAGTGGCTGGACGGTGCCAATTTCGTTATTGGCATACATAATGCTTACCAAAAAAGTATCTGGTCGGAGCGCAGTAGCTATTGCTTCTGTAGTTACAAAACCTTCTGGTGTTACAGGTGTGTAAGTAACGGTAAAGCCTTGAGTTTCGAGGGCGCGCACTGTTTCGAGCACTGCATGGTGTTCGATGGGGGAAGTGATAATATGGCCACCCGTGCGGTGTTTTTCTCGATACGCCCGCGCTGCCCCGAGAATTGCAATGTTGTCGCTCTCACTTCCGCCAGCGGTAAAAACAATTTCGTGTGGGGTGCAATGTAAGATGGAGGCACAGCTCGCACGCGCAGTAGATACTGCCTCTGCTGCGTGTTGTCCGAGCGTATAGAGTGTGGATGGGTTTCCGAACTCTTTTGCCCAGTAGGGTTGCATTGCAGTGAGCACCTCAGGGCGTACTGGTGTGGTGGCCGCGTGATCAAGGTAGATTATTTTTTTGGCTGGTTTCAGTACGTGCATACGAGAGTGAGGATTATATGTTGGTTCTTCGAGCGACAATACCTGTCGAGAGTAGTCGTCCATCTGCTTGAGAGACGCACAATTCACCAGCGGTCAGAGTTCCAGCGCTGGGGAAAATGTCTTCCACTACATTTTGCAAAGCGATTGCAGAGGAGTTTGTAGCGTATGCATTGACGAGTAAAAAACTATTTTTTGGAGCTAAGAGCTTTTGCACTTCGGCGAGGAGTAATGGAAAGTCTTCGGCGAATTTCCATGTTCTTCCATCTGGAGCATGGCCAAATGCAGGGGGGTCCATGACGACTCCGTCATAGTGTGCTCCGCGTTTTACTTCTCGTTTCACAAATTTGAATGCATCATCTAAAATCCATCGAATACTATCTTCGGGGAGGTCGTTGAGTGCTTGATTTTCTTTTGCCCAGCCAATAGCAGGCTTGCTTGCGTCTACGTGTGTGACAAAGCAGCCCAGCTTTGCGAGCAATACTGTGGCAGCACCAGTGTAGCCAAACAGGTTTAACACCTTCTTCTGTTCGTGTGCAGGGTTATTGAGTACTTGTTCTGCGAGCCAGTTCCAGTTAGCAGATTGTTCGGCAAATATGCCCGTGTGTTTAAAAGGGGTAAGTCTGGCTGCGAGTGTGAGCTCCCACGGTCCTGTGTGGGTTTGGCCTCGTTGTAGGGGGAGGGGGAAGCGCACTTCCCACATCTTCGGCATGGTAGTTCGAATATGCCATGAACGGTCAAACGTAGCATCTGCTTTTTGCCACTCCGACTCGGGGATGTGCGTATTCCAAATTGCTTGGGGGTCTGGTCGCGAAAGTCGATATTTGCCCCATTGTTCCAGCCTTTGTCCGTTACCAGAGTCGAGGAGTTTGTAGTCCCACAAAGTTTTGTCTGCAAAGATTTCCATGAAGTTTTGGTGCTGGAAAATTAAGTGCTGTCTTTCCAAGCTGCTCCTAAAAGTACTAAGAATTTACCATATTTATGACGTACTGGCTAGTGAGGTGAGTAGTAGCAAAGCTTTCTAGCTTCTTAGCTTTTCAGCTTTCAAGCTTGAGGATAAAAGCAACTCGAGCCCCTGAGTAGATGGGGAGTAGTCGACAAAAAGAAAAAGAACCTACGGTAAGGTTCTTTATTCTTTGGTGGGTCCGGCGGGATTCGAACCCGCGACCGTTGGCTTAAAAGGCCACTGCTCTACCAACTGAGCTACAGACCCATCTGTATATAGTGAATACTGCAAAAGCGTGCGAGAAGCTCCCTAAATGCATTTCTTTGCTATTCTACCTAAAATCGCTAAATTTTTCAAGTGCAGCTAGGCTATGGTATACTAGTAATAACTTACTAGTTACAAAAGAAACAAAATGCAAGTAGAAGTGGAATTTTCTTCCGCCGAGCAAAAAAGACGTGTGACGCGAGCAAGCGGACGCGGGTTTACTCTTATTGAATTGTTGGTGGTCATAGCAATTATTGGGCTCTTGAGCTCAATTGTACTGGTGGCCGTATACAACGCACGAGCAAAAGGCAGAGACGCCAAGCGTGTCGGCGACATGTCCCGTATGGTCACGGCGTTTGAGCTGTTTTACAACACCAACAGGGGCTACCCAGCTGCGACTGGTAGCGGCATTCCAGCAGACATGACGCCATCATTTATTGCCAGCCAGCCAGAAAATCCACTCCCCGCAGATGGTGGTTGTGAGTTGCTCGATTATCCAAATGGTGAGCCAGCTACTACGTATTTTTACGCTCCAACAGGAACTGCGTCGGTGGTCAATGGTTTGACGGTGTATCCGAACTATAATTACTATTTTTGTCTCGGTGGCAAAACAGGTGACTTAGTAGCAGGGACGCATGCATTAACCCCAAAAGGTATTCGCTAATTATTTCTTCCCTGCACACTTTTGTGCAGGGATTTTTTTACTATGAAGCACGTTGTTGTTATAGGAGCGGGGGTGGCGGGGAAGTCTCTTGCTGTGGCGCTCAGTCACTATCCAAATCTCCAAACAACTATTTTTGATGCAGCACTTGGCCAGCAAGAAGATTTGCGTATAGCGCCAAACGTGTCGACATCTGCAGCGTCTGTGCATGTGGCTCCACATGTGCAGTTTGTACATGGAAAAGTGAAAGGGATAGATGTTGTACAGAAGCAGGTGGTGACCGATACAAAAACAGTACCGTACGATTTTGCTGTGGTGGCTACTGGTGCAGAGTTTCGTGTGTCAGATGAACACTTCGCACCTGGTGCCCCGTTGTATTCACCTTGGCGTATGCACGGACGTGTGCAAATCAGGCAAGCCGTTCACAGCGCACTTGCGCTTGCCGCGCAAGGCCTAGCGCCGTGTGCGACTGTGTGTGTGGTTGGTGGGGGAAGAGTGGGTGTCGCAACTGCTGGCCATGTGTATGACTTTTGGAAATCAACTGAGTTTGCACACACAAAACTAGAAATTATTCTGGTGGAGCAACAGTCGCGTTTAGTACCCGCCTTACCAGCAGAAGCGGCCCGTATACTAGAGAGTGCTCTACACAGTTTGGGTGTGCAGGTAGTCTGTAATACTGCAATAACAGCGGTGAGCAAAAGTGGGGTGTGCGGTGGCGTTTCCGGTACGGTTGCCCGTGCCGACGTGTGCGTGTGGGCAGGCGCGCATACTCCAGTCGGAGTTCCTCTGTTTGGACAAGATAAGGTAAAAGCACTTCCATTTACTGGTGGAGTGAATATGCAATTTCAGTTACGACCATATGATACGGTGTTCGCTCTTGGGGATGCAGCGCGTGTGCCGGTAGTGCATCGTGGGCCAACCGCCGCAGAGATTTTTTCTGAAGCGCAGTATCTGAGTACGGTGATTGCTTCGTTTGCACAAAATCGTGTACCTCCCACTCGCCAGATAAGGCCATCAGCAGAAAGTATATACGTGGGAGCTGGGTGGGAAGTGTTGGTAGATGGTGGTCGAGTCCTGAAGCGAAAGCAAAAATAAAAACCTGCACGAGTGCAGGTTTTTTATAATTTTGTGATAGCGTAGTATTTCCACATGAACTGCAGTTCGCTAACGCGTTAGTAGGTTAGCGTTTAGTAGCCTCTCTTAGAGGGATAATAAAGTGTTTGCCTAAAAACTTTTTTAGCTTCTCTGCCCGGTTTTGGTCACGGGAAATTATCATGCGACTTTTCCCAGATTTGCTTATAAGGAGTTTTATTTCTTCTAAGGTGTTTGGGGTGATGGTTTTAGCATTTAGGTAGAGTGAATCTAGCTCGTTGGACATGGCTTTGTCCAACCATACCTCAAAGACATAGTCGTTAAATACGTTTAGGTAATAATTATTTTTGGGAAATGGGGGAGTTGGGTACATGTAGTATTGAGCCGTGTTTCCGTCAAAGTCTTCGGCTGCCAGCTTGTCTAACGGCGTGTTCCTGCTGACTGCCAAAAAGAGCGTGCGCCGTTTATTTTTTATATATCGTATAAAGTCTAACTCAGTGTTTCGCCTTGCGTGGAGAAACCACTCATGACTGTGATATATATAGACTGGCTCTGTGTCGGGTTGTGTTTCTAGGAGTAACGCTGACGCATGCCACCAAAACGAGTCCATGAGATGGGCATTTTTAAAATGGTATTCAATTCGATCGCCATCTGTAAGCGCCAAAATTCCATTGGAACGTAATTCAGCGTCGAATGATCGTTCTGCAGCTATATTTACAAATACCTCGAGCTTTCGTAACCACTGTATGCTGAGGGACGCTTGCTTGTTGTGTACAACTACGACTTCTTGGCCTTTAAGTTTACGAAGCGCAGAGTATACGGCTTGCTTTGTTGCATTTGGCAGATGTTTTCGGATGCGCGCAATTAACTCAATGGTTCCGATTGGGCCGTCTCGGAGCAGTTGAATAATGTAGTCCTCGATGCTTATTGGGGGAGTAAGTATCATAAGTTCAGCATAGCATAAGTAGGCATAAAAGTAAAATTATTTTTTACTAAGTATCAAAATATAGCCTATTTTATGACATTTTATTGTTTTTATGTCAATATTTTCACGGTGACATGTGTATTCAGATAGTTATTATTTTGAGAATGTATGAATAGAGTAGTTAAGCTTAAAACCTTATTTATTATTGGAGGTGCGAGTGGCGAGATTGGCGCAGAATTTGTGCGTCGACTAATAGTAAGTCAGCAGGTTATCGGTATAAGCAGGGAAAATGAGTTGGATATTAGTAGCACAAATCTACGGTGGTTACATTTTGATCTAGCAAATCCAAATGAGACGTATAAGATTGTTGAGAGGATGGACTTTAGTAAATTTGCTAGAGTAGTCTTTATACATTCTATTGGAATAGACAAATTTGAAAATATTGATTATCCTCGTATTGATAAAATCGAAACTATTGACCCAGTAGTTTACAACTCTAACGTAAATACGTATAAATACTTCGCCACTGCTTTAATTAAAAAGTTGGGTCAAGAACGTAAGGGTGGGGCAAAAACTCAACTAACACTGGCCATGATTGGTTCGGTGGCCGATAAGCACGGTCTAATCTTTCTAACTTCTTTTTCAGAATCAAAAAACATTGTGAGGGGTTATATGCGGGATGCTGTTGGCCGGTATCCTTGGGTAACGAGTTTAGCGATAAATATTAGTTCCACAATTACTAAGAGTGCGTTGAAGATAAGGCCACACGCGGACACAACGTATTGGCTAACTCCTCAAGAAGTTGTTAAAAAATCTTTATCAACTTTATTAGAAACTACGCAGGGCTATAAAGAAATAAATTTATATAAAAAAGACCCACAGTATGAGCCAGATTATTATACGAACAATGATAAAGTTTTTAGGAGATGGTCGAAATATGTTTTTGGAGACAATCTAGGCGGGGTAGACGTTTAGGGTTTAATAGAGAGATTGTTGGGCGAATAGGGGCCATAAGCGAGACGGGATTATAAGATATATTGGACTAACACGTGTGATAAAAAACCGCCAGGCTTAAGCCTCGACGGTTTTTTGTATGGTGGATGCTTTCGCAGTTTTCTTAGTTGACTTTTTAGTAGTTGTTTTCCTGCTAAACTTTTTTGGAGTTTTCGGTTTATCCTTATTTTCTAACCATAGCTTGTGCAGCTCTTGGAGGTGCGTTTCACTTTCTGGTTTTATGTTGGTAATAAATTCGCAGTCAGGCCACCTCGTACAGGCAAAGAAAGGCTTACCCCTGCCACGAGACTTCTTTTCTACAATGTCACCAGGCTTGTCTTTACGGTTGTCGGAGACTAGACAGCTTGGACATTTAAAACCAGTCTTATTCCAAATTTTCGAAATACCTTTACACGTTGGGTAGTCAACGCAACCAAGGAAGTAACCAAATCGTCCTCGTTTTACTTCCATGTGTTTGCCACAGAGGGGGCATAGTTCACCTTTGGTCTTTGCTTCCAATTCAGCGATTTTTGCTGCCTCTTCTGGGAGGGGGAGGGTTACTTTTGACTCTGGATCTGGGCATGCAAGGAATTTACCCATTCTGCCAAACTTAATCACCATCATCTTGCTGCAGTGTGGGCAGGGTGTAGTAGATGTTTCGATTTGTTTTTCTACGGTAGCTTCTTTTTCTACAAGGTGCTTTTTAAATGGGGCGTAAAAATCACGGATGACTGGCACCCATTCTACTTCTCCTTCAGCAATCTTGTCGAAATCGGCTTCGATTTTAGCGGTGAAGCCAATATCTACAATCTCTGGAAAATTGGCAACGAGCATGTCGGTTACCAGTATGCCTACTTCGGTCGGACTATATTTTTTATCTTCCTTTGTCACATAGTCCCGCTCTTGAATAGTCGCCAGTGTCGGAGCGTATGTCGACGGTCTACCAATGCCGTGTGCTTCGAGTGCTTTTACGAGCGTTGCGTCAGTGTAGCGTGCGGGTGGCTCTGTAAAGTGTTGCAAAGGCAGTAGCTCCTTGAGTTTCAGTTGTTCTTGCAACGTCAGCTCTGGCAGTACTCCTTCTAATTCAGCTTCTGCTTGAGCAACATCTTCTTCGTCTACTCCTTCGGTGTACGCGCGAATAAAGCCGTCAAACTTAATAACTTGGCCACTGGCACGAAATGTATATGCGGGAGTGCTCGTTTTACTTTGAGCTGCAATGTCGATACTGGTTTGGTCAAAGACTGCCTGAGGCATTTGCGAGGCAATGGTGCGTTTCCAAATCAAGTCATATAACTTGCTATGCCCTTTATCTGCAGTGCCAACTTTTAAGTTTTGGGGGAGCACGGTCAGGTCAGTTGGACGAATTGCTTCGTGGGCTTCTTGCGCTCCTTTGGATTTGTTTGTAAAAGTGCGTGGGGTAGGCAGTGTATATGCTGCACCAAACTCAGTGCCAATGACTCCTTGTGCTTGCGCAAGAGCACTCGCAGCTAAGTTTAAGCTGTCAGTACGCATGTAGGTGATATGCCCATGCTCATAGAGCTGTTGGGCAATCATCATGGTTTGTTTGGCAGAGTAGCCGAGTTTGCGTGCTGCTTCTTGTTGGAGGGTCGAGGTGGTAAATGGCGCAGCGGGGTTTCGCTTTGTTTCTTTTTTAGATATATCTGCAACGGTATACGTTGCACCGGTGAGGTTCGAGACAATCTCATGTGCTGCTGCGTGGGACGCAATATCTAGTTTGCCTACGGATGCTCCATCAATTTTAGATAAGCGCGCCGTAAAAATAGCAGCGCTGTCTGCTGGAGAAAGCTTTGCTTCTATGCTCCAGTATTCATCACTTTTAAATGCTTGAATTTCTCGTTCTCGCTCTACTACCAGACGGACGGCAACACTTTGTACACGACCAGCAGAAAGACCATAGCGGATTTTCCTCCACAAGAAAGGTGATAGTTCGTACCCTACGAGTCTGTCCAAAATGCGCCGTGCTTGCTGTGCGTCGACGAGGTTTTGGTCAATAGTTCTTGGGTGGGCGAGTGCTTCTTCTATAGCAGACTTAGTTATTTCATGAAACACAATTCGTTTTACTTTGTGGGGGTCTACTGCAACCGCTTCGGTATTGGAAAATGCTTCAGTATCAATTTTTGACTTTTTAGATTTGGAGCTTTGTTTTCTTGTTTTTGGTGATTTGGAGCTTTCAAGACCAAGGGCTTGGACAAGGTGCCATGCGATAGATTCTCCTTCTCTGTCTTCATCACTCGCCAAGATAATCTCTGGAGCGTGTTTGGCAAGAGCTTGTAATTTTTCTACGGTTTCTTTGGCTTTTGGGGGGATAGCATATTTTGGCTCAAAATTGTGTTCTACATCTATAGATAACTTACTTTTGGGCAAATCACGGATATGGCCAAAAGACGCCTCGACGTCGTACGCGCCACCAAGAAACTTCGAAATGGTTTTCGCTTTGGTTGGAGACTCTACTATAATGAGTGGCTTTGGCATATGAAATGAAAATTAGGTAGTACGTATGCTTGGTAAAATACCGACAACTATGGATGATTGCACGGGGTATACAAGAAACACTCTATATATACAGGTGTCTCACTCGTAACCGCAATTTTAACCATGTTCACTAGTTTGTGTCAAATGAGTCGCTTTGCACTTGCGCACAACAGTTTTCTACTATGCGAATGGGAACTTCTTCTATTTCAATAGTAAACGGTGCCTCTGACGTAGGTGTTCCAGCATTTTGTAGCAAAGTGTCTGGTGTGTGTCTGGTGCGGGACCGCAGTGTAATTTTTAACGCAAGTCCGGTTTTCGTTTGTTCGCTCCACGATTGGTCAAAAATAAAATTACCCAGACTATAATAGATCCAACCACAGCCGGAAGTACGAGTGCTTTGTGTTGTCGTTGGAGGCGTAGGGAGTAGGCGAGTCCCCGGTGTGCCAGTGCAGTACCATTCTTTTTCTTGTACCCAGTGGGGGTGGTGACCAATGACCATGTCAGCGCCTGCATCAATCGCAGCGTGTGCAAATGCAATTTGATCCGGGTTTGGACTAGCAGTGTATTCTGTGCCTGCGTGCATAGTTACTACAATAAAATCGACTTTGGATTGCAAATTTTTAACTGCAGATTGCAGATTCTGTAAGTCTTCAATGCGCGCAACATGCGTATTGGTTGTTTTACCTCCGTCGTTTACGGAAGCATATGACGCACCAATAAAACCGACGGACATGCCACGTGTAGTGTATACAGCAGGCGTCCATGCTTCATCGAGTGTCGAGCCGGTTCCGGTTGTAAGGATGTTGTTGTCTGCAAGTAGATTCCTTGTGGTTTGTATGCCTTGTAACCCTTGGTCGTATGCATGATTATTTGCAAGGGTGAGGACTTTAAAGTTGTACGCGGTAAGTCCTGCAACGTTTGCTTTTGGCGCGTTGAACACTAGTGTGTTCTGAGCGGTAAACGCGTCGCTTTGTGAAAAAGGTGTTTCCAGATTTCCGAAATTAAAATCTGTGGAGCGGAGTAGTGTCTCCACTTTTCTGAAAGGGTACAGCGGGTCGTTCTTTTTTTTAATGACAGCGGCAATATTTCGAGAGAGGGAGATGTCTCCCACAGCCAGAAAAGTGACTGAGCGCTCTGTGTCTTGTCGTAAG
Source organism: uncultured Candidatus Saccharibacteria bacterium (assembly GCA_964612745.1). Classification (GTDB taxonomy): domain Bacteria; phylum Patescibacteriota; class Doudnabacteria; order UBA920; family UBA920; genus JAEUSE01. The sequence continues at coordinate 58,161 of CAZTCH010000004.1, read as the reverse complement.
CTTTGGGCTTCGGTGTAGTAACTGAGTAGATCTTTGTCTGGAGCGAGTGGTGGCGTGTCTTTTTTCTCCAGCACAAGCACAATGACCACACTCAGAACGAGCGCGCTGATCCAAAATAATTTTCGGTATGTGGTTGTATACATGAAGGTGTTTATGAGCGTATGTATTGGCTTGCACCAATGTTTTCTACGAGTCCTTTAAGTTCTAACATGCTCAGTGTGGTGTGTATGAGCGCTGCTGTCAAATTAGTTTGTGTGACAAGCGTATCGATATGTACTGGTGTCTTGGTAAGTATATCAAGAATTTCTTTTTCGGTTGTGGTTAGGGTGTAGTTTGGTGTTGGTTCTGCCTCAGTTGTTGGTGTCACTCCTAAGTTGGTCAGAATATCTTGCGCATCGGTGACTGGGATTGCTCCTTGCTTGAGTAAATCATTGGTGCCCCGACTTTGGGGTGAGTGTATGGAGCCTGGTACGGCGTACACATCTCTGTTTTGCTCGAGGGCGTACCGTGCGGTCAGGAGTGATCCACTCTGTGCGCTGCATTCGACAACGAGCGTACCGTGACTCATGCCAGAAATAATTCTATTTCGTGCAATAAAGTTTTGTTTGTAGGCAGGAGTCCCTGGTGGGTACTCGGAGAGTAAGCTACCACCATTTTCTAGTATTTGGCTGGCGAGAAGACAGTGTGCTTTTGGGTATATACTCAGTTCGTCCAAGCCAGAGCCCAGCACTGCGATGGTTGCGGTGTGATTGTGCAAGGCGGTAGTGTGCGCTGCAGCGTCAACGCCAAACGCCATGCCTGATACTATGCAGATGCCAGCTCGTGCGAGCGGGGGAATGAGTAGCTGTATGGTTGTTCTACCATAGGTGGTGATATTTCGTGTCCCAACGACAGCTATGCAGAGTTGATGTACGGGCGGTGCTCCTTTGTAATAGAGTACGAGTGGTGGTGCTGGTATTTCACGTAACAGGGGCGGCCACGTAGCTTCATCTGGAGTGAGGAGACTAATGCTCTCTTTGGCTAACTTTTCTTGCTCTGCCTCAGGCTGAATAGTCGAGCGCACCTGTATGAACTTTTCGGCAACTGGCTCAGGGATTCCTGCTGCTCGCAGTGCGGAGAGTGGTGCGTGAAAAGCCTCTTCCCAAGAAGTAAAAAAGTGCTCGAGTAGGCTGAGGCGTTTTGGGCCGAATCCTATAAAGCAGTTCGTGCAATGCAGGAACAGTGTATCGGTTGCGTGTGCGTGTGTGGGTGTGGTTGGTGAGTTTGGCATAGAAAGTCTCGGTGTGCTTAAAAAGAAGAATATTGACAAATAGAGTGAAAAAGCGTATAATTCTTATATAGATAGTTTTTTGAAATACTATTTCTTAGTACCCTGCTTGTAAGTGCGAACGCAGGAGTCATCCCTCCTACCTCCTGCAACTAGCGGTGAGCAAAGGTTAATAGACGATTGTCTGTTGCCTTTCACTTGCAGGTGGGGTAGTAAGAAAAAGTAAAAACCCGAGTTGAAAACTCGGGTTTTTTGTTTGCTTGCAATGTGAGTGTGGTCACACATACGTTTATGACGCAATAAATTCTTGTATGACGAGCGCAGCTTTTGGGAATACGTCGCTTTCGAGGGTGGCTAACTCGTCTGAGCTGAATTGGCTGAGTACGTATTCATCCGTAGGGCTCTCGAGGCGACTCTTGCGTGACTCAACTCCAATACGTAAGCGGTGAAATTTTTGAGTTCCGAGTGAAGCGATAATACTTTTTACTCCGTTGTGTCCAGCAGGTCTTGAGTCGAATGCGGTCTTGGAGTAACCAAACTTTAAATCAATTTCATCGTGCACAATGAGTAAATCTGTTTCTGGTTGGAGCTTGTAGTACGATACAATTTCCGCGACGGCATCCCCAGATTTATTCATATACGTTTGTGGTTTGATGAAAAAGGTTTTCACCGGTATGGGATTACCCGAAAGGGTAAAGTGCACTTCACAGATTTGGCCATGGAATCGTGACGAACATGAAATAGTTTGCATGTCACGAAGATAAAAGTCTAATGCTAAAAACCCGACGTTGTGTCTGGTTTTTGCATATTTCATTCCAGGGTTACCGAGGCCAACGATCACTTTCATACTACTAGTATAGCAGGGTTTTTCTCGTGCGCGGCACTACACTTTTTTCACTAAGCGGACTTTAATAGGTGTGCCCCAATAGTCGAGGTCCTTAATAATAGCGTTCTCAATTGTTTTGCGGAAATTTTCGGAGATTGCTGGAGTGTGATTGACGAGTAGCTCGAAGCGAGGAGGGTTGGTATCGATCTGGCTTAAACCAAACACTTTTGGTTCTTTTTGGTCTAGCATGCGGCGAGGTGGGCTAATCTTTTTCCACTTTGCAAGTAGTCCTTTGAGTGACTCGGCTGGTACAGTTTTGTGTCTACGGTCGTAAATGCCACGGATCTCTGCAAGTGCTTCTTGGATTCCTTCGCCTGTTTTGGCTGAGACAAAAAATACGGGACACATCCAAAGGAACGGGAAATGAGTACTGACGTAAGCGTGGAGCGCAGCGGTTGTTTCTTCTTCCGATGCGTTTTGGGGAGCAATGCTCGCTGCTTTGGCTTGTCGGTGTTCCTTGTATGCATCGATTTTATTCACCAGCATAATGCACCCTTTTTCTTGGTCGAGTATTTCCGATGCTATTGCTTGGTCTTGGCTGGTAACAGGTTCTCCTGCATCAAGCACAAACAAACAGACATCACTCCGGCGAATGGATTTATATGTTTGAAATCCAGAGTAAAGGTCTGGGCGCTCTTGTCTGTGTGCTTTTTTCTTTAAACCAGCTGTGTCAATAAAGGTATAGGGTTGGTTGTTGATTGTTATCTCGCTGTCTATTGCGGTTCGTGTAGTCCCAGGTACATTTGAAACAACCACTCGTTCGTCTTGGAGGATAGTATTAAAAAGGCTTGATTTTCCAACGTTTGGTTTTCCTACTATTGCTACTGCTATGGCTGCGTCGACGGCGGGGAGTGCCGCTGGTTGTGGTGCTTCAGGCTTTGGGAGTAGAGAAACAATATGATCGAGCAAATCACCAATACCTCTCCCCGTAACGCTGGAGATTGGGTATATCGCTTTGATCCCTAACTTGTAAAAAGGAGCGCTGAGGCTTTCTAAATTATTTGGCGAGTCCAGCTTATTTACTGCAACCACCACTGGCTTTTTAATTCTTCGAAAAGTGAGGAGCACTTCGCGGTCGAGAGCTTCTACTCCAGTTTTTCCATCCACGACTAACACAAGGACATCCGCCTCTTTCGTAGCGATATCGATTTGTTTTTTCACAGAAGCTTCCAGCTCATTTTGCTCTGTGAAAAAAGCGAGACCAGCAGTGTCTTCCAAATTAAACTCGCCCATATTCCAAGCGACGGTGGCGTATTGGCGGTCTCGGGTTGTGCCGGCGACCTCTGAGGTAACTGCCATGTGTTGGCCAGTTATTCTGTTAAAAAGGGTAGATTTTCCTGCATTGGGCAGACCAACGAGTGCGACGATAGGGAGTGACATAAGGGGCGTGTGTTAATTGATAAGACAAACTGGTCATGCGGATATTAGTTGTCTGTGTTGGTGTTGTTCTGCGTCGCGGTTGGCGTTGGCGAGGGCTGGGTTTGAGATGGTGTACTGAGAGGGAGTGGCTTGCTAAATTCAGCAGGGATATTTTCTCCGAGTATGACTATGAGATCACTCCGACTGGAGTCGATGCGAATATTTGGTGGAGCAACCGTGACTTCTTTTGCTTTCAAAGTCGTTTTGAGAAAGTCGGTCGTTGCCGCTTTCGGGTTGACTTGGTAAATCACGCTCTGTTCAGGCTGTAAGTCAGTATAGGCGATTGGCCAAACAGTGAGTCCTGCTTGTTCTAAGAGGGCGCTGATTCTGCGGTAGACTGTAGTTTTTGGGTCGTTGGTAGCAATCCATACAACACTTTTTTCTTCGCTCAGTTTGCCGATTGCAAGCGCATTCTTGAAGAATTGTTGTATGTCTTGTTTTGTTTTGCCAGCGCAGGGGACAAGTATATACGCCCCGCTTTCGGCTGCTATTTCAGGGCAGACAAGTCCGGTGACAGGATCAAGGCTCGTAGAGATTATGTTCTGCGACTCAATTTCTTGGCCAATTTTTGCTAAGCGCACCAGTTGTCCGGGGGTGAGGTTGGTGTGGAAGTGCGCTGCAAAGGTTTGGAGTAGTTGAGCAATTTGTCCAGTGTCCGTGACTATGTTGAGCGAAAATACTTTTTGTTTTAACGCTTGCATAATTTTTTGCTGGCGGATACCGCGAGCAAAGTCACTTCCTTCTGGTCCGGCTGCGTGTCTTGATCTGGCATAAATCAGGGCGCGGGCTCCGTTCAAGTGTTGCATGCCTTCGGTAAATGTTTGTGGTGGCAAATATCCGTTGTTGCTATCGGGGTATTTATAGTCAGTGAATGTGCGTTCGACTGCTACATCTACTCCACCCACTTGGTCTATGGCTTTTTCAAAACCGCTAAAGTCAATCACTGCAAAGTAGGGGATATTCAGGCCGGATACAGTTTGGACAACTTCTCTGGCAAATCTTCCTGCTTCTTCCCAGTTTTTGTTTTTATTGAACCCTTCGGCGAAGGCGGCATTAATTTTTCTTTGCCCAAAACCATCGGGGAGTTGTACTTGATAGTCACGGGGGAGTGCAGTGAGTGATACTTCATTGGTGGCCAATGTAAGCTGGGCGAGGATGATGGTATCTGAGAGATACGGCCCGTCGTGGCCTTCGCCTCCAATGCCAAGCAGGAGTATCCGCACAACTCCTTCTTTTTCTCCTTGTAAGTCAGCCTGTCCGGTGGTGCCTAAGAAAATATCTTTTGCACTACTGAATATATTGCTGCTTTGACCGACAAAGCTGTCGGTGGTCCACTTTTGAGCAGTGTGTACGATGAAGTACATGCCTCCTGCCAAAACAAGAAAAAGAAACCCTAAAACCCAAGGCCATTTAGAGTGTTTTCGTGTTGCTATTTTTGGAGCGCCGTACGTGACTGAAACTCGTGGTGCTGGTTTCATCACAGCGTCCATTGATTTTATACCTGAAAAGTGTTCGTCCATTGCTTCTTTGTAGCTAGAAATGCGTTGCCGTAGCCGGTATGAGTCTTGGCGCATACATCTTCTATAGTATAGCAAAAAAAAGGGGTTTTGTGGCTTGTTTCTATCTTGCGCAGCAAAGGGTGGAAATGGTATAGTTGGTGTACTCGTATGGGACTCGTATCAAAAAAGTCTTGTATTGCTTGAGTCATTCGGCTCTGTACGACAGTGTGGTCATGTACTGTTGTGGCCACTTAGCTCAGTTGGTTAGAGCGCGCCGTTCACATCGGCGAGGTCGCTGGTTCGAATCCAGCAGTGGCTACCAATTTTTGTGCATTCTGTATTCAGGTCTGACTCGCACTAATATAACGTATAAAGAATATATTGTGACTACTGAAAACCAACAAACTTCGGAGCAAGAAACAAAAGAAGAGTCAGAGGCAGAAGTAACTACGACTATTCGGTCGATAGCGATTTTTATCTGGGATCTTGTTAAAATCTTTTTTATTGCCTTTGTCCTCGTATGGCTTATCATTCGGCCATTCATCGCTGAACCATTTGTGGTATCTGGATCTTCCATGGTGCCCACGTTTCATAATCGAGAATATCTCATTGTCCAAAAATTATCATATCGGTTTGGAGAGCCCGAGCGGGGAGACGTCATTGTCTTTAAATATCCTATCGATCCTGAACAATATTTTATTAAGCGCATTGTTGGAGTTCCTGGCGATAGGGTCATTGTTTCGCAAGGGCGGGTGACTATTAAAAATGTCGACCATCCCAACGGACTATTGTTGGACGAACAGTATTTGCCAAACCAGAACGTGACACTTGGTCGTTCAGAAGAAGTTGAGTTAGCTGCCAATCAGTACTACGTCTTAGGTGACAATCGTTTGCAGAGTAGCGACTCACGTGTCTGGGGGCCGTTGCCAAAAGCAAACATAATCGGTAAGGTGTGGTTACGAGTACTACCGTTACGGTTGTTTGGAATTACACCACATTATACGTACCCTGAATAAACGAGGAATACACTATGGCAGAGAAAAAAACCATTTCGCAAGCAATAAGTAAGCGAACACCTGGGCTTCCTGGAAGCTTAGATATAGTGACGAGCCAAGACCCATTGTGGCAAGCACTCTTATTGGCAGTTGAGCAGTACGCAACACAATATGGCTTTACTCGAGTCGAGTTGCCTATAGCTGAAGATCCGAGTCTCTATACTACTGTGCTTGGAGAGGCGCACCCTCGTGTGCATGCAATTATTCTCGCTGCTGCTGCGGGGCGTGAATTGGCGCTTCGTGTCGGGTTGCTTCCATCTGTGTTGCGCATTTTAGCACAGGCAAAAATGGGTGAGCCGCATTTAACAAAGTGGCAATATAGTGGATCGTGCTTGATGGCTGGCCAAAAGGAGTTGGTTTCGGATTACGAATTTGGTTTTGAAGTGTGGGGCGCATTTAACCATTTGACTGAAGCCCAAGTATTGGGTGCGGCGTGGCAATTATTTTCAGCCTTGTCGTTAACCGATGTGGTTTTTGAAGTGAACACCTGTGGAAGCAAGCCAAGCCAAGAGGCGTATGAGACGGCGCTGCGCGATTACTTAAAAGGGAAGCGTTATGATTTGTGTGATTCGTGCGGTGATCTATTGTCAGAGAAGCCACGAGAAGTACTTCGCTGTACAAAATTAGATTGCCAAATGGTTTTGAGTGAAGCGCCAACTATTTTAGATTTCTTAGATGAAGTTTCGCGGAAACAATTTACGAACCTGCTTGAAGCGCTCGAAGAGTTGCAAATACCATACCAGCTGAACCCATTACTTATCGGTATGGAGGGGGCTGTGGGGACCGTGGTTAGTCTGAAGTTAAAAATCGATGGCGTAGCGACAGTGGTGGCAGAAGCCGAAGGGCATACTGGATTTGTGCAGCGTTTGGGTGGAAAGAATATCCATGCGTTTGGGCTGCATGGGAGCTTGCAGCTGCTACATCGTGCACTTCTAGACAGAAGCACTGCACCAGCTACGTTGGCACGACGTCCTGCAGAGGTCTATTTAGTGCCGCTTGGGGAACTGGCTGCCAAGCGCAGTTTGCGACTGTTCCGAGATTTGGTAGAAGCTGGCGTAACCGTGTTCGACTATTTTGGGTATGCTGGTGTGAAAAACCAACTGAAAGCAGCGCAAGAAGCTAATAGCCCTATTGCATTGATTATGGGTCAGAAGGAAGCGGTTGATGAAGTCGTCATTTTGCGTGATGTGAAGAGTGGCATGCAAGAAGTATTTAGCTATGATAAGATTGTAGATGAAGTAAAGAAACGGCTTGGCAGGTAGGGTTGAGTGGATAGCTGATAGCTGATAGCTGATAGCTGATAGCTTATACCTGATACCTTATAGCTTATAGCCCTAACTCCTAATTCCTAATTTACTTGTCCGCCATAGCTTTAGCGACGGCGGATAGCTCCTAACTCAATTACTATGGAAAAAGACGATTGTGTATTTTGTAATATTGTCGAGCATAAAATCCCCGCAAAGACGTATTATGAAGATACAGAGGTTGTTGTCGTGCAAGATATCTTACCAAAGGCGCCAGTGCACGTGCTGGTGATTAGCAAAGAACATATTCCATCAATAAGTGATACAAAGCCTGAACACGGACCACTTTTAGGAAAAATGATCCTGACTGGTAAGCAGGTAGCTACAGATTTAGGTGTCGGGGAGAGTGGGTACCGGCTTTCATTTAACGTGGGGAGGGAAGGTGGCCAGATTGTGCCACATATTCATCTACATGTATTGGGTGGCAAACAGCTTGCTGAATAAGGCGCATAGCACGGAATAAGAGACCAAGGCACAGTGCCTTGGTTTTTGTCTTACTGGCTGTTTGTTGACCGTAGGTGCGTAATTATGGTAAAGTTTAGGAAGATTTAGGAGCACTAGTTAGTTCTAGCGCTATGGTTTTTCCATCAGCCCAGAACACTCCTAGACATATCTTGTAGAGAGTGAGGTGAAGTCATGTGGTAGAAGTAAAACGTAAAGAAAGTGAATCATTTGAAAGCTTGCTCAGACGCTTTAATCGAAAGATACAGCAGAGCGGTATTTTGATTCGCGCCCGCAAGACTCGATTTTTTGAGCCTGGTAAAAGCCGCAACTTGTTGCGTGTCGCTGCCCGTCGTCGTTCACAACTTCGCACAATTCGCGAAGAACTGAAGAAGCTCGGCAAACCAATTACCAAGCGCACTGGTCGTCGGTAAGATATGTGACAACACAATAGTATAACGAACCAGCTTTGGTATAGTTATACTATTGACTTGTACTGGTGATCTTACAATTTTAGATGAAACAAAAATATGGACATAGCTCACATAGAGGCTGACTTGGTTGCTGCAATGAAAGCTCGGGATGCAGTAACGCTTGGTACCTTGCGTATGCTCGTTGCGCGTTTAAAGAATGAAAAAATTGCATCATCTTCCGGAGACCTTTCTTCAGAAGATGTTTTGCGTGTTATTCAGTCGGAATGTAAACGCAGAAAAGAAGCAGCTGCGGAGTTTGTGTCGGGCGGACGGGCGGAGCTTGCAGAACAAGAGCTAGCGGAAGCAGCTATTCTGGAAAAGTATTTACCCAAGCAAGCAACAGAAGAGGAGTTGCGAGCAGTAGTTGTAGAGTTGCACGCGCAGCATTCTTGGTCTGTGAAGGATATGGGGGCTGCGATTAAGGCAGTAAAAGATAGATTTGGTGCTGCTGCAGATGGCGCACTGGTTGCTCGTATTGTAAAAGAAACATTAAACGCGTAAACCATGGTGTGTGTTGTGTAGGGCAACGCAGTTACACTATGGCTCATGTATTGCATGGCAAAAGATAGATACATAGCAGGGATCGATATTGGGACTCATTCTGTTCGTGTAGTCCAAGCAAAGTTAAACGCTGAAGAAGATAAGTTGGCGGTTATTGGTGCTGTGTCAGTACCGGCTGCGGGCTTGCGACGGGGAGTGGTAACGGATCTGGATGAAGCAGTGTCTGCTCTTTCGACGGCGCTAGAAAAACTGGAGCGCATGACTGCTGTTCCAGTGAGCGAAGCGGTAGTCAGTGTCTCTGGACAGCATATCGTGTCTTTGACCTCGAAAGGGGTCATTGCCGTGTCTAAGGCAGATGGTGAAGTGAGCGAGGCGGATATTGTGCGAGTGGTGGACGCAGCGCAGGCGGTATCGATACCTCCTAATAGAGAAGTACTTCACGTGATTCCAAAAGCATTCATGCTCGATGGTCAAGAGGGTATCAAAGATCCTCTGGGCATGAGTGGTGTGCGTCTCGAAGTAGACACCACGATGGTGCATGGTTCTAGCTCTCTTCTAAAGAATTTACAAAGAGTCTGTTCCCAAGCTGGTGTTTCGGCTCGGGAGTTGGTGGTTACCCCACTGGCAGCAGCGCAAGCAGTGTTGAGTCGGAAACAAAAGGAGTTGGGTGTGGTTGTTGTTGATATTGGCGCTGGTACTACGAGCATTGCGGTATACGAAGAGAACACGTTGCTCCATACGGCAGTATTGCCTCTGGGCGGTTTACATATTACCAATGATTTGGCAATTGGACTGCGCACAAGTATTGATACTGCAGAGCGGGTAAAAATTTTGTATGGGTACGCTGGTAGTTTGCCTATTGGTGAGCAACAAGCAATTGATTTATCTAAAATAGATGAGAACGAGTCAGAGTCTGTAGCGCGAGCAGACGTAGTAGATATTATTGAAGCTCGACTTTCCGAAATTTTTGAACATGTGAATCGAGAATTAAAGGCAATTAATCGCGATGGTCAGTTACCGGCTGGGGTGGTGTTGGTTGGTGGTACAAGCAACATGCCAGGGATTGTCCAATACGCAAAACAAGCATTGCGCTTGCCGGCACAGGTAGGGGTTTTGCAAGGTCTGACTACTATTATCGATAAAGTAGAAGATCCATCTTTTGCTGTGGTGTGTGGTTTGGTCATGTGGTCGCATACCTATGGTGGGCAGGGGTATGGGGCTGGTTCTGCAGCAGGGAAGTTGTTGGAACATCCTGTTGCTCAGAAAGCGATTCGGTGGTTTAAGTCATTTTTGCCTTAAAATGACTGGTTTTACTCGGTCATATATGCGAATTTGGTAATTTCTGGTATGATTTAGTATATCTTATAGTATTGGTATTTGTATGAAGAAGACCATGGAAGTGAAACCGAAAATTGAGACATTTGCTCGAATAAAAGTATTGGGTGTTGGTGGTGGCGGCGGTAATGCGGTGAATCGGATGATTCAGCTGGGTATTCGTGGTGTAGAGTTTGTTTCTATAAACACAGATGCACAAGCGCTTCACAACAATGCAGCAGACAAAAAAGTGCATATTGGGAAAAGTGTTACCAAGGGTTTGGGGAGTGGTATGAATCCAGATGTTGGTAGACAAGCTGCAGAGGAATCACAAGAAGAGATTGAAGAAGTAATCAGCAATGCCGACATGGTATTTATTACCTGCGGTCTTGGTGGTGGTACGGGCACCGGCGCGGCTCCAATAGTTGCTGAGATTGCGAAGAACCGCGGTATTTTAACCGTTGCTGTTGTTACGAAACCATTCACATTCGAAGGGTTGAAGCGAAAAGAAGTTGCAGAAATCGGGTATGCCAATTTGAAAGATAAAGTAGACGCTATTATTTCTGTTCATAACGATCGAATTTTACAAATTATCGATAAAAAGACTTCGCTTATCGACTCCTTTCGTACTGTAGACGATATCTTGCGTCAAGGTATTGCCGGTATTTCCGATCTGATTACCAGTCATGGTGTGGTCAATGCCGATTTTGCTGATGTGCGAAGCATTATGCAAGACGCAGGAACGGCACTTATGGGTATTGGTCGGGCGAGTGGAGAAAATAGAGCGCAAGATGCAGCTCGTATGGCGGTAAATTCTCCTTTGCTCGAGCTTTCGATCGACGGTGCCACTGGTGTGTTGTTTAACGTTACTGGTGGGTCGTCGTTGGGCATGTACGAAATCGATGAAGCAGCAAAAGCGATTACGAAGAGCATTGACCCAGAAGCTCGGGTCAAGTTTGGTGCTGTTATAGACGAGGAGATTGGTGATGAAATTCGCATTACCGTTATTGCAACTGGGTTTGATGAAACTGCACGAAAATCAGTAGCGCAGGTACATACACCAACGCCAGTCGAAGAGCGCAAGCCAGCGCCAGTGCAGGCTGCGCCTGTACAGCCGGTAGTAGTGGAGCCGCCAGTGCGTGTTGAGCCACGCAGGCCGCAGTTCACTCCTATTAGTGAAAGTCCTGCACAAGTGCAAGAAGCGGATGACGAATTAGATATTCCTGCGTTTATTCGCAGAAAAATGAAGTAATGCAAATGTCACTGAGTATGATGCTCAGTGGCATTTATTTTGATGATTATACAAGTTACTGTTCATCCGAGTGCAAAACAACAGCGTCACATGTTGCGAGCAGGTGTGTTGCATGTGTACGTGACCGAGCCGCCACATGAAGGGCGGGCGACTGCTGCAGTGCAGAAGCTAGTTGCGCAGATATATGGTTGTGCGAAATCAGAAGTTATCTTAGTGCGTGGAAAAACCCATAAGATAAAAGCTTTTCGTATACCAGATGTGATATAGTAATAAAGAGATACTATCGGTTAAAATTTTCTTACTCTTTTTATTTAGTCGTATGCTACAAACAAACACAAAATCGACGTCTTTCCCAAAAGATAAAGTGGTCTGGGGTATTGCAGTTGCGTACGCTGCGGGGTTGGCTATTTATGGGGTCATGGGGCTTATGGTTAACCCGCCTTCGTTGCAATACAACACTTCTTCTGCTTCAGAACAAGTTACTGGTGGACAAGATCGAGTGGTTCGGCCGCCGGTACAGGAGGGCGCCATAGCAGAGTACGTTCGCAATGGTAATTTTGAAGACCCAATTATTCGCTCGAACTCACAATTTGTTGTAGACGGAACAGCTGGGCTGGGCTGGGTAGTTGGTTGGACGAATGATTCCGGAAAACTCAAGCGTTCGGTCAGGCAAGCAGGTGTAGAATTTTTGGCTGGATTTTCTGGGTGGAAGGCAGCAAGTGGTCAACAGTTTGTGCGATTGGATGCTGCTGATTTGGGAGGAAGAGCAGGTGCTGGCCAAAGTTTAACCACGCTCAGTCAAGTTTTACAAACAACCGTAGGGGAACAGTTAGTCATTTCGCTGAGTGTTGCAGCGCAACCAAAGACAGCAGCAGTGGAAAATGCATTAGAGATTACGTGGAATGGTGTAGTTGTAGGATCTGTCTCGCCAGACGGAACGAAAGATAAGCAGCCTGCGTGGCAACGGTATACCTTTGCAGTGACCGCTACAGGTTCGGATACTCTTACATTACAAGGCCAAGGCCCTGAAAATCGGCAGGGGATATTAGTGGATGCGGTATCGGTTCGCCCTCGGTAGCATGTTGGATGTACACAAAAAGCACTTTCATTTTGGAAGTGCTTTTTTATATGGCTACTGGCGGGTGCGCTTTGTTCTGTGGTATTATCTGGATAAAGGAATGAACTATGCAAGAGAAAATCGAACCACGTACACTGAAAGGATTTAGAGATTTTACCGCTACTGAGCAGCGCGCTCGGCAGGCGCTTTTTGGACGTATCCAGAATACCTTTGAGCTTTTTGGGTTTTCACCACTTTCTACCCCAGCACTGGAATACAAAGAGATACTCATGGGGAAATATGGTGACGAAGAAAAACTGGTGTACAGCTTTGTTGATAATGGGGGAAGAGAAGTGGCAATGCGCTACGACTTAACAGTGCCACTCGCGCGCTACGTTGCGCAAAATTATGGTGCGTTAACTTTGCCATTTAAGCGGTATCAAATAGCTCCGGTATGGCGTGCAGAAAATACTCAGAAAGGCAGATTGCGTGAATTTTATCAATGCGATGTAGATATCGTGGGGGAGTCTTCAGTATTTGCTGACGCAGAAGTAATTGCGTGTTTGTCTCGAGCCTTAGAAAACATTGGTGTGTCGAATTATGTGTTTCGAGTGAATAGTCGTCAGTTGTTTGGCTTGCTTTCAGAAGACGAACAAGAAGTGTTGGCTGCTATTCGTTGTGTTGATAAGCTCGACAAGGTTGGACTTGCAGGAGTGCAGCAATTGTTAGTTGAACGGAATGTTTCAGAAGGGATGCAGCAAATACTTACAAGTATTCTTTCTGCGCCAACAGGCGAAGCGGCCCTCGAGGTGTACGCACAAGTGAGCCCTCGCGCAGCGGAAGTGTGTGCTGGGGTGCGCTTGGTTATAGATTCTGCAATAGAGCTCGGCGTTCCAGTAAGCAAGATAGTATTTGACCCAAGTATTGCGCGAGGACTAGATTATTACTCTGGCACGGTGTTTGAATGCGCATTGGTTGGCGTTGACGGATATGGGAGCATTGCTGGTGGTGGTCGGTATGACGGTTTGTTGAGTACGTATACCACAGAGTCAGTACCCGCAGTAGGTGGTGCACTAGGGGTAGATAGGCTCTACGAGTATTTAGAAGCCGCAGGGCTACTCGTAGTTCCTTCGGGGACACAGGTGGTTGTTGCTGCGGTAGCAGGGGTTCCTTCGTCACGGGTGTTTGCGTTAGTACAAAGATTGCGCACGCAGGGGATTGCTGTTGAACCATATTTCTCTGAGGCAAAGTTAGAAAAGCAATATAAATACGCAGAGAAAAAAGGGATTCCGTACATGATAGTACCACAGGAGCAGACTCCGAAATTATTACTTCGAACGCTTTCAACCAGAACGAATGTTGAGTTGCATGAAGATGAAGTCATTTCATTTCTTACCAGTACCACATAACACGCCTCGGCCTTTGGCCGAGGTTTTTATATACCAGGAAACCCCAGACCAGCGACCCTCTAGAAAGCAATCAAGTCACCACTCTCATTGTCGCGGTCTGGGGATGAATGGGATCCCGGGAACGAATTCCCATTGCGTTGGAATTCGTGGTAGGCTGGTTGCATGAAGACGAAAAGCCTTAACCATTGCGCATATCGACACTTGTATCACATTGTCTGGGGCACTAAGCACCGGAGAAAGTGGCTCAAAGACTACGTTAAAGCAGAACTAAAGACAAGTCTCTACCAAACCTGCAAGAAATATCCCACACTCTTCATTACAGCTGTTAATTCAGACCAAGACCATGTTCATATTCAAATCGAAATACCACCCAATATGGCTGTCTCAGATGCCGTCCAAAGGTTAAAAGCCAACAGTAGTATCCACATCCAAAAGAAGTTTAAATTTATCAAAGAAATGTATTTAGAATGGGACGGCATCTGGAGTGTGGGGTATTTCTCGTCAACAAACGGATTGAACGAGGAGCAGGTTAAGAAGTACATTGAGTGGCAGGGCAAGAAAGAAAAGCCCCAGACAACCAGACTCTTTTAACGAATCTCATTATCCGAAGCTTTTAGTATTCATGCCGTGTTGGATACCCCGAGTGTAGGCTTTGCGGAACTCGGGGAGGAGGTCACTATATGACGACACATACGTGGTTGGTCACAATTTCTGTATGGTTTTGTGTTGGTATTTGGTTTGGTTCGGTAGCGCATGTTCCCGTACTGTTTCTGTGGGTGCTTACTGCGGTATGCGTGGTGAGCGTAGGACTGTGTTATCGCTCAGTGGCACAACGTCGGTACCTTTATGCATATTTTGTAGGTGTGAGCTTGCTCGGTTTTGCCCTGGGCGGGCTGCGGGTGGCCTCTGTCCTGCAGTATGAGTCAAAAATCGAGGCGTACATCGGGCATTCGCAGGAGTTTGTCGGGAAAGTTGTGGTAGATCCGGATGTGCGGGAGTCAACACAATTAGTAGTCGTGCAGCCGGCTGGGTTTACTGATCGAGTGCTGCTAACAACGACGCGAGCAACAAAGTTTTTCTATGGAGATACGGTAGTAGTTCGGGGTACGTTGGCGTTGGCAGAACCTTTTAACGGGTTTGACTATCAAGGGTTTTTGGAGCGACAAGGGGTGTATGCAGTTATGCGGTATCCTAAAGTCATTGTGCTTAGTCATGAACGTGGAGTGAGCTTTCTCAAAATAATGGCGGAGGTAAAGCAGTGGTTACATGAACGAGTGCTGGAGCGGTATGACCCACAGGCGGGGAATATAGTACTCGGTATTCTAATTGGTGCGAAACGAGGAGTATCTGATTCAGTGTTGGCAGATTTTGTAGCTACGGGCACGAGCCATGTGTTGGCAGTTTCAGGGTTTAACGTTACTATTTTTATTCTTTGGTTAAGCGGTCTGGCAGGGCTCATTGGGCGGAGGTATCAATTAGTGGTATCGGCTTTGTGTATTCTGTGCTTTGTTGCTATTGCAGGATTTTCTGCTTCAGTGGTACGAGCAGCGTTGATGGGAGTATTGGTTTTGGGTGCGCTTGGTTTTGGTCGAGTATATCGCGCGCCAAATGCAGTACTCATCTGCGCGGGGCTTATGTTGTTGCAGAATCCGTTGCTACTGTATTGGGATATTGGATTTCAACTGAGTGTGGCTGCAACACTTGCAATTGTGTTCGGTATGGAAATTCGAGAGGGGTGGGCTGCTGGTAAGCAGCAGGATACTTCTCTCATGCCATCTGTGTTTATTGGCACACTCTGTGCGATTGTTGCGACTGCACCACTCACGGTGTGGCACTTCGGCACTTTTTCTTTGGTAGCGCTTGTCGTCAATATGTTTGTAGTGCCGGTCATAGAAGTCATAATGTTTTTGGCTGTTCTGTCGTTACTTCCCGCAGTGGGGGTGGGCTTTGCTTTTGTGACTGGGCTGTGTGTGCAGTACCTTTTATGGTGCGTGCATGTCGGTGCGGCAGTTCCGCATGCCAGCATTCCTCTGCACGTGACGGGTGCGGTGGCGGGGGTTTGGCTCTGTGTCATATTTGGTGTTTTGTCTGTGGTGTGGTGGTACAGTCAAAAGAGGCGTGCTTTGCTTGGGGTAAAAACTAGCAAAAACTAAGGACTTATGTTACAATTCGCACAGGCTTGTCATACAAATAAGCAAAAATTACACATATAAAGAGTTATGAATAAATCAGTTATAAGCATGGTTGTAGTTGGTGTAGCAGTTGTAGCAGTCGCTACCTACGCACTATTCTTCCGTGGAGAAACAAGTGTTACCGGTACGGATACTACCACCAACACCCAACAAGCGAATCAAGAAGTAAATAATTCTATTGCTATGGACACACCAACAACAGGTGAATGTACACGGGATTATAATCCAGATGCATTTACGGGGAAGACCGTTGACTTCAAAAATAAGGTTGCCACACTCAAAGTGAAAAATTTTGGTGAAATCCAAATTGAATTAAACGATGATGTAGCTCCAAAAACAGTAGAAAATTTTGTGAAGCTTTCCCAGAGTGGGTTTTATAACTGTTTGACCTTCCACCGGATTGCGAAAGACTTTGTCGTGCAAGGTGGAGACCCAGCAGGGAATGGTACAGGTGGCCCAGGGTATACGATTCCAGCAGAAATTAAACTTCTGCATACCAAAGGGGCAATCGCCATGGCGCGAACAGGAGACCAAGTAAATCCTGAGCGTGCTTCCTCTGGTAGTCAATTCTATATTGCGTTAGAACCTTTACCAATGCTCGATGGTGCGTATACCGTATTTGGTAAAGTGGTAAAAGGGATGGATATAGTAGAAAAGATTGGTGGAGTAGAGATTATTGGCTCACAAGACGGTCCGCCAAAAGAACCAGTAGTGATTGAATCAGTAACTATCGCAAATAAGTAACCGAATTTATATGGAACAAAGTCTTGTGCTTTTAAAGCCAGATGCAATCGATCGTGGCTTAGTCGGGGAGATTATACAACGCTTTGAGCGTGTCGGTCTGAAAATTGTTGGGGTAAAGATGGTGCAAGCGACCAAAGAGCATGCAGAAAAACACTATACCGAAGACTTGGCAATCCGCCGAGGTCAGCACGTGCGAGATATGATGATTACGATGTTGACCGAAGGTCCAATTCTCGCTCTATGCCTTGAAGGGATAGATGCTGTTGAGCTCATTCGGAAAATGGTGGGTGGTACAGAGCCAAAGTCTGCTGCTCCAGGGACCATTCGTGGTGACTACGCACACATGTCCTTCAAGCATTCAGACGACAAAAAGATTGGTATTTACAATCTCATTCACGCCTCTTCCTCTGTGGAAGAAGCTGAGCAAGAAATTGCGGTGTGGTTTACTCCTGCAGAAATTATTTCTCACATTCCAGGGTATACACACAAAACTCTTCCGTAAGAATTCTCAGTTAGAAAAAAGGGTAACCCTTTCTCATGAAAGGGTTACCCTTTTTATGTCGTTTTTATTTTTTACGGAAGAAGGTCGGTAAGCCAATATCGGCAAGTTTGAGTTCCCGTACACGTTGCATAATGCCTTTGTCATGCTCCATGAGGTACGCTCGTATGCGGTTCTTGGCGGTGCTGGTGCGAGCGGCAGCGAGCCAGTCGCGTGAGAGTTTTACTGGTTGTTTGCTTTTCAGTATTTCGACTACATCACCTTGTTCGAGTGTTGCAGTGAGCTTAGACATTTTATTGTTTATCTTTGCTCCAGTCATGTAGTATCCAAGGTCAGAGTGGACGGAAAACGCAAAGTCAATAACGCTGGCGCCACTGGGTAAGTCTTTTACGTCACCTCTGGGAGTGAGTACAAAGATGCGGTCTTTGAAGAAGTCGATTTTCAGGTTTTCTACAAAGTCATCTGAATTGGCTGCTTCTTCTTGCCAGCGTTGGAGCTCTTGGACCCAACCCGCAGCTTTTTTGCTGCTCGCCGTTGGTTTGCCAGACTCGCTGTAAAACCAGTGGGCAGCAATACCGCGCTCGGCAGCTTCGTGCATTAAATCGGTACGGAACTGGATTTCAAATACGCTACCGTCTTCGTCTAAGACAGTAGTGTGCAAACTTTGGTAGCCATTTGGCTTTGGCATGCCAATGTAGTCTTTAATACGCCCAGGAAGCGGTTGGAAGTATTGATGTACGGCACCCAGTGCTGCGTAGCAGTCTGCGGTGGATTTGGTAATAATCCGAACAGCAATGAGATCGTAAATATTGCTTGGGTCGTCATTGTATTTTTTGAGTTTTTTGTAGAATGAATAAATACGTTTGGTGCGACCGTATATGTCTACAAATTTAATCCCTTCGGTTTTCAGTACGTGGGTAATCTTTTTTTCGATTTGCTTGTAAGAGTGCTGTCTCCCTTGTAAAACGGTGTCGAGCAACGTTTTTGTTTCGGTATATGTTGTTGGATCAAAGATGGCAAACGATCGGTCTTCCAGTTCATCTTTCCAAGAGTTAATGCCCAAACGAGCAGCAATCGGAGCGTAGACTTCCAGTGTTTCTGTGGCGATTTTGAGTTGCTTTTCTGCTGGTAAAAACTCGAGCGTTCGCATGTTATGCAAGCGGTCGGCAAGCTTAATCAGCATGACCCGAATGTCTTTGCTGGTGGCAATAAACATTTTGCGCAAAGTTTCGACGTATTGAGGGTCTTTGCTGTTGCGCAAGCGAACGTGGCCGAGTTTGGTTACGCCGTCTACTAAATGCGCAACGTCTTCGCCGAAAGCTTCTAGCACATCCGCTTGGGTTTTGGCCGTGTCTTCGGGGACGTCGTGCAAGAGTACTGCAGCAAGGCTTATGGCGTCAGGAAAAATCTGCCCAAGCAAAATGGCTGCTTCGTACGGGTGCACAATGTAATCCTCGCCACTTTTGCGCTTTTGGCCAGCGTGCGCGGCCCGCGCGAATTCCAAAGCGTTGGCTAAAAGCGCTTCTTCTTCTGGCTTGAACTTGTGGGGGATAGATTTTAGAAATTGCTCAAAAGTCATGTGTATAGTGTACAGGGAAAAGAACAGAGAGGGTAGAGGGCAGAGAATAGAGAGTAGAAAGCGGAAATGCATATTGCATATTGCAAATTGCAAAATGCTGAATGAAAAATACGCAATCCGTAATCCGTAATTCATAATCCGCAATCCGCAATCCGCAATCCTTTTTAGTCACTGGACAGTCTCGCTCAGCCCGCTATAATTTTCCTAGGCACTAGGCACTAGGCACTAGGCACTAGGCACTAGGCACTAGGCACTAGGCACTACATTTATGCCCGAATTACCCGAAGTCGAAACCGTAGTTAGAGAGCTGCATAAAAAACTTGCCGGACGCACCATAAGTACTGTGGATGTCCGGTCTTTTAAGCTTGTAGCAGTTGGGCCAGAAGGTCTGGGGAATAAGCGTGTAGGTTCAAAATCAATTGCCGGACGGTTTGCCAAATCACTGCAAGGTGTACAAGTTGTAGCAGTACGGCGCAGAGCAAAGCTACTTATATTCGAATTGTCTGGTTCGCATACGTTGTTTGTGCATTTGAAGATGACAGGGCAGTTTATTTTTGAAGACCCTGCTTTGCGTGCCAAGACTGGGAGTAAATATAGAATTTTAAACAAGCTTTCAGCACCGCTGGTACAGTTGCCCAGTAAGCATACTCATGTGGTGTTTCAGTTTACCGATGGTAGTACATTGTACTTCAATGACATGCGCCAGTTCGGGTATTTGAAACTTGTAGCAGACGATGCTGTTGCACAGATACAAGAGTTGCAAGACTATGGCCCCGAGCCTTTGGATAAGTCGTTCACGAGTGAGCAATTTATCCTTGCGGTACAGAGACGAGCCAAGAGCCCCATAAAGCTAGTGCTCATGGACCCCGCCGTGGTGGTTGGGATAGGGAATATATATAGCGATGAAATTTTATTTTGTGCAGGGGTGCGTCCCGAAAGGCTCGTGTCTACACTCTCCACTGCTGAGTTGCAACGAATCTTTGAAGCTATCGGACCAGTATTGCGCCAAGGGATTCGCGCCAAGGGGTCGAGCGTGGGCGACTTTGTGCGAACCGATGGCGCGTGGGGGAGTATGGGTAAGTACCATTTTGTGTACGGGAGGAAAAAACAAGCGTGTAAAGTCTGTGGTAGTATGATAGAAAGCATGAAGATGGGTGGTAGAACAGCTTGTTTTTGTCCGCAGTGTCAAAAGTAATTTCGGTGTAGGTAGTTGCTGAAGCTTATATGACTGTAGAAGAACGAATAGAAAAAACGTTATCATTTTTTGCGTTGCAAAGTACTGCGCTCACTCAGTTTGAGTTGTTTTGGTATTTAGTTCAGGACCCACACGTACTAGATGCGCATGTTGGTGGAAGGGGAGAACTTATAGACATTCCGAAAGGTCTGTCTGGGACGGTGGAGTTTGCAGAAGTTTTGGCAGTGTTAGACAAGTTGGTGGAATCTGGAAGGGTTGTCACACGCTATGGCTATTACACGCTATCTGCCAACCAAGGCATACTGCTTGCGCGGTGGAAGGGTTACCAGCAAGGCGTCTGGCGGGAAAAGCGCATCCGCTGGTTCGTGTCTATTTGTGCAGTCATTCCTTTTGTGCGGGCTGCAGGTCTTGCGGGAAGCCAAGCGCTCGGTGTGGTCAAAGCAGGGAGCGATATTGATTTGTTTGTTATAACTGATCCGCGGTGGCTGTGGCTACCCCGTACGTTAGTAACTGCATTTTTCCATTTTTTGGGTATTCGGCGGTACGGGAACAAAATTGCTCGCAGAGTTTGTTTGAACCATTACCTTGCAGGGACCAAGCACATGCAAGAGGGGCGTAATTGGTACACCGCTTCTGAGTATTGCAAGTTGCGACCGTTATTTGGAGAAGTGTACATCCGCCAGTTTCAAAATGTGAACAGGGAATGGTTGCAAGCGTTTTTCCCCAATGTGCAATTTCCAGTTTTGCACGTGCCTAAAAATCGTGGTGTACAAGCCGTAGTAGAAAAAGTTATAGCGTACATGGGTGGTGCTCACCTCGAAGCATGGTTGGGTGGCTGGCAAAGCAAGCGCATTCATAAAGACGAGCGGCATATTATTGTGACGCAAGATGAGCTTTCGTTTCACCCTAAAAGCAAGCAGGATGCGATATTAGAAGCGTTTAAATAGAACGCTAATATAAGATACCAATATACGAATGAGTACACATGTTACGAATGAGTACGAATGCTATCTACCACATTAGTATGTATTGGTTTCATTAGTACCAATTTGTATATTGGTATCTATTATTTTTTCTTGAATTCTAGCAGTAAAATTATTGGAAATCTGTGCAGTTGGTACGTGAGGTTGTAGGTATCGCTGTCTGCGGTGCTGGTAATGTCGGTAATATTGCTTACCACAAGTCCAGCAGAACGCGCAGCGGCCATGTGTGCTGCAAGCGGAGTAAAGTGGGAGCCCAAATGCTCACGCCACTCAAAATTTGGTCTAGCTTCGCGCGCCAGTACGTTGTACGCGCGGGCGAGCCTGAGCTTGGGTTTTTGTCCGAGTAGTCTGCCTACAATACCACGTTTCCATTCACCCACGGGGTAGCCGTAGTAAGGGTTTACTATACTGGCGTATAGTGTGCCGTTTGGCTTGAGTGTATGAGCTATATTGGTCAGTGTTGCAGCTTCGTCACTTACGTCGTGCAGTACCATGGAAGCACAGGCTACATCGAACATGTTGTTCTCGTAGGGGAGAGGTTGATTTAAATCGCACACAGAAAACTGTACTTGTGGGTATGCGCCCTTTGCTGTGGTAATAAGTGGTTCTCCTGCATCGCACGCATGGATTGTCGCACTTGGAAACTGCTCGGACAAAAGCCCTGCCAGCCAGCCATCTCCACACCCAGCATCCAGAATTGTAGAAGTGGAATCTGTGTGTGTAGACTGGTTTGCAAGGAGTGCTCGGGTAAACTCTCTTCCCAGTATTTGACGGAAAAGTTTCCCGTCTTCCGAGGCTAGAAAGTCTTGGTACGCACGGCTTGCTGCATCTGAGTTATATGCATGGTTCATATCTTATAGTATATCGCAAAAATGAAAAGAGGCAGAAACGACACATATGTGCGTTTCTGCCTCGGGGTTTTGAAACTGTTACTGCTTAGCTGGGAGACACTTCATCTCCGCAGCTGTGAGCTGCATCTTAAATTTTCTCCTGCCGTTTTTGTCCGGCAAAAAGAAGTAAATCTGCCTGCTGTTGCCCGCGGTGATTTCGCCATCAGCGATTTCTAGCGAGAATAACTGTTTGTACTTGCTGTGGGCACCAGTGATAGTGCCACGGCTGACAACGATGTAGTTGTTCGCGCAAGCGCCGCCGTTTGCTGGGTCAAATGGCTGCAAGGGCAGCCATTCGCCAACGGGATAAACGCCCACAATCGGTGAGTCTTCAACCTCTTCCGGCGGCGTCTGCTTCGCAGCTTGGTTTGCAATAAACCAAATACAGCCAGTTAAAACGGCAATTGATAAAATACGTCTCAAGGGTTCCTCCTGATTTTTGCGGTGTTAAGACCGCTAGTTTTTCTTTTCCCATTGTCTCGGTATGACGTTTTCGGGGTTGTTCCCCTTATCGTCATTCGAGTGGGACTTTATCGCTGTTTAAGCGGCTTTGCCAAGACAATTACCGCAGTTCCGGCAGTAGTTGTAGGCAACGCCGGCTATTTTTTCTTTTTGAGGGCGTGTGGAAGCGCCGCACTCTTGGCAGGTTAATTTGACTTGTGTGAAATACCAAACGCAAACAAACCCAGCTATTCCGATAGCTATGTACACGACTGGTGGTAAATCAAACATAAATTTCTTTGCTCCTTTTGTTTTCCTTCTGATGTGGGTCTGGCGCGCTGTAACGATTTACAGGGCCATGGCTGTGTATGGGTGAGTATGCACAATCATGGACGCGTAAAGCTGTTGTTTAACGCGGTATCCAGAAAACTTTGGTATTTTACCATATTTAGTATGTTTTGTCAATTTACTTATGGGTTATATTTGTACGGTAAATAGGGGGTTGGGACAGTGGTTTTGCAGGGTTTTTCGGCAAGCTCCAGAGCAGGTGTTGGGACTTTTAACTGCGCAAAAATGGATGTGGTTTGTCAACGTTGACAGGGGCTAGGGCTTTGCTACACTATTATCAGTCAGTGCTAGAGAGTGATAATTTCATGTCACTGTGTAGCCTTTTTAAAGTAACGCCGATTTACAGATCCATGCAGATATACAGATGACTACAGATTTTAGAATCCGTAGGAATCCGTAGATCAGCATCAATCTGTATATCTGCATTAGGGGTAATGTATGCAAGTAAAACCAATTGGCAATCGTATATTAGTTGCTCCGATTAAAGAAGAGGAAGTAACAAAGAGCGGCATTGTACTCGCTGCGACAGCTGAAAAGGAAAAGAAAGCTCGTGGCAAGATTGTTGCCGTAGGCACCGGAGAAGAAATTACCAAACTTGGTTTAAAAATTGGTGACGAAGTCGTGTTTGGTAAGTACAGTGGTGACGAAGTAGAAGTAGACGAAGACGGTACAAAAGTTGAGTACAAAGTGCTCTACGTTGGTCACGAAAAAGACGAGTCAGACGTCCTGGCTGTTATTGAATAAATATAATTAAACCACAGATACACTGATATCACGGATTCCGCAGATTGTTTCTCCTTCTTCGAAACGTCTTGCAAGGGATCTGTGTTATCCGTGAAATCCGTAATCCGTGAAATATGTCTAAACTTATAAAAAAAGGATTTGCCGCCAAGATGGCAATCATGAATGGTGTAAATATTGCAGCAGATGCAGTCAAAGTAACACTTGGTCCAACAGGGAAGCCAGTTATTATCGACAAAGGTTTTGGCAGCCCAATCATTAGCGACGACGGGGTCACGGTTGCAAAAGAAATTGATCTCGAAGACAAGTTCGAAAACATTGGTGCATCACTCATTCAAGAAGTCGCCAACAAGACAAACGAAATTGCAGGGGACGGTACAACTACCGCAACTGTGTTGGCACAAAAAATGATTGAGCAAGGGTTTGAAGCAGCAGCCATTGCTCCTGCACATGCAAACAGTATTAAGCGTGGGATGGACGCTGCGGTGCGCTTTGTAGTAGAAGAGCTTTCCAAAGTGAAGCAAGAAATAAAGACGAAAGAAGAAATAGAGCAAGTAGCTACTATCTCTTCCCTTGACCCAGAAGTGGGTAAGTTGATTGCGCAAGTCATGGACGAAGTAGGTAAAGATGGCGTTATTACCGTAGAAGAAGGGCAAAAAGTTGGGCTCGAGCACGAAGTGGTAAAAGGCATGCGCTTCGACAAAGGGTTTGTGTCTGCCTACATGGTAAGCAACTCCGAACGCATGGAGGCGGTGTGGGATGATCCATACATTTTAATTACCGACAAAAAGATTTCCAGTGTGCAAGATGTGTTGCCGTTGTTAGAAAAAGTAGCGCAGAGTGGGAAAAAAGATTTGGTAATTATTGCTGATGACGTCGAAGGGGAAGCTTTGGCAACGTTTGTGCTAAACAAGCTTCGCGGTACATTTAACATTTTGGCAGTGAAGGCACCAGGATTTGGTGACCGCCGCAAAGAAATGTTGTTGGACATTGCTGTGCTAACCGGTGGACAAGTAATTACCGAAGACCTTGGATTCAAGCTCGACAAAACAGAACTAACACAGCTTGGTCGTGCCCGCAAAGTTATTGCTACCAAAGAGTTTACAACCATCATAGACGGACAAGGCGAAAAAACTGCTTTGGAAAACCGTGTAAACCAAATTCGCAATGAGTACAAAAACTCGAACAGTGAATATGACAAAGAGAAGTTGCAAGAACGAATCGCACGCTTGTCTGGTGGGGTTGGCGTTATCAAGGTAGGCGCATTTACCGAAACCGAGATGAAAGCCAAGAAATTCAAGATAGAAGATGCGCTCAATGCGACCAAAGCAGCGGTAGAAGAAGGTATTGTTGCCGGTGGTGGTGCCGCACTGCTGCATATGGAAGCAAAGTTGGCTGTGCATCGTGATGAATTGATTAAATCAGGCGCGGTTAACGCAGCTGAGGTGGCAGGTATTAATGCTGTTGCTAAATCTCTGAGCGCACCGTTCCTACAAATGGCTGAAAACTCGGGGCTGTCCGCTGACTTGGCGTCTGACATAAAACACCTTGCTCCAAAGAAGGCAGAAGCAGAAGGTTCGAAGGTTGAACATTTCGGATATGATTTTAGCTATATTGGTGGGGGAGAAGCAGGTATTAAAGATTTGGTAAAAGCGGGGATTTTGGATCCATTAAAAGTGACCAGGCTTGCCTTAGAAAACGCTGTTTCTATTGCTTCTACACTAATCACAACAGATACAATTATTGCAGATAAACCTGAGCCAAAGTCAGATGCACCGGCAGCACCTATGGGTGGTATGGGAGGAATGGGCGGCATGGGCGGAATGTACTAGAGGCAGGAATTAGGAGTTAGGTTGTAGGTAAGTAGGGGGGGGCAAAAGCCGGGGCGAGAGCTCCGGCTTTTTAAATAACAAACAACAAAATCCAAAACTCAAATAAGCTCCAATAGACAATATCCGAAATAAGAAAGTGTATTCGTTTTGTTATTTGATATTGGAATTTATTTGATATTTGATGCTTGTTATTTGGAATTTTCCCTTATCTATGCGTTCTTTTTCGGTTTATCCAAGAGTCTTGACAAATCCGCAACAAGCAGGTACTATACGTCTACATACAAACACCCGCAAAAACTAAAAACACCCGTATTCTACGGTTTTTTATTTGGCTTAGAGCCAGATTTCATGCTCCTGATTCCGTATCGCACGGATTGGGGGCGCTATAAAAGTCACGACAAACCAGCGTAATTTTACATGGCGCTCTAGGTTCTGTGCTCGTGGCTTTTTTGTTTACCCTTGAAAATACATAGTTAAACAACCCGCCGTAGCTTTATGCGAAGGCTGGGTGGCTGCTCTACAGATCTACGGATACATACAGATCTACGGATACCTACGAATCTACGGATGCCTACGGATAAAGGCAGGTCTATGGATGCTGTCGGCTCAGATTTGACCAAAATGAATTTTTTCCTTATAATTCCTCTAGTTTCGCTTTCCTTTACGGATTTTGATATTTGTAATTTGAATTTTTAAACCTATGGGTGTCCCAAAGAAACACAAGACCCGTTCTGGTCGTAACCAACGCCGAAGCCACCACGCGCTCAAGCCTATTCAAGTTGCAACCTGTAAGAACTGTGGTCAGCCAACCAAGCCTCATTTGCCGTGTCCAAATTGCGGATACTACAAAGGTCGTAAAGTCACTAAATAACCCAGCGCTGTTAGCTACTTAGCTGCTTTAGCTTGTGTGAGAAGTGACTTGCTAAAAAGCTAGTTAGCTAAAAAGCTGATTAGCTTTTTTATATGGCAAACAGACATTTGAGCAGGGCCGTTGTTATGCAAACCCTTTTTGAGTGGGACTTCAACGGTCAGAAACAAAATGTAGACGAAATCTTGGCACTCAATCTGGAGCAGCAAGCGCCAGGGATGGATGACCACGCTTTTGCTCGTGAGCTGTTAACTGGTGTGGTAGCACATTTGGGAGAGATAGACACTGTACTTGCCGAAACCGCGCCAGAGTGGCCAGTGGACCAGATTGGGGCAGTAGACAGAAGTGTGTTGCGCTTAGGCATTTACGAGTTGCAGTTTTTAAAGCAAGTGCCACCCAAAGTAGCGATTAATGAAGCAGTGGAGTTGGCAAAAACTTTTGGTGGAGATGCGAGTGGTAAGTTTGTAAATGGTGTACTTGGTACGCTGTACAAAAATTCCCACACAGAAGAAAAACAAACCAAATAGGAATTAGGAGTTAGGTTTTCGTTCGACCCTGAGCTCACGGCCGAAGGGTAGGGAATAGGAAAAAACAAAGGTCACCTTCGTACAGTACGAAGGTGACCTTTGTTTTGGGAAATGCCAAATAACAAGCACAAGAAAAACAAGCAAAATCACAAATAACAAGCACGAAATATCAAATAAATTCCAATATCAAATAACCAAACAAATACACGGTCTTACTCTGAGCATTGGAACTTGGAGTTTATTTGAGTTTTGATTATTGTTATTTGAAATTTCAAACCAAAACTTTTGAGTTATCTTGTCTTACTCCTATTCTGGCGTGAAGACTTTACGACGTGAAGACATTCGACTTTCTTTTTTCTTTCCGATAATTCCCGCTTATTTGTGCTATACTATTAGTAGCTCAATTAGTCCTCATTTTTAAAAAGGACCAACTATGAACAAACTTGAACTTACTGAAATTTTAGCCGCACGGCTATCTATTACCCACAGCGAAGCAGAGCGTATGTTGAATACGTTAATTACTATTATCTACGATCAACTGCGCAGTGGAGAAAAAGTAAACATATCTGGCTTTGGTCAGTTTAGCGTGTCGCACCGCGCGCCGCGCATTGGAGTTAATCCACGGCAGCCAAGTCAAAAGATTCAGATTCCTGAACTCAACACGCCAAAGTTTAAAGCTGGCGAAGCATTTAAGGCAGCAGTTAAATTACGCAAGTCTGCACCAGTGCCTCCAACAGATGCCCCTGCGGTGTAAAAGCGTGCAAAATAAAAAGCCCCCAGAAGGGGCTTTTTTGTAAATACAATAACTGTGGTCTCAACCTTCGCTAAATCTACATTGGCGTAAGCCAGCCGTAGCCTTGGCGAAGGCTGGAGCGGGATACGGGAATCGAACCCGTGCCTAGACCTTGGAAGGGTCCCGTACTACCATTATACTAATCCCGCGGACTTATATTGTATCATATGCGGCAAGCATCAATCCTTCGATAAATCGGAAAAGATGCACGCCGTATCGGCTGTCACCCGCTGCACAAATGGTAATATGAACTGTGCCAAAAGGCAACTTACCACTTTTTTCCTTGGTTTTTTGACGAGTATCGATTAAGGTTTTGGTGAGACATGACTTTGGGAGCCCTGTTTGTTGTAGCCAGTATTTTTCTATTTCCGCAGTATTTAAATCAGGGTATGAGTGAACCCTGAGGCGAAGGTGTACATTAGTTACTTGTAATGCTTGCTTAGACCAATAAATAAAGAGACGAACCATACGGGGGTCGGAGTTTGAAAAGCGTACAATGTCGCCACTTTTAGAACCTTCGCCCATATACAACCCAATGCCAAGCAATAGAATGTCTCGCGGAGACAGTGTACCTAGTAGTATTTTGGCATCCTGTCTGGCAGAGCTTGTTCTTTCTAAGCGCTCACGGGTTCGTTTTGCGGCGGATACTTTTGGACCATTTTTTATTTTATCTAGGGTGTGTTGATTCGGCGAAAATGGTCGCCATTTGAACCAACCACTGAGAGTGCTCCGATTAATCCCTAATTCTTTTTCGATATATTTATATGAATGGCCAAGGTCTCTGAGAGCAGTGGCCTGTGCCTTGAGTCGTTTCGAAATCATAACTATATTGTACTACAAGTGTTCAGTGGGTTCGGTTAATTACGGCGGTATGCTGCTGGCTTGGCACGGTCTGGCGCAGTTTTTGTAATTCAGGTATACTAAGTCAGTTATTTGTTTTCTGTTTGTGGGCGGGCTGTAGTATACCGGTAGTACGTCTGGTTTGGGTCCAGATAGACTGGGTTCGATTCCCAGCAGCCCGACCACAAGAAGAAAACCTCAGTGATAAGCTCTATTGGATTGCTGTGCGCAAGAGATTATGCCAATAAAGAAAAAAACAAATAAACAACGCAAATCTCCAGCTGATCTAGCTAATTTTGTGTACGAAGTTGGTATCTTAGCGCAGACTCCTCGGTCCGGGCTTTGGTTTTTAGGTAGCGGGAAGCAGTCTGTTGCAGAGCACTTGCTTCGCACGGCGTATATTGCGTATGCGTTGAGTCATTATGTTTCTGGCATAGACAAATACAAAGTAGTGATGATGGCTCTGACCCACGATTTAGGAGAGGGGAGGACATCGGACCATAACTACGTGCATCAAAAATATGGAAGACTCGCAGAGTCAGAGGCAATTGCTGATTTAGCAAAAACTGTGCCTTTTGGTCCAGATTTACTTTCTTGGTATACAGAAGAGCAGGCCAAAGCTACGATTGAATCAAAGTTGGTTAAAGACGCAGACGTGCTTGAATGGATTGCGACTTTGCGGTCTGAGGAGGTTAAGGGAAACAAGAAAGCGCACGCGTGGATCACGATTGCATACAAAAGATTAAAGACTCCAGCGGGTAAGAAGCTGGGAAAATCTTTGCTACAGACAAGTCCAGATTCGTGGTGGTTTGACGCAAGCGATTCTTGGTGGGTGGATAGGGTCAAAAAATAGGCAAAAGCCAGTTTCTAAAAGCCTTTATTGCAACATATTATCTGTGGATAAGTCAAGTTTATTTTACTAGTATTTTGCTGTAAAAACCTTTGACATATAGTAGTAAACATCTTATAATTTGTAGGAAGTTGCAAAGGAGCAAATTGTGAGCAAAACATTGTTTGTACGAAAACCATAAAGTTAAAACGAGCCCAAAAATTCCCATATATGACTGCGGGGAATTTGTGGATGCGTTTTAGCTTTTTGTTTTATAGAACGTGAATTTCGCTGTAACAAAAAGTGTCAATGTACGTCTTTCTTTATGTCAGGACTTATAGCAATTTGAAAGCTGTGAGCCACCCATGCTGAAATAAAGTATTTAAAAATAAGAACCTGTAAACCTCTTTTCTCGGTTAGGGCGAGTTAACTAGCATAGAATAGTGTCCTGCAAATGCACAGAAATAGTTTTCTGCATTCAGGTTACCATTCTGGACTAGTCTCCGTTTGGAGTTTGTTCAGAGCACCCACCACATGTTGTGTGGTGTCCCGCACACTTGTACTGCTTGTTTCGTAGTTTCGGTGTTATCTACTAGCTATAAGCCATGCACATGGCCGTCGATTAAAAGGTGCTTTACAAAGAGAAGGTATTTGGACAACCTAGCGTCTGTGCCTAAATCTTCTCTTACTATTAATAAGGCTATTGGTCGAACTTTTAATCAGAACGATTTAGCTGTGCGTGTTGGTTTATATCCGCACTCATATTTGTACTACTCTGTTTGGAACTCTAGAGCCAACGTTGTGGTAGAAATAGAGCGTCGTAATCAATTAATTATTTTCTAATATGTATTGATTGTATCAATTGAGCAATCAATCCCTCCATTCCGCAATTTGCTTGCAAAACGCGGAGTGAGCAGAAATTAGAAAATGGAGTAAGTAAATGAATTCTGTTATTGCAAAGAAACTCTTTGCAGGTGCAGCAGTTGCTTCCATGGTACTTACAGCAGCTCCAGCTTTTGCTGCAGCTCACGCTGAAGGTACTAATGTAAACAAAGCTGGTACGATTGGAATGGTCATTGGTGGCCAGTTCCGACCTTACACATCTGCAGGTGCTTTCCTTTCCTACGGCTTCAATTCTTGGAGCACTGTAGTTGAGGCAAATACCGATGATAACGCTCTTCCAGTAGGGTCTTTTATCCCTCCTCAAGACGGTAGTATCATCTTCTCTGACCGCGGCGCCGATAAAGGCACTGGGTATGTAATCTCTGGTGGTATGAAGTATGGCTTCCCAACCGAAGCTATCTTCAAAGGCCAAGGTTTCACCTATGCTAACGCAATGTGGGCAGACGTATCTTGGATGTCCATGGGTGGCACAGTAAACGCTGCTGACGCAGCTCACCTCCCAGGCGCCTTGGTAAACAACGGCGGTACCGTACAGCTCGTTGGTAACACTGGTCTTATGGGTATCCCTGACCTTGCTACCTTCAACAGCTGGGGTTACAGCTTTGCTAAAGTTGTTCCTGCTAACGCAAACGACAAAGCAAAGACTCAAACCGGTGTTATGGCTATGCGCCAAGCTGGTCAACTTAGCCCAACCGCTACTACCGGTCCAGTTCAATCTGGTCCTATCAGCGCTATGTTGTCTTCTGACAACCCAGCTTCTGGTACTTTGGTAGCTACGCAAGCTTTGGCTGATCTTGCCCACTTTACTCTTTCTGGTACCGGTACTGTTACCGCGTTGACCTTTGAGCGTATTGGTGTGTCTGCTAACACAACCCCTTCCAACGTTTATTTGTTTGAAGGTGCAACTCGTTTGACAGACTCTGCTTCTTTCGGTTCTGACAACAAAGTTACCTTTGCTGGTTTGAACTGGCCTGTAAGCGGATCTCGAATGATTGCAGTGAAGGCTGATATCCTAACTGGCACAGCAGGTCAAACTGTTGGTGTTAAGTTGGTTTCAGTTACTGCTGGTACAACAGCTTCTGCTGTTTCTGTATCCGGTAACATCCACAGCATTGCTACTGCTTCTTTGGCTGGCGTTGCTTTGACTTCTGCAACTGGTTCTGGTAACACAGACCCAGGCAAGGACATCAACGTATGGCAAGGTACAGTAACCGTGTCTACTCGCGATGTAACCTTGAACCGCGTGGCTCTTCGCCAAGTAGGTTCTATCATCCCAACCGATATCAACAACTTCCGCTTGTTTGTTGACGGTGTTCAGGTCGCACAGACCCAGAGCCTCGATGCAAGTGGTTACGTAACCTTCTCTCCAAACACCGTTATCAAGACTGGTGCTCGAACAGTAAAGGTTATGGCTGATATCATTGGTGGTTCTGGTCGCACAGTTCAGTTGTCTCTCCGTGGCGCATATGATTTCGCTACTACCGACAGCTCTTACGGTGCTATGATCTTGTCCACTGGTTCCTTCCCATTTGGTCCTAGCTCCCTCACCGTGAATGCTGGTGCATTGACTGTTGCAAAAGCAACTGATTCTGCATCTGCAAACTTGGTTGCTGGTGCTTCTGACGTTTCCGTCGGTAAGTGGACCTTTACCGCATATGGTGAACCAATCAAGGTAGAAACCTTGACTGTTGGTGTTAACACCAACGGTACTGATGCAAACAACAGCTTCCGCAATGTTCGCATCATGGTTGACGGCTCTCAAGTAGGTAGCACTACCAGTGTTGCAGCTGTAGACAGCTATGCTACTGGTACTTCCTTCACAACCAACTTCATAGTTACTCCTGGTACGCCTCGCGTAGTAGAAGTTCGCTCTGATATGGTTGATGATACATCTACTGACTTGATTGCTAACGGCACTACAACTTCTGTAACTTTTGCATTAGTTGCTGGTTCTTCCAATGCAACCCCTCAGGTATCCTTGAGCATGATCAATGCTCCAACTGCATCTGTTGCGGCTAACGGCCTCACCATTGCAAGTGGTAGCATTTCTCTTGCTACAACCTCTACTTACCCAAGTCAGAGTGTTGTAACACCACAGACTGCTTACAAGATTGGTTCTTTCACTTTGAGCGGCAACTCTTCTGAGGCTGTCAACGTGAACACCTTCACTTTGAGCATGACTGTTACAGATAACACCGGTGCTCCAGCTGCAACCGTAGCTGATGTTACTGATGTGTATCTAAAGTATGGTTCTAGCCAAACTTCTGTGAAGCCAACAATCTCTGCTTCTGGTAACACTTGGTCACCAAGCTTTACTTTGGCAAAGAACGAAACTATGCAGGTAGACGTGTACGGTACTCTTGGGTCTGATATCCAGGCAACAGACACTGTACAAGCAAGCTTGCTTGTTTCTGGTACTGCAGCTCAGTCTGGTGCGGCTGTAAACACGAACAGCAACTCTGTTCTTGCTGGCCAAACCATTACTGCTGGCTCTGGTTCTATCACCGCCACAAAGGATCCTTCCTCAGACTCTTCCTACCCAGCTCGCTTGGTAGATGATTCTGGTACTGTTACTACAGCAGCCTTTAAGTTCGCTGCAGTTACTGACAGCTACTCTTTGACTGATTTCACCTTTACCCTAGGTAATGCGTCTGCAGTCTCTATGGTAGCTTTGAAGGATGGTTCTACCACTTTGGCAACAAAGCCTGGTGCTACCTCTGTAACCTTCAATGGATTAAATGTTCCAGTTGCTGCTAACGGTAACAAAGTGCTCACTGTAGAGCTAACTTTGAGCCCAGTTGGCGTAGGTGCTGGTACAACTGACTCCTCATTGCTCACTACCTTGACTGATTTCACCGCCCGTAACTCTGGTGGTACTTCAGCTGCTGGTACTGAGACAAACCCTGCTGGTAACGCTATGTACATCTACAAGGCTGTGCCAACAGTATCTCAGATTGCATTGCCAAACGCTGACTTGGCTGCTGGTACAAACGTAACCATCGCTAAGTTCAGTGTAAACACCAACGGCACTGGAACAATTGCTTGGAAGCAAATCTTGCTGGAAATCAGCAAGACAGCTACCCCAACAATCTCCAGCATCGCTTTGTACAATGCTGATAGCAACACTCTTATCACTGCTGCTACTGCATTCCAAAATGGCTCCGGTGGTGTGGCTACTACTTGTGTAGGCGATAACACTTCTTGTGAACTCATTATTACCGTTGGCACAAACGCTGACGATGATACTGTAGAAAGCGTAAGCGGTGCTCGCAACTACGAAGTACGTGCAACTATCGGTGGTAGCATTGCTTCTACCGACAGCGTATCTGTGAAGTTGGATAACAACATCACTTCTCACGCTGCTTCTGCAGCTTTCCAGACAAACAAAAACTCTGGTGCTGCAAACAACACTTCCTTCACTTGGAGCGACGAGTCTGCTTCGGCGACTAGCGATACTGGTGTTTCTACCTGGCAAAAAGATTACTTGGTCAAGAACCTGCCTATCAGCTGGAACATGAACTAAGTATCTGAGTAATCAGATAGAACAAAGAGTAATCTTTGTTGGAAAGAGACCGCTCGGACTGAAAAGTCCGAGCGGTTTTATTCTTGTGCAGTTTTGTGGCAACAGTTATAATGCTTGTAAGTAATAGCGTATGAAATATGAGTAAAAAATCTATAATTATTAGTGCTGTTGTTTTTACAGTAATAATCGCTGCGGGGGGTGTGTGGTGGACACTGCACATGCGGGCTACTTCCTCGTCTTCAAGTAATTTTATATCGTATAAAGATCGCGGTCTTACAGCTGAAGAAAAAGCAGTTTATCAAAGTAAGGTTGTCGAATTGAAAGAACAGTTGAAGAACGCAACAAATGATAATGAAAAATTTAAGCTAACTATGCAAATTGGAATTCAGCATTACGCCTTGGGTGAATTCACACTTGCCCAAGAGCGTTATCTGACAGCGGCAAAAATTTTGCCAGACAACCCAACTGTTTGGTCTGAGTTATATATTATTGAAAATGCAAGAGGCGATTATGCGAGTGCTAAAAAGCATATAGAAAAAGCTATAGAACTCAACCCAGCAAGTGCGCAGTATTGGCGTTGGCGTATTGAGTTAGAAAAAGATCAGTTCAGTCCTGATTCTGAGAGTATGAATAGCTTGTTTTCCCAAGCTTTAGCAAACACAAATAATAGTGTAGAAATTTTAGCAATACAAGCGAGGTACTTCGAAAGTATAGGTAGTAATAATGCAGCTATTGATACTTGGAAACGGTTAAAGGAAGTGAATCCAAGTGCCACTGCCATATATGACCAAGAGATTGCAGATTTAATGCAAAAAGTACAGTAACTTGATTTTTAGAGCCATTTCTGGTACAATTAATCAACTAATAAGTGTCTTCTTCAGCAATTTTATTGTTTATTGAGTAAATTAGCTTCTATGCAAAGACGAACTAAGATCATTGTATCCAGTGCGGTATGTTTAACTGTTATTCTTGGCGTCGTACTGACTCGTGGTGGCGCAGCAGAAACACTGCGAACTGAAAAATTAGACGCAAAAAGTATTGAGAGAACAGTTTTGGCTACTGGTACCGTTACGAGTTCTATCGATCTAGACCTTGCATTCAAGGGTTCAGGAGTTGTTCAGCGAATTCCAGTTAAAGTCAGTCAAAAAGTGAAAGTGGGTGAGATTTTAGCGCAACTTGATTCCCGCGATCAGGCAGCCTCTGTCACCCAGGCTAGAGGTGCTGCCGCTCAGGCAAAAGCTAATTTAGAGAAAGTGCTATCAGGCGCTAGTAGCGAAGAAGTGGCTGTGGCTCAAGTTGGTGTTACCAACGCAGAACAAAGCTTAAAAGACACTAAAGCGCAGCAAGCAGTTTTGGTTGAAAATGCTCGTCAGACTTTGCTTAACTCTGGAATTGCCGCTGTACCCGCTTCAACAAATATAAGCACTGTGAGTGTTTCAATTTCTGGCACGTACACTGGTGGTTTTGATACGCAGTATGTTATTAGGTTCTATGGTTCCGGCGGCGGGCAGTATTATGCAGCAGATGGCCCTGGGGGAATAAGTGGCTTAGTAACAGTAGGTGTACCACTTATGATTAGCGCCAATGGTCTATATATGACTGTCTCCGGCAATGTCAATTCAGCGTATGATCGTTGGACTGTTTCCCTGCCGAATACTCAAGCAGCAAACTATGGAACAAATTTAAATGCGTACAATGCTGCGTTGCAAGCACAGACCAGTGCAGTTTCTGCGGCACAAAGCCAGCTAGATTCTGCGAATGCAACTTTAAATCTCAAAAAGATTCAAGCAAGACCAGCAGATGTTGCAGCAGCGCAAGCTGGTGTGTTGTCTGCTCAGGGCCAATTACAAGCAGCAGCTGCGCAGTTTGAAAATACTATTGTTCGTTCTCCAAGCAACGGCACGGTGACTAAGATAGATATTAAAGTCGGGGAACAAGCTACCGCTCTCAAGCCAGTTATTGTAGTGCAAGATGTTGGCAGTTTGTATGTAGAAGCAAATATTAGCGAAGCAAACATCGCACAGGTCAAACAAGGGCAAAAAGTAGTGTACACATTTGATGCACTTGGTAGCGACCGTGAGTTCACTGGTACAGTTACTGCTATTGACCCAGCCTCGACTGTTGTGTCGGGTGTAGTGAACTACAAGGTAACCGCTTCGGTGGACGATGTAACCGAAGTCAAACCTGGTATGACGGCAAATATGAGTGTGCAAATAGCAACGCTAGAAAATGTGCTTGCGGTACCACAGCGGTCATTGGTAGAAGAAAATGGCAAGAAGTTCGTCCGAGTGATTACCGATGCGCAGAAACAAACCTATGAACAGCGTCCGGTAGAAGTAGGCCTCGCGGCAGATGGTGGACTCGTAGAAATCAAGTCTGGACTTTCCGCTGGTGACACCATAGTCACTTTCATAGAAACAAAGAAATAACCTAATCCCCGCACCTGCGGGGTTTTTCTTTTGGTGGCGGTTTTATACTCATGACGTATTGCGTATTGCCATTTTGGTGCTGGTGGACGGGGTGGGGGAGGCTTGGTATGATGGTCCTATGAAGCCAACGGTTACTGCTATTGTCGTTGCGTACAATAGCCGAAAATACATTGATATGGCGCTTACAGGGTTGTTGTCACAGCGGGTGCGGCCAGACACCATTGTGGTGGTGTTTTGTGGCAATGCCGATGGTTGCATGGAATACGTGCAGCAGCAGTACCCGAGTGTGCAAGTAGTAAACCCACAAAAAAATCTTGGGTTTGCAGGGGGTAATAACTTAGCCATGCGCCAATTTCCAGCGGATTTGTTTTTGCTTCATAACCCCGATGTGCACATGGACGAGCAGTGGCTGCAAGAGGCGTTGGGTGTTGCAGAAGGTAACAAGGACGTAGCAGCAGTGGTTGGCATGCTATACCGGTCTGAGCCAGAAACAGCTCATGCTACTCGGATTATTGACTCCACGGGGCTGTGCATGCGCACCTCTGGGAGACCATATGACCGTGGGCAGGGAGAGGTGGACGCTGGGCAATTTGCTTCAGGGACTGTGTGGGGGTTTAGTGGGGCGCTGGTGCTGTTGCGCGCAGCTGCGTTAGAACAAGTAGCACACCGAATGGGTGTGTCACAGCCAGAATATTTTGACGAATTCTTTCATACGTATTGGGAAGATGCCGATTTGTCGTGGCGACTACACAGGGCTGGGTATGTGACGTGGTTTACGCCAAACGCTACTGCGGTGCATGCGCGAGGTATTCGCGGGGTAGAAAAAAAGCAGTTTTGGCTTATTCGCTATTTGCGAAATTACTATGCTATTGCTCCTGTTATTCGCAAGAACATTGTGGCAAATTATTTTTTTACGGTGATTAAGAACGCACCTCGTTTGCATTGGTCCATGTGTGTGCGAGGGACTACACTTGTATTATTTGTAGTTTTTTGTGATGTTCGCGCGTGGCCGGCACTGGGGAGAGTGGTGCGACTTTTCCCACGCATGTGGGCGCGTCGTAGAGAAAGTGAGGTGGTATGCGCATAGGTGTTGATCTTATAGCAAACCGTGGCGTGCACGGCACAGAGGTGTTTGCACTCGGACTTCTTCGTGCGGCTGTGCGTGAAAAACGGGGACACGAGTGGGTGGCATACACCATGGATGCTGCGCTCACGGCGGAATTGGCTCAGTGGGAAACTGGGGGAGATAGTGTGGAAGTGGTCATGTTGACTCAAGGGGCTAGTGCTCTTGCACGGGCGTGGGCACAGCAGTGGGTACTGCCACGAAGGGTACAAAAAGACCGTATTGCTTTCTTATATTCTCCTTCGCCATTCTTTGCGTGGGCTGCGCGCGTGCCTCGGGCGGTCACTATTCATGATTGCGCGTATGCCAAGTTTTCTGAATACAGAAGCTTAGTTAGTCGGTTGTATATTCAAACATGTTTGCGTCTCGCGGTGAGGTTGAGTTTGCCTGTGTATACAGTGTCAGAATTTTCTGCGAAAGAGCTCCATGCAGTGCTTGGGGTGCAGGTGGAACGGATTACCTTGCTGACCGAAGGAGTACCGCCCCTACCAGAAACAACCCCAGCGGATGTGCGGCAGGTACAAGAACAGTTTTCTGTGCAGGGTCCATACTTTTTGTATATTGGAAACGCGCGTCCTCGAAAAAATTTACGCAGAGTACTTGCTGCATTTTCTCTGGTGCGTTCGAAGCAGGCATGTTCCCTTGTAGTCATGGGGGAGTTAGACAAGAAGTTTTTAGATGTACCACAGGTGTTGCAAGAATTGCACATGCCAACCGGTGCAGTCGTGTCTACTGGTGTCGCAAGCGCAGTGCAAAAAGCAGCGTTGCTGCGTGGGGCCCATGCGCTGGTGTTCCCATCTCTCTACGAAGGGTTTGGTTTGCCGGTGCTCGAAGCGCAAAGCTGTGGAGTTCCTGTTGTCACAGCAGCGAGTAGTAGTTTGCCAGAAGTCGCTGGGCAGGGCGCCCTTTTCTGTGATCCTACCCAAGAAGCAGATATCGTCAGTGCTATGCTCCAAACATTTGACCCAGCTACTCGGGAGCGTCTGATTACAGCTGGAACAAAAAATGTGGCACGCTATTCTTGGCAGACAGCCGCACAAATTTTTTTAGATTCTTTTGCAAGTTATGAACATCCTTCACGTAAATAAATTATACGCACCATACATCGGTGGGGTAGAGACTATCGCGCGCGATGTGGTGGTGGCGTCTTCGGGCACAGTGTTGTGTTGTGTTGTTCGGGGGAGTCGCCAAGAAGCTGTGGTTGATGGTGTTCGTGTTATACGGGCTGCGAGCTTTGGACGTCTGTTTTCTGTACCGCTCTCTATTGATTTTTTTTGGCAATTCGCCAAGCTGGCAAAACAAGCAGATGTTATTGTGTATCACCACCCATTCCCACTTGCGACGCTGGCACACCTGCTGTTTGCGCGGAAGAAAAAAGTAGTGGTTTGGTACCACTCAGATATAGTGCGCCAAAAGTTTTTGAACAAGCTATTTCGTCCGTTTCTCAAAGCTAGTCTTGCGAGAGCTGCTCGTATTGTGGTGGCAAGTCAAGGACTGCTGAAACATTCATCTGAATTGTCTGCGTATGCACAGAAGACAGTAGTTATTCCGTTTAGCGTAGACACTGAGCAGTACCAGCGCAGTCCCGCTTTGGAGGCGCAGGCAGCAGAAATCCAGTCGCGGTACACACAGAAGCCAATTATTCTGGCTGTTGGGCGCTTAGTGTACTACAAAGGATTTTTGCTTTTGCCAGAAGTACTCGCGGGTATTCCTGAGGCTGTGTGCGTCCTGATCGGTGAAGGGCCGCTCCACACACAAATTATGCAATTGGCGGTGGAGAGGGGTGTTGCAGATAGGTTTGTGGTTCTACCACCGCAAGCAGATGTCAGGCCGTATTATATGGCTGCAACGGTGTTTGCGTTTCCTTCGACGCTGCCGTCTGAAGCATTTGGATTGGTGCAGTTAGAAGCACTTGCATCTGGGTTGCCGGTAGTGAATACGAATCTTGCGAGTGGCGTGCCTGAGGTGAGCGTGGATGGCGTGACTGGGTATACCGTTGCGCCAAATGACGCACCTGCCCTGACGCAAGCACTTTCTGCTATAATCCGTTCAAGTGAGGTGCGGGCACAGTTTTCCGCTGCAGCCCGAGCAAGAGCGCTCGAGGTGTATAGTAAAGAGCAGTTCCAAAAAGCTATTTCGCAGTTATTTACTTCTCTTCTCTAAGGTTCCGGTATGTATGCATGAACTAAGTACAAAACGAAAACAGATTTTATTCGTGTTCCAAGTTGTTCCCAGTATCTTGTTTTTTTATGCTGCGCTGGTTTTGAGCATTTGGATACGGTATCCGGCTGGGTTAACGCCCTTGGAGTGGCGACAACATCTCGTTGCGTTCTCTGCTGTTTTTGTGCTGTGGCTGCTTCCTTTGTATGCGCACCGCTTGTTCGAGTGGCGTCCGTTTGAGAGCTTGTCGCGCACGGTTGTGACTCTGGCGAGTGCTGCAGCGACAAACGCAGCGGTAGCTATTTTGTATTTTTATGTGCAGCCAAGTCTAGTCTTGACCCCTCGAAGGTTTTTGCTTATGGTAGTGGGTTTTAGCTTTCTCTTGTTGTGCTTGTGGTATGGCTATGTGTTGCGCAAGCTGCAAACTAAAATTGTAGAGCCGTGGTACATCTTGGGGGAGTCCACAGAATGGGAAGAGCTGGCTGACGCGTGCCGAGCTGCACAGTCTCGTGGCGTTGCTTTCCAAGGGTATGTGTATCCCCAGAGCCCTGCATGGCATGCGCTTACCGCAGGGAGTGTTGTAGTCGTGCCGGAGTACAATGCGCTTTCGGTTGAACACGCGCATGAGCTCTTCGCGGTACGGCAAAATGGGGTAGTGTTTCTCGGGCATACACAAGCAGTAGAACTTTTGCATATGCGCGTACCTATTCACAGTTTGGCTGAACAGTGGTTTTTGGAGCATGTGCACTATGGTAAACGCACAGGGTGGCTTTTGAAGCGAGTCCTTGACCTGGTGCTCGGTGCTCTGATGTTTATAGTATTTGTACTCACGTTTCCGTTCATTGCGCTTGCTATTCGCCTGAGCTCTGCAGGGCCAATATTTTTTACGCAAGAACGCGTGGGGTATTTGGGTCGCATCTTTACTATTGTGAAATATCGAACGATGCGAGTGGGGAGTGGGGACACGTGGACCGCTGCGGCTGACGCTCGTATTACTCCAGTGGGCAAGATTCTGCGCCGTTTACGGTTAGATGAATTACCCCAAAGCATGGCAATTCTTGCGGGTACCATGAGTTTAGTGGGGCCTCGCCCTGAGCAAGTGCATATTGTGGACATGTTGCGTAAAGAAATTCCTTTTTACGATGAACGGCATGCAGTTTTACCTGGGCTGACTGGCTGGGCGCAGCTCCATGTGTATGCCGCAAGTATTGCGGAAAGCAAAGAAAAGCTTTCCTATGACCTCTATTATGTAAAACACCAGAGCGTGCGGTTTGATTTGGAAATTCTGCTGAAAACAGCGTACATGGTGTTACTTGGCGGACACCGATAGGGAACATGTAAACATCAAAACATTTAAACATGTAAACATGTAAACATAGAAACATCAAAACATTTAAACATAGAAACATGAAAACATGAAAACATGAAAACATGAAAACATGGGAACATGTAAACATAGAAACAGGTAAACAAAAATAGCGAGCTGCTGTTTATATGTTTGTATGCTTGCATGTTTAGATGTATTCCTGGCTTTCATGGTATAATAAAGCAAAGAAAGTTGGCCTGAATGCATAAAATTTCAGGTTTTTGCTTTATGGATACCCCAGATTTAATTTCACTCCTGAAACAAAAAAAATTAGTAAATACTGATGTGCTTGCGGTGTTGCAAAAAGACCCAAGTATTACCAGTAACACCTGGGAAGATGCCTTAATCGAGAAAGGTGGCATAAAAGAAGACCAGCTCTTACAAGTGAAGAGTGAGCTTTTGCATGTGCCCGTAGTAGACTTGCGCAATGAGCGGATTGTGCAAGAAGTACTACAGTTAGTGCCAGAACCAATTGCTCATCGACACAAAGTTATTTCGTTCTCCAAAGCCAAAGATGGCTTGCATTTGGCTATGGTCGACCCGACCGATTTACAGACCAAGGAGTTTATCCAAAAGAAAACTGGGCTGCCGATTGTGGTGCACCTGATTGGGAAAACCAGTTTGGATTTCGGGTTGTCCAAGTATCACAGTAACTTGGAAGGGGAGATTAAGCATTTGGTGGGTGGTGAGCCTACCATTACCACCGAAACAGAAAAAGCTGGGGGAGACGAGGTCGAAGGGTTAAAGAAGATGGCGGGAGAAATCCCAGTCATTCGGGTGGTAGACACGCTCCTTGAATACGCAATTTTTGAAAAAGCATCTGATATCCACATTGAACCTCAAGAAACAGCGGTGACAGTGCGGTACCGTATTGATGGTGTTTTGCATGATGTGATGACGCTGCCAAAAATGATTCAGCCGGCACTCGTGGCACGTATTAAAGTGTTATCAGATTTAAAGATAGACGAACACCGACTGCCTCAGGATGGGCGATTTAAAGTCCAAAAAGACGGGTATAAATACAGTTTGCGTGTGTCCACTATTCCTATTTTTGATGGGGAGAAAGTGGTTATGCGTTTGTTGGACGAATCAAGCAAAGCCATGAGTTTGGAACAGCTTGGCTTTTTGACCGAGCAGCTCGAAATTGTTGAGCGGAATATTCACAAACCACATGGTATGTTTTTGGTTACGGGGCCAACCGGAAGTGGTAAATCTACGACGTTGTATGCAGTGTTAACCTTGCTCAATACGACAAGTGTAAACATCTCGACCATTGAAGACCCAGTAGAATATCGAATGGAACGCGTCAACCAAATGCAGGTCAACCCAAAAATCGGACTGACCTTTGCTATTGGACTTCGCGCGCTGCTCCGGCAAGATCCAAATGTGATTATGATTGGTGAAATTCGTGACCAAGAAACAGCGGAAGAAGCAGTACATGCTGCCATGACTGGTCACGTGGTGTTGTCTACATTGCACACAAACAGTGCTGCGGGGGCACTTCCTCGTTTGCTGGATATTGGTGTAGAGGCGTATTTGATTGCGTCTACGACCAATGCAGTTATGGCGCAACGTTTAGTCCGTGTGCTCTGCCCTGAATGTAATCAACCGTTTAAGCCAGATGCGGCATATATTCAGATGTTGGCAAAAGAGTTTGATTTGGACAAAATTATGAAGCTCTACGAAAAGCGGGGCATGTTGAAAGAGGGGCAAACAAAGTTCGAAGATTTGGAATTTCGTGCTCCGAAAGGGTGCGATAAATGTGGCTCGACTGGGTATCGTGGGCGTATTGGTATCCACGAGCTTTTGGAAGTCACACCTGAAATATCCGCGCAGATTATTGCCAAACGCACTGCCCAAGAAATACAAGAGACAGCTGCGAACAATGGTATGATACTTATGTGGCAAGATGGATTTATTAAATCCTTAACTGGTCAAACGACGCTCGACGAAGTGTTGCGTGTGTCGAAAGAATAATTATCCACGAAACACGAATAACACGAATCCACGAACTCGAGGGCTATGTTAGTTATGTTAGTGTCGTTCGTGTTTCGTGAATAAAGTATGCCGAAATTTACTTACAAAGCGCTGAAGGTTGATGGAACACATGATCAGGGGAGTATTGTTGCTACCTCTGCTTTTGCTGCGGGACATGATTTGAAACAGCAAGGTTTGACTCCTACAGAAATCACCGAAGTAAAAGAAGGCGGGTCGAGCTTGCAGTTCTTGCAAGGGCTGCGTGGGGTGGCGTTATCCGAAAAACTGACTTTTGTGGAGAACTTAGAGCTCATGCTAAAAAGCGGTATACCTGTTTCGCGGAGTATACGTATTTTGTCTAAGCAGACGCACAACGGCAGATTCTCTAAGATTCTTGAAACGTTGGAACAAGGTGTGGAAAATGGTAGACAGTTAAACGAGGCGATGGCAGATTACCCCAATGTGTTCTCGGGGATTTTTGTGAACATGATTAAGGTCGGCGAGATGGCCGGTAACCTTGAAACGAGCTTGCAACAGCTGGGTATCCAGTTGGAGCGTGAAGCAGACTTAAAAAGTCGAGTTCGCGGGGCAATGATTTATCCTTCGGTCATCGTGGTTGCTATGGTGTTGATTGGTATTACCATGTCCATGTTTGTGCTTCCCAAACTAACTTCTGTGTTCAAAGAAATGGGTGGCCAGCTTCCGTTTGCTACTCGGATTGTGGTGGGGTTAAGTGACTTTATGTCAGGCAATATTGTGCTTGTGTTTGTACTGCTAGCGGCCTTGGGGGCTGGGTTGTTTTTTGCCCTTCGCAGTCACTTTGGTCGCGAAGTTTTGTTCCGTACTTCTATTGTTACTCCTGGCATTGGGCCCTTGGTGGTAAAGATTAACCTTGCTCGGTTCACGCGCGTGTTGTCCAGTTTGCTGAAGAGTGGGATTCCGATTGTAGAAGCACTGCATGTAGCAGGGGATTCTATTCCAAATACGTTGTATCAAGCAGCAATCAAAGACGCAGCAGAGCGCGTAAAGGTTGGGAAGGCGCTCACAGAAGTACTGGCATCACACGAGCGATTGTTTCCTGTATTGGTAGTGCAAATGCTTGAAGTGGGAGAAGAGACAGGAAACTTGGAAAGCATTTTGGGGCAAATCGCAGCGCACTTTGAAGCGCAGGTGGATGCGACACTTAAAAACATGTCATCTATTATTGAGCCAATCTTGCTGCTCGTTATTGGTGGGGTTGTTGGAGCTTTGGCGTACGCGTTGATTATCCCGATTTATAATATAGGTTCTGCAATACAATGAAACTTATTCCACAATTATTTACACATGAAGAAAGGCCAATTGGTGTTGCGTTGGGAGACGCGCATATTCGCGCGGTGCAGTTGGGTGGCACGGCAACCGCAGCAACGGTTATTGGGTTTGGCCAAGTGGATTTACCCAAAGCTATTTTTGATGCAGAGGGTCGTGCAGATGTAGAAGGGTTGGCACGACTTTTTGAAAATTTATTACTTCGCCCTAGTTTTGGTAAATTTTCTACTCGAGATGTTTCGATAAACTTGCCTGAAGGAAGATGTTTTGTGCGCTTAATCCATATCGCGCTAATGTCTGACGACGAAATCGCAGCTGCAGTGCCGTTTGAAGCGGAAAGCTACATCCCTGTGCCAATTGATCAGGTATATTTAGACTGGCAGAAAATAGGCGAGTCAGAAGGGAAGATAGCTTTATTGCTTGTCGCTTCACCGAAAAGCTATGTCGACCCAATTTTGCAAAGTTTGCACCAAGCGGGGGTTACACCGGTAGCGGTGGAGGTAGAGTCACAAGGCTTAGCTCGTGCATTGGTCGCGGTGGGTAATACTGACGCAGTACTACTGGCGGATATGAAGGCGTCGGCGACTGATTTGGTCATGGTGCAATCTGGCGGCATTCAGTTTACTTCTACGTTGTCTGTGGCTGGTTCTCAGATTACCGAAGCGATAGCAACGGGCTTACAAGTGTCTCAGAAAGACGCAGAACAGATAAAAGCGACTGTGGGCTTTGCAAATACAGAACAGTATCCAAATTTGAAAACACTTATTTTGCCTGTGCTCGAGTCACTGG
Organism: uncultured Candidatus Saccharibacteria bacterium; assembly: GCA_964612745.1. Lineage (GTDB taxonomy): Bacteria > Patescibacteriota > Doudnabacteria > UBA920 > UBA920 > JAEUSE01. Next base: position 13,405 of record CAZTCH010000004.1, on the reverse strand, counting down.
TAACAGAAATAAAAAAAGTGATGGTATTCCATTCCCAGCATTCCACTGCAAAAGTGAATAGACTTTTGTTTGTCGGAGGGTGGGCAGGGCTTGCAGGGTTGTCTGAATTCGTAAAGTCGAGCCTTCCAGAGTATCCAGAACTCGAGGTCACGGTTGGTGATCCAACAGTCAATGTACATGTTAATTTGCCACCGGAGCTTGCGGGGACAAAAGTGCTTCCCTACGCAGCAGCTTTAGGTTTGGCAATGAGGAATGTAACGGTATGACACAAAAACAAATCAACTTACTCCCGAAAGAAAGTCAGTCAGAGCTCGGTTTACGAACTTGGTATCGAGCGTTGTTGCGCGTGTATATTCTTGGGGCTGCGAGCTTCCTGTTGCTGATCTTACTCTTTTTCTCTGTGACATGGTATTTTGCCTTTGCGGAGAAAGGGCTGCAAGCAGAAGCAGAACAGTTGCGCACCTCTGCGGCGACTGAGGATACTGCAAAGATAAAGCGCGAAGTTAAATCGATTAATGGCTACATAGAAGATTACATCAATTTGTCTACAGCGGCGCCAAAGTGGTCACAGCTGTTGCGTGAGTTTACGGTGCTAGTGCCAGCTGGGGTGCAAATTCAAAGTTTTACAGTAGATAACGTGAAAAAAGTGGTTACGGTACAAGGGTTCGGCTTAACAAGACAAGATGTATTGGCGCTGTATGACGCAGTAGTAGCAAATGCAGACAAATTTGAAAATATCGATTATCCATTGGAGAATGTTTCCAAGCCTACCGATATAAATTTTCACTATTCGTTTACTGTTAAAGATTCTTTGTTACAGTAATTTATGCACACACTTTCGTATAAACCAAAGCTGATTATAGGTGCTATTGTATTTGCAGTTGGTATGGCTGTAATGTTTTTGCTCGTGGTGCCACAGTTACAAGCAACTTTACTCAGCCGTCAAGCAAAGATTCTGGACCAGAAGAAAACAGTGTTAGAGCTCCGGCAAGAGCGAGATAATTTAGAGCGAGCAAAAAATGATTTAGAAGAACTCACGGGTAAAGTGCTCCAGCCAAATGATTTCTTTAGCAAAGATACGACGTTGGTCAGTGAGCTCGCGCGGTTGGAAGAACGAGCAGAGAAGATGAAAGTCGATTTGAGCATAACTGTTTCTGGTACGGTTGCTGCAGCAACGAAAGCAAAAACTACCAGTGAGCTATACGTCGTCCCAATAACACTTCGGTTGTCTGGTGGCTATGCAGACGTTGTAGGGTATATAGATTTCTTGGAGCACTTTAGTACGATTTTTACAGTCAGGTCTATTACTGTTGCTACTTCGACCAAAGATACGGTCAATGCCAATTTAACTGCAACAGTATATTTGCGTAAATAAGATTACTTACATGAAGTTACCAGCATTCTTAGAAAAATTACGACCAAAAAAAGGGGCGAGTAAAGCAAAGCGAGTTTTGAACAAAACCGCAGTAATGCTTTTTTTAAGCATAGTTATTGCAGGCTTTGATGTGTGGACTATCCAAGGAATTGTGAGAACGGTGTATCAATATAAGTTTTCTGATATTGGCGCGAGACAGGTTATTTCCACCCGAGTAGATTTTGGCAAATATGATACCGTGTTACAAAAAATGCAAAAAGGTGAGGTCTATGAACCAGAGCGTCCAGTAGGAAGGAATCCATTTACTCCCGTTGGGAGAGCAGGGGAGGAATAGAGAGAAGAAATAGAAGAAGTAGAAGAAATAGAAGAGTTAGGAGTAAGAGAGGGTGTACTCTATATTCACAAGTAATTTTACCCTTACTGTACAGTGCTAATTCGCACGAATTAGCCATAGCGATTTATTTATGAGCGCTCTTGTTTCAGTAAATAAAAAACACCGTCTAATACGGTGTTTTTTTTGGTGGGCCGCCCGGGAATCGAACCCGGAACCTTATCCTTAAGAGGGATCTGCTCTGCCAATTGAGCTAGCGGCCCTTTTGTATGTTGTGCAAGATTGACCAAACCTTTAAAGGCAATTTGCCTATATATTTTGCATTATTTTTTCTGCTTTGGCAAGCTCTTCGGGACTACCCACGGGAAGCCACTGGGTGGCTGGGAATAGCTGTACAGGGTGGTTCTGCGGGTCTTGGATGAGTGTATGGGGGAGGCTGTATTCAGAGCCGTTCCTGACGGGGATTGGCACTAAAGGTAGCGAAAAGAAGTCAGTGTCTAAGGCGTACGCACCGCAGTTTATGTACTTTTCTGCGTCTGTTTGGTTTGCCGAAAAGCCAGTAATTACTCCTTCTGGTGTGGTCTCTATAGCTGCTGCAAGAGGGCGTGTAGTCGCAGCTCCAAGCAGCGCCCAGCTCGGACTGTCTGCAAGGGTTTGTAAGTCTTTGCGTGTGTAGATGTCGTCACCGTTTAGTACGAGGAATTTGTCGTGCAGTAGATGCTTTGCAGCGTGCACAGAGCCTCCAGTGCCGTTGAGTGGTTCTTGGAGCGCGTACTGCACTGGAATGCCTGCGTATGTGTTGCCGACGACTGCTTTAATTTGTTCTCCGAGCCAACCAATCACAATGATGATTTCATTCACTGAATCCAGAGGAAGTGATTCAAGGGTGCGCAACAATAGCGGTGTCCCAGCTACAGGGATTAAGGCTTTTGGTTTTGTTTCGGTAAATGGTCGCAGGCGAAGACCGAGACCTGCAGCAAGGATAACTATTTGCATGTTACTTCCTATGAATTTCTAACCAACTTTGTTGTTTCTATACTGCCTGTAGGTCATAGTTCGATTCTGTTCGAACATGTGGGGTCTAATTGATTAATAACGCGCTACTGGATTTCTGAGCAGTTACCATTTTGCAGTATTGTGTTCAGTCCGGTTGTTACCATTTCGGTGTACTCACGATTCCCTAAGACTTTAATCATCATACCGCTTGGGTTATTTGCCTGTATATTTGTATATATACCGCCTGATCCAAAAACTGCATCGTATGTATCGCAGCTTTTCTTATCGCAACGTGAAAAAGTCTTATTTAAACGATTTAAGACTAGGTACACAACTGGTTCTGATTTTGTGCAACTCGTCTTACTGCAGTCTATGCGAGTTTTTGGTGTACATTCAAGCTTTTGCCATGTATCGACCGTTCTAAAGTCTTTATCAATTTGTTCAAAAGAGTCATTTATTATTTGACCTTCATCATCTGTTGTCTGTTGTTCTAGTTGGTGTGGCTGTGATTTATTAATTTGTGAAAGCATTAAATTTTGGTTATACCATAGATAACCAAGAATTAATATCACGATTAATAGGGCAGTGGTCGTAAGATATCTATTCATTATTTTAAATAAGCATTAAAGAGATGCATCGAAAACATCAAATCCAAATGCTCTAATTTCTTTGAACATATCATCCATTAAACCAAATTTTTCACAGCCATAGTTCTTTATTGTTTTACCACTCTGTATATATTCAAAATAAATGTAGGAGTTTTCACAGCTGACTTTCTGGTCACCTTCATAGTAAAAGCCGTTGCGCTTGTCGCTGTAGTATAGAAGTGTCTTGTCGTTCGACATGTCTATAACCATAGCGTAGTAGTTTTTAGTGTAAGAGTTATTGTAGATATTTAGAGCTAAACAAGTTCCTAATGCTTTGCTAAATATGGACTTACTCTGACCGATTTCATTCTCCCAGTACTTATCTTTTTTTAGCTCGTATAGTTGTGTGCATTTGAGAGTTTTGTCGACAAAATTTTCGGTACTCTCTTTTTCACTAATGTACCAAAGAGAAGCGAACACTACCAATAGAATTCCTAGAATTGCGATTATGATGTTTTTGTAAAGCTTGCCCATAATTTTATATACTGACATTTGAAAGGGGCTTATAGTCAAAACTAGGATGATTTCAAAGAAATCAGTCAATGAGATTTGATGGTGCACCCGGCAGGATTCGAACCTGCAACCCTCAGCTTCGAAGGCTGATGCTCTATCCAGTTGCGCTACGGGTGCATAATATGTTTTGTAGAGATCTGCTTTAGGCTTATCTACAGTTCGTATACTGCTTGAGATTAACTATTCCGTATTGGACTAATTGAATTCAAAGGAGGTGTATACAGACGTAATTTTACCCTATTTAAAGGAATTTTGCCAACTTGTCACTTCGACTAACAAAAACCTTCGATTTACAGGGCTTGTGACAGATGGCGCAGTTTTTGGCTCATTCGTGCTTAATTTTCGTGACGCAGGTATACTATATACATGTTGTATTTGCTAGTTGGAGAAGACGCATACGCGCGAGATGAATACTTACAAAAGCAGGAGAAATACTTAGGTTTACCTCGGGTAGATTTTGTATTTGCAGATACTACGGTTACTGCTGAGCTGCTTGTGTCGCAAGACTTGTTCGCTCCGGCTCAGATGGTTGTGGTTTTTGGTGGTGCAGAAGTGTTGCTCACTCCAGAGCAGATCTTGCAATTTTCTGCAGCGCAAAACCATATTTTTGTGGTAGAAGCAGCGCTCGATATGCGGACGAAGTTTGCCAAAACTATTACTGCAGATACGCACGTGCAAACGGTGAAATTTACCTCTCCAGATGTTGCGACGCTGCCGCAATGGGTTGTGGAGTATGCAACCAAACACGGAGGAAGTATTCGTACACCAGCAGCGCAGACGTTACTCGGGAGGCTTGGGTATATTGACCCGTTGGGTGGTAGCGCTGCGGCACTTCGTGAGCCGTCGCTGGGAGTATTGGAACAGGAACTACAGAAACTTCTTACCTTTGCAAACAAAGCAGAGATTACTGCTGCTACAGTAGCGCAACTAGTACCCGACGACCGCCAAGTAGTAACCTTTGCCATTACCGATGCCATTACTCAGAAGAACAGAGTCTTACTCATGGAGCTACTGGGGCGTTATTACAACAGCTCGGGCGAAGACGACACCACAAAAACTATTACATTGGCAGCATTACTTGCAGAACAATTACGCGCCTGCTTGCAAGTAGTAGCAGCACAAGAATTACGCATGCGCGACGAAGAACTACTGGCGCAAACGGGGTGGAAGTCTGGTCGGTTGTTCATGGTAAAAAAGCAAGCAGCGAAATTAAATAAGAAACTGATTAAAGATACGCTCTCAAAGTTAGAGAGTTTAGATTTGGAGTTAAAATCTTCTACCATGCCACCGCGGGTTATGTTGGAGTTGATTGTCGTGCAGATGATGTAGAGGGGGGTAGGAGTTAGGAACTAGGAGTTAGGAATTAGGTTGTAGTCAGAGAGGGGCGAGGTCGGGAGGAGTTAGATGGGCACCATCTGACAAGTGAGTTTTTATCAACTTATGTCGATACTCCACTTAAGTTGTAACTGTAAGCATCGTGTCAGATGGTGCCCATCTAACGATAGGAAGAGTTTAAAACCGCCGGCTGGCGGACAAAACTACAACTGTAAACTGATAATTGAGAGATGACGAGGGGCATCCTCGTCTGATAGATTTTGCCAGTCTATCTTACAAGCAAATGTTTGTAAAATTTTATACTAAGAATTTATGCTGTCATTGCTCGTTTCATAGAGTCCGTTGTTAGTTTCTGCTGATTTGATTTGGTTACTATGAACTACATTTAGTACTGTACCCAAAGGACCGCTATCATATGTGTTTAAAAACATTGCTCCATCGTAGTTGCCTTCTTTTTTATCTTTTAGATAGTGTTTGACAGTAGGGTCAAACCCTCCCCACTCCCCACCCCTAGGGCCGTTGTCTATTACCAAGGGATTTACGCTTTTTATATAGCATGGCAACACTACGCTGTGCATCTTTTTTAATGGATCTCTAGCATCTTTGCGCCAGCCGATATAACTTTTTAGCCATTTTCTTTTTGTCCATGGGAACCAAGCCTTTTTGAACTCTTCCTTACTAATCTTGGCCATGTCCATATCTCTGTTATTAAAATGATCCAAATCTTCTTGTTTTATATTGCCTTCACGGTCTTGGCCTGCGTAGTGACGAGCAGTTTCAATATGCTGAGAGAAGTATACGCCCTCATGTTTTTGGGGAACGTCAGACGGTCTAAAAGTTTCGAAGTCCCATTTTGTGCCATGAAAATACAAAGCTGGTTCACCGTTTGGAGATACTACTTTAGAAGTTGTTTGTCTTAGTCTCTCGAGCTCTTCTTTTTCTTGCCCGCTTAGTTCTTCTGAATGGGCGAGTGTGTACAAACGTCGCCAATCCCCAAACCAAGCTTTAAAGTTTGTGCTTCTTACTTCACACCATTGCTGCTCGGTAAGTGTTGACTGTTCGCCATTTGGTGCTACTGCGTATTCAAATTTTCCTTGTTCGTCATAGTGCAGTTTTCCTTCTTGCGTAGCTTGTCGTTTAATTTGGTTAAGCTCTGTATGGTGTGCATTGATTCGCTCTTCTCTAAGTTCATCTTCTGTTTTCTCAGTTTTATTCTCAGCTATTGGATTAAATCCCATATATTCTCTCATGTGATTATACTATCGCTTAATAAAAGAACCTGCAACATCTTAGTTGTATACACAAACATAAAGACCTTCCGTTGTATTACGGAAGGTCTTTTGCAGTTCTTGTAGTACTACCGGCCAGCGCGTTTGCGGTCGTTTGCGTTTAGTAAACGTTTGCGAATACGAATAGATTTTGGAGTGACCTCTACGAGTTCGTCTGCGCCAATGTATTCCATGGCGAAGTCTAGTTCTATAGGGCGAGGGGGAACAAGGATAATGGCATCGTCTGCACCACTGCTACGCATGTTCGTCAGTTTTTTGGTCTTACATACGTTGAGCTCAATGTCGCTGTCGAGTGCATTTTGTCCGACTACCATACCTTCGTACACTTCTACTGCAGGGCCAATAAACATGACACCACGTTCTTGTGCGTTGTTCAGACCATATGCGTTCGATACACCAGATTCAGAAGCAATCAAAGAACCGTGGTCGTTCGCATGGGTGTCAATGGTGTGCACCGGCTTGTAGCTATCGAACAAGTTGTTGATGATAGCGGTACCACGTGTGCGGGTGAGTAACAAGTTTTTCAGTCCAATCAGCCCACGAGTTGGCATGTTGTATTCCAAGTGCACATCACCATTTGGGGTGGTGTCCATGGAAAGCATCGTGCCAGCTCTGCGACCAATTTCTTCTATAATAGTACCTTGGTACTCGCTTGGCACGTCTATGGTTACCTGTTCGTATGGTTCCAGTTTCTGTCCGTTATCTTCTATGAAAATAACTTGAGGCTGGGAGACTTGCAGTTCAAACCCTTCGCGGCGCATGGTTTCGATTAATACTGCCAAGTGTAGTTCGCCACGACCAGAAACGAGGAAGGTGTCGCCTTGGTCGGTGTCTTCTACTTGGAGTGCAACGTTGGTTTCGAGTTCTTTGTACAAGCGATCGCGGATGTTGCGGGAGGTAACCAGTTTACCTTCTTTACCAGCAAATGGGGAAGTGTTAACTCCGAACGTCATTTTAACTGTTGGTGGTTCTACGTGTACTGGAGGAATCTGTACTGGGTTTTGTGCGTCTGCTAGGGTTTCTCCAATTTGGATATCGTCAAATCCTGCAATGGCAACAATGTCGCCAGCTTCTGCTTCTACAGCGTCAACTGCTTTCATACCTTGGTACATTTGCAGCGCAGTAACTTTGCCCACAGTTTTTGCTCCGGAGTGAGTTATCTTGGCAAGGGGTTGGCCCTTTTTGACTTTACCGGCAGTAATTTTTCCAATACCAATTTTTCCAATGTAGTTGTCGTAGGAAATGGCAAGTACGAGTAGTCCAAAAGGGTCTTCGGCGCGTACTTCTGGTGCAGGGATGTATTTAATAACCGCTTCGAACAAGTCGGTAATGTTTGGCTCGGTGTTTGGATCGGCAATGAGTGCTTTGAGTTTTTCTGGGTCAGTGCTAGCAAGTCCGCGAATACCGGAAGAGTAGATAATAGGGAACTCAAGCTGCTCGTCTGTTGCACCAAGGTGCACAAACAAGTCGAAAGTTTTGTTGATGGTGTGGTCAATCTGCGCGTCTGGTTTGTCTATTTTGTTAATAACCACAATTGCTTTGTGACCAAGTTCCAAAGCTTTTTTGAGCACGAACTTTGTTTGTGGCATTGGACCTTCTTTGGCGTCTACCAAAAGCAGTACACCGTCTGCCATGCGCAAGGTGCGTTCTACTTCGCCACCAAAGTCAGCGTGCCCTGGGGTGTCTACAATGTTAATCTTGATGCCATTGTATACCAAAGAAGCATTTTTGGCGCGGATAGTAATACCGCGTTCACGTTCGAGGTCTCCCGAGTCCATGAGTAAAGCCCCGCCATCGTCTTTAACGGTGTGGGTCTGCTTTAACATGGCATCTACCAAAGTGGTTTTGCCGTGGTCAACGTGGGCAATAATTGCGATATTGCGAATTGTGTCTCGTTTCATAAGATCTTTTACAGTCTGCTTGGTATACGAATCAACGAATGGCTGCGAGCTACCGCTCGAGGCGGTTCGATGGTTCGTATAAGTGATTAATAAAATAAGCCCCAGTGGGCTACAAAACTATGTGTAAGTATAGCTTTTCTTTTGATTTTAGGCAATATTTGCCTGATTTTTGTAAAGATAAGAGAGAAGCAGGGTGCTTCTCTCGCAAAGGTTTATGGCTTTACTAGTCGCCTATGATTGGTCGCCGCGCTTTGCGGCGCCTCGTGTATGGTGGGCGCCAGAGGCCCGCTACTGGTCTTCTTGCTGTTTGTAATGCCAGCCTGCTTTTGCTCGACATAGTTGCATTTTGGTCCGTATTTGCAGTTCCGTAGAGCTGCTCGTCCGCCATGCGTTTTTTAGCAGGTGCTTCGCAATCTTCTTTCTCAGCCATTTTCCTGATCCTCCGTCGTTGTATTTTTGCTTTTTTGCCTTTGTAGTGTAGCTTATTAAGGCTAATGAATCTTACCATAAAGTAGGGGAAAAGTCAATATTTTGCTTGGTTTGGTGGGGGAAGGGGGAAGGAACAGAAAAACGCAGTATTTGCTATACTAAAGCTAGTCTTGTGTTCAGAACTTTTCACTTAGCATTTAACTCTTCGTATTTTCCATGCCTACACAAAAACGTCTACAAATTGTAAGTTTCTTGCTGATTTTGCTCCTTATGGCAGGGTTGGTGTTCACGGTGGTCCAGCCATTTTTGAACATACTTGTTTTGGGATTCATTTTGGCGGTGCTGTTTTACCCTATGTCGGAGTGGTTTTCGGTTAAGTGTAAGTCGCACGCGTGGGGAGCGCTTATTACGCTGCTCATAATGTTAGTCATTATTTTAGTTCCCGTAGCATTGTTGGGGCAGGTTATATTTACGGAAGTTTCAAACTTGTACGACAATTTCAGACATGGGCAGTTTGTACTAGACAGGAGTCAGTTAGTGTCGGGACTGCCAGTGCAAGTGCAAGATTTTGTCACGACTGCATCGAAAGATTTAAGCAGTGTCGTGTCTCGTGTTACAGCAAACGCATTCCAAACTTTTTCTAGTGTGGTGTCTAACTTAGCAAGCTTCTTCTTGTCGTTCTTCTTGACCATGCTTGCAACGTACTACTTTATGAAAGATGGCAGGCACTTTAAAGAAGTGCTTATTGACCTTTCGCCAATAGACAACAAACAAGAGCGCATATTGTTTGTAAAAATTACGAATGCAGTGAATGGGGTAGTAAAAGGGCAGTTTTTGACAGCTATTATTCAAGGTGTGGTCGCGACGGTGGGGTATCTTATTTTTGGAGTACCGAATGCATTCTTGTGGGGTTTCTTTACCATGCTTGCCGCACTCGTACCAACAGTGGGTACTTCGCTCGCGCTAATCCCTGCGGTGATTTACTTACTTCTTACCGGTCAGAATGCACAAGCGCTGGGCTTGCTTATTTGGGGGGCACTTGCAGTAGGGTTGGTAGATAATATTATCGGACCTAAGGTGTTGGGGCATAGCACACGCGTGCATCCACTGCTCATGCTTATTGCCGTGTTGGGTGGTGTCTCCGTGTTTGGCTTCCTCGGATTTTTACTCGGTCCTATTTTAATGGCAGTTTTTGTTGCCATGATAGATATGTATCGCAAGGAGTTCCAAGAGTACATCGGGAACTAGCTGTAACCGTAGACATAAGATAGTAATGAATAATCCAAAATTTTTACTCTTGTTGTTACTATTCGGAGCATTGGCATTGCTTGGGGTTGTTGTTGTGGTGTTTGGAGGGGTGTCAGGTGGACGAGTGAAGACTGCTCGGGTGCGTACATTTGCAGAGTGTGCAGCACAGGGTAATCCGGTCATGGAGTCTTACCCCAGACAGTGTCGTGCTGGCAATATTACTTTTGTGGAAGATGTGACACCGGCACCACAGCCGGAGCCAGTAGTGCTCGACGCAGGCTTTGCACAGAGCGTCGTTACCAGTCCGCTCACTATAAAAGGGAAAGCGCTCGGTACTTGGTTTTTCGAAGCGTCGTTTCCTGTAAACATTATAGATGCAAATGGTGTTGTGTTGGGGACAGGAGTAGTACAAGCGCAAGCAGAGTGGATGACAACTGACTATGTACCTTTTCAGGCAGTCGTAACCTTTACACCAAGTAGTACGCAAACAGGATATGTAGAATTTAAAAAAGACAACCCTTCTGGGTTGCCAGAGCATGATGCAACAGTTCGTGTCCCAGTGCGGTTTCAGTAGGAACTAGGAAATAGGAGTTAGGAATTAGGAGTTAGAAAGAATGCAATTTTTAATTTTCAATTTCTAATTTTTTCTCTCGTAACTCGTTACTCGTTACTTCTTCTTCGTTCGACTTTAAGACGTGAAGACGTGAAGACTTTCAGTTTCCTTGTCTTTCTCGTAACTAGCAACTAGCCACTCGTTACTGCTTGGACAAGTCTTGTGCGATAATCCATTCAGTTGGAGCGTGATTGTCGGTTAAGATGGGTAGGGAATTATCTTTGTAAAAGCGGTTCAGTTTCGGTGTGAGATTTTCGAGAATTGCGGCAACAGTTTTGTTGTCACTTGTTTTTTTTGTGGTAAGTGCTTGGTTGGAAGCGAGGAGGAGGTGGCTTGCATTTCTTCGTTCTTCCAGCGCGGCGTCGTACACAAAAAGGAACACCTGTGCTTGGGTGTTGGCGATTGCTGCAACTAAGTTGCTTTTCTTAGACCCAAGTGCTGCTATGTTCATGCCCAGAATTCCATTTGGGGCAAGGCGCTGCTCTGCGAGTTGCCAAAACTCTTGTGTAGTGAGCTGCCAAGGAATTTGGAGTTCATTTTGGTATGCGTCCACGTAAATAAAATCGTATTTCTCAGATGTATGTGCTAAAAAAGGCCTGCCATCGGCATGGTGAATAGTGAGCGGGATGTCTCTGAGCCCCATGTACTCTTTGGCTAAATCGGTTGCTACCGAGTCAATTTCCACTGCGGTAATACTGACTTTGTCTTTGTAGAGCGCGTGTAGTGCGTGGGGGAGCGTGCCACCAGCAAGGCCAATGCAGAGCACTGAGTAGTGATCTTTTTCGGGGAGTAGCGCTGGAATGCTTGCTGCAAATTCATAGTACGTGTATTCGTGCTCTGGCGTGCCAATGCTTTGGAGTGGGTCTGTATCGGTATGGTACACCGATTGAAACCCAAAGCCACTGTCGAACTGCATGTATCGTACCCCTGCAGTTGGTTCTATTATTTGAATGTATTGATACGGTGACTCTGCAGCGGCAATGACTGTGTTGGGAGATGCTGGTCTTACGGTGGAAGTTGCTGCAAGTAGTACCCCCGCAAGCACGGCATACCACTTGTTCTTTTTTGTGGGAATGCCCCACACTCCGCACAGGGTGAGTAAGGCACCAATGCCAAGAATGGTCCAAGTAGTACCCACCAGTGGAATAAGCAGTAAGTTTGGTAAAAAAGTTCCTGCAAGCCCACCCAGAGTAGATACAGCAAAAAGTTGGCCAGACGTGTTACCCAAGTGCCCGCTCTGCGCAGTAAGTAGTGAGAGAATGAAAGGGCTCACTATGCCAAGAAGCATGGTAGGAAACCCAAACAGGAGTATGGTGGCAAGTAGCGAACCACCGCTTAAGTTTAAGAGTGAAGCACGGCTACTTCCATCTAAGGTGAGTAGTTCCAATATGGTGTTGGCTAAAACTGGAATGGCGAGTGTAAACAAACCAGCCCCAAGGATACACAAGAGGAGCACACGAATGTCTTTGTGTTTTTCTACGAGTGTGCCACCAAGGTAGTATCCGAGACTGAGTGAGAGCAGTACCACACCAATAACGCTACTCCACACCAGCGTAGAGGTGCCGTAGTGGGGAGCAAAGAGTCGTGCGGCAGAGACTTCCAGCGCCATGCCACTTGCACCGCAGATGGCACTTAAGGCGAGCAGGTGTTTTTTTGTTCCAAGTATATGCATGTGGTTATTTTAACATGTTACTATTAGGTATATGAGCAAACAGTTGCCAAAACATATGCAGCGTTTATATGCACGGCTCAAAACACCAGCAAGCATACAAACTTTTTTAAACACACTACCGGCAAATTTTGAAAGTGGTGGTGAAACTTACATGTCTCCACTGCGCACTATTCGTGAGCAAAAAGCGCACTGCATGGAAGGGGCGCTCCTTGCCGCGTCTATTTTGCGGTACCATGGAGCAAAACCCTTGCTCATGGATTTACGTGTGCAGCGACCAGACCAAGACCATGTAGTGGCGTTGTTCCAACAGGGCGGGTACTGGGGTGCTATTAGCAAAACTAACCATGCAGTACTGCGCTACCGTGAGCCAGTATATAAAACTCTGCGTGAGTTAGCCCTTTCGTATTTCCATGAGTATTTTGACAATGCTACAGGCAAAAAGAATTTACGAGAGTATTCGGTACCGGTACACATGGGTCGGTTTGACCATTTAGAGTGGGAAACTACCGAAGCTGATTTGTGGGATATTGTGGAAGCCGTAGATAATGCACGACATTTTCCGCTTTTGAACAAAAAGCAGATATCCAACCTCAGACCGGCCGAGCAGATAGAAATTGCTGCAGGTTCAATTACGGAGTGGAATAGAAGCGGAAAAAGAAATAAGTAACGAGTTACTAGTTGCTAGTTGCGAGAAAGACAAGGAAACTGAAAGTCTTCACGTCTTAACGCCTTCACGCCAGAAAAACGGTAGAGTTAGATGGGCACCATCTGACATACACATTTTTGTTTACTTCTGCCGATGCACCCCTCAAACCACGACGATGAGCTTGGTGTCAGATGGTGCCCATCTAACGACAAGAATCCCAAACCAAATTGCATCGTAGTTTACAGTTTTGACCTGAAATTTTGTCCGCGGTTGGCGGATTCGAGTTTCAATTTTTTAATTCTGTATGTTTATCCTCGTGCGTCATCGCGTCACAGGGCGAAAAATTGAGAATTGAGAATTAAAAATTTATAATCATTCTTAGCACTTAGCACTTAGCACTTAGCACTTAG